>JAZQUF010000001.1:0-10127 GCA_045631165.1 Acutalibacteraceae bacterium
AGGTGGATACCTGCCTGCTCGGAGTAGGAGAGTATCTGCAAATCTTTACAAAGAGCCACATCGTCAAACTTGACATCTGTATGTCTTGAGTGAGGCACAAAGTAAGTCTCATCAAAGCCTCGCATAAGAGGATGATAAAGGTCGAGGGGTCTGTGGGGGAATACACCGAACATCTTTTCGGGTAAGGTGTATTTCTGGATGCCGTGGTGGTAATAAAGACCCGCCTGAGCACCCCAGCAGATATGGAAGGTAGAATAAACGTTGGTCTTAGTCCATTCGAAGATTTCGCAAAGCTCATCCCAATAGTCAACTTCTTCAAACTCCATAAGCTCAACAGGGGCACCTGTTATAATCATACCGTCATACTTACGGTGCTTTATCATATCAAAGGTATAGTAAAACTTATTCAGATGGCTCTGGGAGGTATTCTTTGACTGATGGGTTGCCATCTGCAAAAATTCAACATCAACCTGAAGAGGCGTATTACTCATAAGTCTCAGAAGCTGAGTCTCTGTTACAATTTTAGTGGGCATAAGATTAAGAATAAGAATCTTCAGAGGACGGATATCCTGGCTCTTGGCTCTGGACTCTGTCATAACAAATATATTTTCCTGCTCAAGCATTTCTCTGGCAGGGAGTCTGTCATCTATTTTAATAGGCATAATTTCACCTCATTAACAGGATTTGGTTCAGTATATCAAATATCATTATCTTTTGCAAGTCTTACATCAGATTATCGTTATATACGGCTCTGATACCACCGATGCACTTCGGTCTTGTTCTGGCAAAGGTAACATAGGCACTGCCGATAGTATTACGGCTGAGCCTTATAGGCACTGCAACGGCCTTCAGATGCATACCGATTAAGGTTGAACCGATATCCATACCTGCATCAGCTTTAATATATTCCACAGCAACTGCAGACTCCAAATTATTATAGCAGGTTGTTGCAAAGCTGCCGCCTGCTTTAGGCTGAGGCACAACATTGACTATTTCAAGGCCGTGCTTTTCAGCATAGTCTCTTTCGGTGATGATGGCTCTGTTGAGATGCTCACAGCACTGAGCCGCAAGATATATTCCCTTTTCTTTAAGAGTGGGATAGATACCCTCAAAAACTGCTTCGGCAGCTTCCACAGAGGAGCCTTTACCTATCTCATCACCAACAATCTCACTTGATGAGCAACCTATTACAAGCAAATCACCTTTTCTGAGCTTTGCTTTTTCTATAAGTTCATTTACAAGCTTTTCAGCCTGAGCTGTTATAGTTTTCATAATTTCACCTCAATATCATAACTCTATAAGTTTAGCAGAAAAAATAGGTTTTTGCAATATAAAAATTAAACTCCGATGAAATTTCAGCCACGGTGGCTCCGTCGCCGTATACGGCGCGGGGATGCCGAAAGGCATCCCCGGACATTGCCTTCGGCAATGTCACGGAGCCACCTCCCCCCTCTTCATCAAGCCTCACAAAATCATCAAATTCAGCATTCTTATTGACATTCACCCCGCCTTCTGCTTAAATATACTTATAAACCAAAGGAGGAAATATTATGAAAAAACTAACAGCATTGTTTCTCAGTCTTATTCTTATTTTCAGCCTTACGGCTATAATCGGTAATGCTCAGGGCGACTACACAATAGTCTCACCCTACAGCGAGGTTATATGGGAAGGTGAAAATGCCTGGGGCGCCTATAAGGGTACCCTTCACACACATTCAACCTACAGTGATGCTGACGTGGACCTTGCCACTATGCTCAAGGAATACTACAATCAGAACTACGACTTTGTTGCAAACTCCGACCACGGTATAACCGGCACAGAATGGAACAGAAAACAGCCTACTCTTCTGCTTTATACCTATCAGAAGCTTTCGGGCAATAAGGTAGCTCACCTCACCGATGAGGAATTTGATGCTATGACATCAGGCACATATCCCCTCTATGACGGCACTGTCAGAGGCAAAAAGATGACCTGCATAACCGGAGCAAACGAGCTTAACAATCTGACCCTCACCAAATCTCATGTCAATGGCTTCTTCTTACCCGAAGGCAAGGGAAACGGCTTCGGTGGCAGTGAAAACGGCTTTGAAAAGGCAGTATCCTTTACTCAGAAAAACGGTGGTCTTTCCATTATCAACCATCCCGGTGACTGGCTCGAAAGCAATAACGATATCTCTCAGGTTAGCAATCCTGACAACGTAAAATTCTTCGGTGATATTCTCCTTAAATATGATACCTGCCTCGGTATGGAGGTATTCAACGAAAAGAACAGCGTTACACCTTACGACAGAATACTCTGGGACAATCTTCTTATGTACACTCTCCCCTACGGAAAAAATGTAATCGGCTTCAGTAATACCGATGCTCATGTAACAGAAAATATCGACAGCTCCTTCAGCATCTTTATGATGGAAGAAAACACTGCCGACAACGTCAGAAAAACTATGCAGTCAGGAGCATCCTTCCTTGTTACAAGATCTCTCAGACGCGGCAACGATATCATCGGACCTGAGAAGTCCTTCGACGTGAGAAACAGTGGCATTCCCTATCCCGTATTCACTAAGGTTGAGACTCAGGGACACAAAATCACTGTCACAGCCGACAACGCCCACACCGTACAGTTTATCGCTGACGGCAAGATTATATACAAGGGTGAAATCGACAGTAAGGCAGTCACTCTCGACCTTGACACAATAGAGGGAGCAGAAAGCTTCAGCTATGTCAGAGCCGAGGTTTTCGGAGATGGCGGTCTCTGTCTGACTCAGGCACTCATTATTGACAACGGCAGTGAAAAGCTCACATATAACGAAAGCAAGGATCTCATATCCTTTGTAAACAAGATTATCTTTATGCTTAAAAGCACACGCCTCTGGACTATCATAGTTGAGCTTCAGAGAATGTAAAGGTGTTTTGAACGCAGATTCGCGACTGACTAAGGCGGTGTAGGATACTTCCTACCCGCCTTTTTTAGTCAGGAGTTTGACCTATCCGTCTTTGCCTTCGACAAATCCACCTTTCCAGAAAGGATAGTCTTATTGACTGAAGGGTTCTATTATTCATTAAGCTGTATAACAAGGGGTGATTCTAAATCCCTAACAACGGGAAAGAGCCACCTGACAGGTGGCTCTTTCCTTAGGAGTTTAAAAAATGAAAAGTAATGAATGTCGCTTAGTCCTTTTTTGCCTCAGCAGCACTTCTTCTTTCGGCAAGCTCTGAGAGAATCACAGCATAGCTCTTGTTGGTGATTTCATACTTGAGCATAGGAATGATTGATATGAAGCTTGTAATAGCTGCAGGGATAGTAATAAGGAAGAACATACCGAAGCGGTATGGCTCAAACTCGGGAGCTGTAGCGAAGAGGAAGTCCTCTTTCGGTGAAGCGGCAAGTAGCTCGTTACAGCGTGCAACAGCATCACCGCTGAAGCCTACGGCTGCGAATACGATACCCTGAATGAAGGATGAAACACCTGCACCAAGCTTTGTAATAAAGCTCTGACCTGAGAAGAATACACCGTCGGGACGGTAGCCTGTATGATATTCGTCATAGTCAACACAGTCAGCAATCATAATTGACTGGATAACAGTTGAAGCACCTACACCTGCACCTGCAACTGCAAAGAGTACAGCCATAATTGCGAGCCAGTGGGGCTTATAGAGACCTGTGCCGTCGATAAGATATACAACAAAGAGAAGAATAAAGGGAATAGCACCGATAATGCTTGTTACATTGTAAACCTTTTTCTTTTCAAGCTTATAGCAAAGCTTTGGAACAATTGCCATAGCACCGAACTGACCGAGGAACATCGGGCCGCCAAGGATAGCCATATAAAGCATATAGTCCTGACCGTCACCGCCGTTATCACCGTAGTAATATGAGAGAAGAGTCATAGCAACAAGACCTAAAATCTGCATAGGAGCCTTGATAACACCTGAGATAAGGATTCTTCTGAAAGGCTTGCAAGCCCACATAATTCTGACGTTGTCAATAAAGCCTTTGGCCTCATCAGAGGGCTGTTTAACTCTTTCCTTGGTATAAGCTGAGCACTGGAAGGCAATAGTACCGAGGACAGTAAGCACAACAGTTACAGCTATAAAGCCGTACTGAAGACCCTTAGCCTGAGACATACCGTTATCAGTGAACATCTGACCTACAGTCTGAGAAAGAGGGATAATAGCAACCATAATGATTGCTGAACCGACACCGCCTATAATACGTGCAAGACCTAAAAGAGTTGAACGGTCTTTATCGTTTTCAGTCATAAGAGCAGTGATACCCCAGATGGGAATGTCGCCGGCAGTATAGGTCATACCCCAGAGTATGTAGGAAACACCTGCCCAGCCGATAATAAGAGCATTGGTGGAAGCAGGGTTTGAGCCTGAGTACTGGCCGTTGATGAAGGTAAGGATAGTGGTTATCATAACAATGCCGGGTACGAAGAAAAGGTAAGGACGGCACTTACCGTACTTGGTTCTTGTACGGTCAACAATGGTACCCATCATCGGGTCGTTGATAGCGTCCCATACACGGGCAATGCCCATAATAATGCTGATAGCCATAGCCGGAAGGAAGATAACGCTCTGGAAATAGAAAGCCATACCTGTACCGATAATGTTATAGATCATATTCTGACCCATAAGACCGATAAGGTACATATTCCGTTCTTTTTTGGTGTAAGTATTCATAATAGTCTCCTTTTTCTTTGACAGGTTTAATTTTGCACCCTGCCGTATAAGAGCATTATATCACATTTCCGTCAAAATTGGCATTAGAAAAATCAGACGGATATTTGGGCAATTTGACGAAAACTCCCTGATGAAGCACAGAGGAAGTCCCGATATTGAAGCTTCGCTTCATTATTAACTCCTGACTAAAAAAAGGCGGGTAGGATATCCTACACCACCTTATTCGATCGTGATTCTGCGTTCTGCGTTCAAATTTACTCTTCAAGCTCACCCTCGAAGGCTTCCTCGTCGAGCTCGAGAATTTCCTCCTGATTAGTGAAGAACTTGATTTTGTTGAGGGGTACACCGAGAGCTTTTTCACAGCCTGTACTGAGAAGGCTCATCATTCTTGACTCGATAACTGTGTTGATGACAGCGAAATAAATGAGAATCTGAAGCTGAGCCTTGATGAAATCATCATCCTTATCATCGAAGAAGCTGTCCTCAACCTCCTCAACGGTTACGCCTGTGAGAGCCATATCGTCATCATAGAGTCTCTTGTTGGTTTTGAAGCACTTCTGCATAATATTGAGCATCTGCTCTCTCTTACCTGCCTTGAGGGCGTTGGAAAGAGATGTTGACTTGAGCTGGAATCTGAAGCCTGTTTTGGTTGCCTTGACAACAGCAGTTGCGAGCTTTACAAGGTCAGGGTTTATTTTTTCAGGGATAAAGATTTCCCCGTCTTTTTTGTAAAAATAGGTCATTTTTACACTCTCCGTTCTTTTTATTCTGAGGCAGGCTTTTACAGTACCCTGCCGTTAATTAAAGTTCGGTATATTCTATCAAGTTTTCGGTTATTTGTCAACATATCTGAGGCTATAAGTTTCTGTTGACAAAACAAATCATATATGCTAAAATACTTTCGCTGAAGAAATAAAATCAACTTCTTACTTCTTCACTATTACTTCTTATTTCAAATACGGGGGCGTAGCTCAGCTGGGAGCCCAAGGCACTCAGAAAAGCACCCTCGTACTGAATAATAAAAAAACTAAATATTTGGGGGCGTAGCTCAGCTGGGAGAGCGCTTGAATGGCATTCAAGAGGTCAAGAGTTCGATCCTCTCCGTCTCCACCACAGTAATGCGATCTCGTTTTGTTTGAAGATACAGCGAGATCGCATTAGTTTTGGCAATTTTTGAGTGGGTTATGAATAATATTTAACAAATACGTTATTGTTTTTTCATTTCAGTGTTTTATACTGAAAAAAATATGTAGCAAGGTGGACATTTATGAACAGTATTATTAATCGAGAGCATATCAGTTATTTGAATATAATGGCCGAAGAGTTAGAAACTGAACACTTGTCTATTTTTGCTGGTGCAGGTATTTCTATAAATTCTGGTTTTGTTGATTGGAAAGGTTTAATGCGTCCAATGATTGAACAGTTAGAAATAAATCCTAATATAGATTTAGCTCTTGCTGCACAGTTTTTTGAAAATGAGTATGGTAGGCATGACATAAATAAATTGATATTTGATGAGTTTAATAGAATTCCGAAAAACAACGAAATTCTTATGCTGTTGGGACAACTACCGATAAAATCATATTGGACTACAAATTATGATTCTTTAATTGAGGATACTCTTTCTAATCCTCCCATTCAAAAAATAGTTGATTTGAAAGTTAACAAAGATCAATTTAAATATCATGTGCCGAATCATGATGTTACAATCTATAAAATGCATGGTGATAAAAGATATCCAGATGAAGCAATAATTACTAAAAACGATTATGAAACATACGATAGAAATAGAGAGGTATTTACTAAAGCTCTGTTTACAGAGTTAATTACCAATACCTTTTTATTTATTGGTTTTAGCTTTTCTGATCCCAATTTAGAAAGAATACTCAGTATTGTTAAACACACATTTGATAATAATGCCCCAAAGAATCATTATTGTTTTATGAGAAAAGTTCAAGAAAAGGATTATTCCGACAATAAACAATATAACGAGGATTCAAATTATCAAAAATTAAGAATTCGAGAAATGCGAAGATATGGTATACAAACTATTCTCATAGATGATTTTTCTCAAATTTTAACTTGTTTGAAGTATATAAAGAAAAAATTGGATCAGAGGCGAGTATTTATATCGGGAAGTATTACTGATAGTGTGTCAAAAGATTCGGATGAAGCAGAACTCATTCAATTCTTAGCTAGAAAATTGGCTGAAAATAATTTTAGAATTGTAAGTGGATTCGGACAAAATATAGGTAACTACTTGTTGATTGGTGCTTGTTATGGTATGAATTTGAACATATCAAAAAAATTAAACAATACCATTGAAATATATCCACTTGTTTCTGTGGGAGATAATACTCAAGAGTTACGAGAACAGCTTATATCAAATAGCGGTTGTATAATTACTTTGTTTGGTAAAGAAACATACGCAGAAGATAACCTAAAAAAGTTAAATGAAGATGGTGTTTACCAAGAATATCGAATAGCAAAAGATAAAGGAATTACGTTGCTTCCTGTTGGTTGTACTGGTAAGACATCAAAATGGATTTGGGAAGATGCTAATAAGCAACAAGTCTACCAAGAGACAGATTTGGAAAGCAGTTGGCAAGGGTTAAACAATTATGATATAAAAGAAAAAGAAAATATTGTCAATTGCATTATGGAGCTTATCGAATATAAAAACATTCAAGAACAAAAACAATTGGAAAAAGATTTGTTAATGAGTATAAACAATATTTCAAAAATAGAAAAACCTCTTCAAAAAGTTTTTTTAAGCTTCCATTATAATAGTAGTCATAAAATAGCAGAAAAGTACAGACAATTGATAAACAAAACGGGTAAATATATTGCTACGGAAGAAGAAGTAGTGCGCGATAGAACAAATCAAACTGAAATTTATAATTGGATTGATAAAAAAATAAATGGAACAGTAGCAACCGTTTTGATTTATGATAAATCTATTTTTGAAAGTAAATATGTTGACTATGAGATAAAAGCTTCGCTTGAAAGACAAAATATTATAATAGTCATATCGGTAGAAGATTGTATTGCTAAAACCGAGAAAAAATTAAGGAAAAAATATCCTCTTCTTGAATCTTCTAAAGTTTTTTACAAAGCGGATAGTGAAATAAAAATGGAAGATATCTTATGTATATTGAACGAAAACGTGCTACCATCAGAGTAATCTAATGGTAGCACGTTTTCACTAATGTTTATAAAGTTTTATTTGTACATCCCTTGTGATTTTCTTTGATTTCATCACAATTTGTTCAAAGAATATGTTGGATTCAATTTTTATTTTCTAACATTGAAAAATCTCAACCCACGGTTGAAAAATATCGTTTTACAAGTTATTGATAGCATTAAGGTCGTATGTTATACTCTAATTGAGCTCAAAACAAGTGCACTTCATTTCATGTAGGAGGCAAACGATGAATATAGGAAATAAAATAAAAAAATTACGCAAACAGCTAGGTATAACACAGGAGCAATTAGCAGAGAGCATTGGTGTTTCTTTTCAGGCTGTAAGCAAATGGGAAAACAGTATAGCTCTTCCTGATATTACACTTGCTCCTCTTTTGGCAAGCTATTTTAGCGTGTCAATGGATGAATTGTTTGATTTTAATTTGAAGGAAATGGAATGCTCAGTTAAAAAGATAGCCGATGAGGCGTACAAATACAGAGAAAGCAATCCATCTGAGAGCAGGCGAATTCTTGAAGAAGGATTAAGAAATTATCCTGAAAACGAGGTTTTGCTCAATAGTTTGCTTTATGTTTTGAATTATACAGAGAACCCTGATGAAACGATTAGTATTGCCTGTAAACTTATTGAAAAAACTAATCAAAGTGATGTTAAATATGATGCTCTTCGTTTTCTTGCTTATGCCTACAAGACAAAAGGCGATTTCAAGAGTGCTGAAGTCGCTATTGAACAAATCCCGGAAATGACTTTTACCAAATTGACAGAGAAAGCATATCTTTTGTCTGGAAAAGGTAAATTTGAAGCTGCTGAAAAGCAAAAGTTGATTTCTGCAGAAAACCTAATTCAAATGATGTGGAAGTCAGCTGAATATTACGAGGAAAATGGGATGATAGATAAAGCCATTGAAGAAACTGAAAAGGCTTTAAATATAATTTCTGTTATCTCTAATGCTCAATTTGATATTTACATAAAGTATTTCAATAATCAGATAGAGCGTATGAAAAGTAAAATATAATGTAACAGACCACCGAATAGTAGTGTCAATTCGATGGTCTGTTTCTGTTTACGCCGCTTTATCAATTCCTACCATAAACTGCTCGAAGTCAATGTTAAACTCAACTTTCAGCTTATACCCTCTGCTGACCTCAACCCGTTTGATTAAGCAATTCACAATCATTTTCTTCTTTTCAAAGCTCGCTTCATCATAAAGCTCTGCCCAAGAAATCAGTTCATCAAAATTGTCGGATAAAGTCTTAAGTACACTTTCACCGTCTGCAACATCCTTTTCAGCATCAGATACTAAATCAAAAAGTCTGCCGCACTCTTTTTCAGATTCTGCAATCAGCTCCGAAAGTGTATCTGCCGAAAAAGAACTTTCACCCTTGATTGCTTTAATAACTTCGGATTTCAATATAGTTAGATTTTCAAACTCTTTACTGTAATCTGTTTTCAGCATATTCAGCCTTGCTTTTCTTACTTTGAGCTCATCGGCATAACGTAGCTTGATTACATCAGATTTTGATACACCTTTCATCTTCCTGAAAATATCACGGACAATTTCATCAATCAAATCATCAAGAATGTGAAGTGTATAGCCTGATTGACCATCACATTCCGTCTGCTTTCTGCTTTTTCCGTAGCAGGCATATCTGATGCGTTTTGTCGTATCAACAGAGCCGTCTTTTCTTTTACGGTATCTTCCGCTTGTTGTAAGATTCAGCTTTGAGCCGCAATGCCCGCAGTAAACCTTGCCGGAGATAAGAGATTTGCCTTTTGTGTTAAGGGGAACTGTGGGATTTTCTTTCTTCCTACCGGAACGCTCTTGCATAATCATTCTTGCTCTTTCAAACTGTTCAGGCGGAATTATCTGCAGTTCGGGTATAACCTCTGAACGTGAATCACCGCTGCGAAGTACACCTGTATAGGTCAGGTTGCATAGAATACCTCTTATAGTAGCCTCGTGCCACATTTTACCTGTTCTTGCTCGGTAACCATTGTTGTTAAGCCAAGTAGTAATTCTGTGAGCACCGTAACCCTCTTGCGTGTACTTATCAAAGATAATCTTCACAACAATGGCTTCACCGGGATTAACTTTTAAATCATAAAGCTCGTGCTTTCTTTTATTGAATCTACCGCTTTTCACAAGGTCGTATCCAAAGGCGGCAACGCCGCCCTTGAAATGACCAGCTTCAACCAACTGACCAAGGCTTGTTTTTGTTCGTACTGATGTTTTCTCACTTTC
>JAZQUF010000002.1:0-4115 GCA_045631165.1 Acutalibacteraceae bacterium
GCTTTCTCAGGTGCTTATTGAGGCTGAAAAAGACCCTACCTGCCTTATCGGTGGCAGACTCCCCCTTATCGAGAGCCACGGCAGAGCAGGCAAGAGTGACATTTTCGTATGCGAGGCTTGTGAATATAAAAACCACTACCACGAGCTTTCTCCTGATACAGCTATACTTCTCAACGTTGACGAAGATCATCTTGAGTTTTTCGGTAACCTCGACAACATCAAGGCGTCCTTCAATAAATTCTGTTCACTCTGCTCAAAAACTGTAATCTACAACGCTGACGATAAAAACACTGTGGACACCGTAAAAGATATAAACGTAAACAAAATATCATTCGGTTACAGCGAGGACAGTACATACTACCCTGCAAATATAACCTATAACAGAGGGGCATTCGCTGAGTTTGACGTAATGACCAAAGGTGAAAAAATTGCTCATCTTAAGCTGAATATCCCCGGTACACACAACATTCTTAACTCCGTTGCCGCCTTCGCAGCGGCAGTAAACGTCGGTTGCAGCTATGAACAGTGCGAAAAAGGTATCGGTGCATTCTCAGGAGCCGGCAGACGCTTCGAAATACTCGGTGAAGTGAACGGCATCACAATCGCTGATGACTACGCTCATCATCCGGAAGAGCTTAAGGTTACCCTCGAGGCTGTTATGAAAATGGGCTATGGCACAGTTTGGGCGGTTCATCAGCCCTTCACCTATTCAAGAACAAAAATCCTTTTTGATGACTTCGTAAAGGTACTGCAGATACCTGACAGATGCGTTATGACCGAGATTATGGGTTCACGCGAGGTCAACACCTATGGAATTTATACGAAAGATTTAGCTGAAAGAATCCCCGGAAGCGTCTGGTTTAACACCTTCGAAGAGGTCTCTGACTATGTGCTTGACAATGCAAAATCAGGTGACATTATCATCACTCTCGGCTGCGGAGATATTTATAAGGCTGCAAAGATGATGCTTTCAAAATTAAAGAAATAAAATTTTAAGGACGGCCACCAGCCGTCCTTATTAAATGATGTAATATCAATTTACAGTTTTTTCCACGGTTATAAAAACTTATGTAAGCCATAATATAATCAGCGGTTGAGTTCAGTACTCTGCCGAATAAGCAAGGCTTTGGCCGTTAGTTTATTTGGTACTTACTATGCGTTTGCGACTTTTCCGCTATATAGACAATTGTCAAGCGGAGAAGTCCCTGCAATTGTAAAAAAAGACCCGTTTGGGTCTTTTTTTGATTATGAGCGCAAAGCTGTATAAACAGCCTTACATCAGCAATTTACAATTGTCAGAATCTTCTTCCGCCACCACCGTGACTTCTTCCTGATGAGCTTCTGTGAGTCGATGAACCGCCGCCAGACGAGCTACTCCTCGGTATAGGTCTCTTACGGACATTTTTATATAAGAATGTATCACTTCTCTCGCTTAGCTTGAGATTATCTACATAAGCAGCCGCATTTGGCTGTCTCTTAACTGTTTTAAGAGATGAAGCAACACCCAGCATAATGATAAAAGCAACAGCAAAGCCAAATACTACACTGCCGAGCAACCAGAATACAAACTTCTCTTTGACAATATTTTCACTGTTTGTGACAGCTGACGGATTTTCAAGATAATATTCACATTCGCCTGCAAAGGTAGTGAATGCACCGTAATAATCACCGTCAATAATAGGTGGGATCATTTCGTCAAGAATAAGATCAATTCTACGGTCTGTGAATACGCTGATTGCAGTACCGTGAGTTGTGATATAGAGCTCACGGTCGCCTGACATTCCGTCTTTATAAAGAACGAGAAGACCGTCGTCATTGTCTCCGTAACCGAAACCGTTATAATCATAATAGTCATCTGCAAAAGCCTGAGCTGATTTGCCGTCAAGACTGTCAACAGTAACAACACCTATTTCCACTTCATTCATATCACCGATTGAGCTGAGTCTTGCGGTGAGGAGAGTTTCTTCGGCTTCACTTAAAAGATTAGCGTCATCAACAACCAAAGGTACAATTCTCTCCTCAGGAATAACACCGTAGGTGTACCCGAAAGCAACCGTAGTAAGACTAAGGCAAAGTACAACTACAAGTGCAAAAACTGCATAAAATTTTCTTTTCATTGTTCTGCCTCCTTACATAAATGTGAAAAATGCCCAGAGACCGGCAAAGGTAAGAGCACTAAGACCTGCACCGAGAAGAGCTGTCCACTTGGCAAAAGCTTTTTTATCAAGAGGTAAGTCACCTACAAATTTGCCTGTCTGACCGTTCATTGCAAAGATAAAGCTTTTACCGTTCCATGTTGTGTTGAGTATCCAGACGGGATAAAGAGCGTATTTATAGGAGCCTGAATCAACATTGACCCTTGAGCCCTTTCTTGAAACTGTAGTATAACCGGCGTCAATAGTACCTTTCAGACCGTCAAGGGCACTGTTTTTGATGCGCTCGTTGGCTCTGGGGATACTGGCATTGAGATCGACGTCATATTTATCGGCATAATAGCCTGCAAGATACGAGGGATTAAAGGGTACACCGTAGCCGTCAACGTGGAAGGGCTCGATAGATTCCATAAGAGCATCATCCATTTTCGACGAGCCGTCAACAGGCACACAATTAAAATCAATACTACCCTTTCTGTGAACAGCATAATTCTTGGTTTCTGTATAATTATAATTACTATCTGCCCAATAACGGATTTTTTTAGCTTCAAAATCGGCTGATGCCTGAGCTGTGCCTGAAAAAAGCCAATGAGGAACATAGATACCCTTTATCTCATCAATATGATTCTGATCCTTGAAAACCTTAGGTAAAAGCTTCTTAGATTTGATAAATCTGTAGTACATTTCCTTAGCCGCTTTTTTATCAAGCTTGAAAGGAATAACAAGGTCAGGCTTAAGATCACCCGAAAAGTGACCCGACATAACTGTTGGGTTGCCGCAGTACGGACAGGTTGTCGCTCCGGTTGTAGCATCGGTTACTATCTCACCGCCACAGGAGTTACAGGTGTATACAACCATATTGTCAGTTTCTCCGTTCTGCCACTGTGCATTATCAGATGCCCAATCAATTTTTTCCTCATCGTCGACGGATATATCAGCAGTATTATTAAGGGCATCAATATCAAATTCAGTGTCACAATAAGGGCACTTCAGATTCTGTGTACCGGCATTGAATTCTACTGCACCGCCACAGCAAGGACATTTCTGCTGTAATAAGGTTGACATAATATCAACTCCTTCAAAAATTATTTAGCGTCGTTCTCGTCGAAAATATCTCCGCATTCAGGACAGAACTTGGGAGGATTCTTCGGGTCTGCAGGTTGCCAACCGCATTTATCGCATCTGTAAAGAGGTGCATCGGCAGGCTTCTTACCGCCACATTCAGGGCAGAACTTACCTTTATTTACTGCACCGCAGGAGCAGGTCCAGCCTTCAGCCTCCTGAGGCTTTGGTGAGCCGCATTCGGGGCAGAATTTACCATTTACAGTTGCACCGCAAGCGCATTTCCATCCGCCTTCCTGAGGCTTGGGTTCAGGCTTTTTAGCACCGCAGTTAGGACAGAAGTTACCGTTAACAGTTGCGCCGCAAGCACAAGTCCAACCGCCTGCAGGTGCTGCTGCATTTGCCATAGCCTGAGCCTGAGCATTTACAAGCTGCTGTGCCTGAGCCTGAGCTGCCTGCTGCTGTTGCTGCTGAACGCCTGCGTTATACATTGCCATGGGATCGAAGCCTGAGTTTGTACCCATAACAGCATTCATACCCATAAAGCCCATCATAGCGCCGTTGGGGTTAGCTGCTGCAGCTTCCATTGCTGCTGCTCTTGCATCTGCTTCTCTGCCTGCCATCATAAAGGGATTTGAGCCCATTGCCATTGCATCTTCCAACTGCTGTATCTTAGCTCTGTCTGCATCGGTAAGGTTGATAGGATTAAGAGCAATGGAAGAAACAGAAATACCTCTTCTCTCGGTCCATGCAGTCTTAAGTGCGTTGTTTACGGCATTTTTCAGCTCTGCTGTGTGTGCGGGAATCTGAGCAGGACGAAGCTCAAGTGCCGAAAGCTCTGCAAAGGCAGGCTGAAGCGCATCGATAAACTCAACCTTAAGCTGACCGTCAAGCTCTGCT
>JAZQUF010000003.1:0-25542 GCA_045631165.1 Acutalibacteraceae bacterium
ACGATCCGACTTAATTATGCTGAAGATAACATCATTTTTTATGGCGGTTTACTTTACGGTTATGGCGATGCTGGGAATACCTTTCAGTGCTCCGGACCTTGAAAATGGTGAAATGTACTCTGCCAAAGCCACAAAAGAGCAGATTGAACTTTTCACTGAGATTTATGAAACAGAAACTGCTTATCTTGCATCTATGCAGTTGCCCAATGGCGCACTGCCTATGACCTACAGTAAAAACGGCGAGCTGAGAGTTAATCCCTATTTTGCAGATTTTGCTGCACTATCACTTCTTGACAGGGGTGATGAGTATGCTGATGTGGTGGTGAAGTATATGGATTGGCACTTTGACCGCCTTAACACTGCCGAGGAGGATTTCAACGGCCTTGACGGTACAATCTACGACTATGTGGTAACGATGAAAAACGGTGAAATAGCAAAGGAGGTAATATCGAATCCCGAAAATGCAGATTCCTACGATACAACGGACTCCTATGCGGCAACATTTCTGACGGTGGTGAATAAGTATTATCTTCAGACAGGTGACAGTGAATATATCGCAGCCCACCTTGAGGAGTTAAAAAGAATCGTAAATGTTATATTCGCCAATGAGCAGAATGGACTTACCTTTGCAAAGCCAAACCATCTCATTAAATATCTTATGGATAACTGCGAGGTTTACGAGGGTCTTATGGCTGCTGCAAACCTCTTCACAGTGATCGATAATGCTATCGGGATACCGGAATCTGTTGTGCTTGGAGAAAGAAGTTATGATCTTGCTCTCGAAGTCAGAGAAAACATCAACACAAAGCTCTGGAATTATACCGGTCAGCATTACAGGGCAGGCCTGATTGCATATCTTGATGTGCCGAGAAAGGTTTTCAGCTGGGATTTATACTATCCTCAGGCAACATGTCAGCTTTTCCCGATTATCTGCGGTGTAATTGATCCGTCTACAGACAGAGCGAAGAATCTTTACGAGAAGTTCTGCGATACTTATCATTGGGAAGCTTTTGATTATCCCGACTCATTCTATTGGGGTGCTAATGTTCAGGCTGCGGCTGTTATGAACGACCTTGAAAGTGTAACAGAGTATATGGAAAATTACAAGCCACTTACAGAGAAGCACAGCTGGCCGCTTTATAATATGGATATTGCGAGAACGGGTATGGCGGCAAAGATTATGATAGACAGATACTCAAAGTAAATAATAAGTAAAGTTTTGGTCAAGCTTTTACAAAAGCTTGTGGGGTGCGGGGCAAAGCCCTGCAAAGGTAAAAGAATTAAGCGAGCAGATTGATTTCTGCTCGCTGTTTTTGTGCTGTTTTTTTATCTCGCTCGCCGCGGGGCGTAACTTTTTGCTGGCGCACAAAAAGTTACCAAAAATGCGCTGATGTTTTCACTTACGCCAAAAACTCCAATATCTCTTCCACATACCACTTAAGTGTTTCGTCACCGCTCATAAATATCTCGTGGCGTGAATTTTTTACATTTTTGACTTTCACATCTGCCATTTCGGCAAACCTGTCTGTCCATTCGCCTAAAAGCTGTCTGTCAGCTTCAGGCTTGAAGATAAGCATTTCAGCATTGAGTTTGCCGATATCAGCCATAATCTTGTCCCTTGCTTCAACTGAAGCTCTGACCCAACTGAAAGAGGGACCGCTTGTCTGATAAAGAGGCTCTGCTTTGCGCTTTTCGTGATAGTACTCAAAACGAGCCTTGCTTGTGGCGTCGCTGTTTTCTGCAGTCTGATTTTCGTCAAAAACGCATCTGCCGGGGGCGGGGATAGTCTTACCGCCTGCTTTACAAAGAAGCTTTGCCACAGAGCCTGCAAGGGCTACGGGCATACCCATATTTCCGCATATCATAGGTGAGGAGAGCACTGCCTTTTTAATGGTATAAGGATGCTTCATCATATATAAAATCGCCACTGTACTGCCGAGAGAGTGAGAATATATATGTGTGTCTTTGTCTTTGGCTGAGGGCTTTACAATCTTTTCTATAAAGGTATTAAGGTCGTCGGCATAGGTGTCGAAAGTGTCTGTATCAACCCTGAGAGGATTGTCGGAATCGTGATGTGATTTGCCGTGACCGCGAAGGTCAAGAGCGTATACGCTATAGCCTGCCTTTCGGAAATAGAAGGTCATCTCACGGAACTTTTCAGCTGATTCCGTAAAGCCGTGGAGTATAATCACATTGCCTCTTGAAAGAAGCTTTTCATAAGCCTCATAGTGGATTTTTTTGCCGTCGGATGAAAGGAAAAAATCATCCCTTCTCTTTTTTGCAAGATAGGGTTCAACCTCGGTTGTCATCAGATTGAAGTAGTCCTTTTCGCTGATGACGCTGATTTTATCTAAAAAGTCAAGCATAGTAATGCCTCCTGTTATCGGAAACCTCCTTGCAGAGCTGTTGCCGAACAAGGAGGTAGTTTCATTTAATTAAAAAATATCTGAAAAGCTGAGCTCACCATTGAAGAGCTTCGTGAAAAAGTTGAGAATCATTGTGAAGAATCTCATAAATGCTGACATTCTTGTTGCAGTTGTGGGTTCTTCAACGGGACGTGTAATCCACTCGTAATCTGCACAATTGTCTTCTGTCATTTTTGTGGCAGTGAGGGTTTCGTAGTCGAATACCATAAACTGTGAGCCTGATTTTACAGTGTCAACTGTTTCGTTTGTACCGTTGAGGAATTCCCAGATAACGGGTTCAAGGCAGTCAATTTCATCGTGGTGAGCGTTTTTGAGTATCCATGTTCTGTCGGGGACTCTTGCAGTTGAAAGGTCAACCTGCTTGTCGGGTGCGATGTATTTTCTGTTTTCTTCAGATACGCTTGCGATGTAATCATCTGAAAGCTTCTGACCGATAGGAGCAGTTGTTGCACCGAAAGTACAGTGTGTAAGGCTTACAAGTGAGTCGCTGAGAAGGTCAGCGTCTTTAACGAGAGGCATATTCATAAAGCCGTATTTAGCAACGAAGCCGTAGTAGATATTGTTCTCATCAAGGCTGTCATAGAAGCCCTTGAGGTCTGAGGAAACATGCTCTCTGTAATACTGGATTTTTGCGATGAGACCTGCATACTTTGTGCGAAGCTCTGAGCCTTCCTTGCCGAAAACAAGATCAAGAGCTGCATCCATATCATTTTCGTTAACTTCTGTCCAGTAGTTGACCTGAGTAGCCATACCGAAGGCGTGAAGAAGAGCGGGCATAAGAGCCTTGCCGAGTCTTTCATAAAGAGCCTCAATCTCGTCGAGAGCCTTGTCTGTTACATTGATCTGGTTGAAGAAGTCCATTGTCTTGAATACGATTTCATAAAGAATATCGCCGAAGGTAAAGCCGACGCCGTCGCCTACCTGACCTAAGAAGTCAACCTGACCTGCATATCTTTCGATAGTCTTTGCATCAAATTCAATCTGACCGCTGAAAGCCTTTGAGAAGAGTGTTGATTCATTCTGAAGTGAATCGCAGAAAATAACATTCTTTATAAGACCTGTATTGCCGTATTTTTCAAGGTAAGCCGCAAGAAGGCTGCCGCCCATACATCTGCAATACATTGAAACCTGATCCTGACCTGTTGTTTCGAGGACCTGAAGAACATATTCGTGGAGTCTGTCTACGTGATCATAGGGTGAAAGACGCCAGTCGTATGCAAAAGCATACTGACCGTTGTGAACATAATTCCAGGTTGACTTAGAGGCTGCGATTGAGTTAGCCATTGTCTGAGGGTGAACGCCTGTGCCCTTTGTGGGGTTGCCGTTGTAGTCAAGACCTGCATCGGGGAAAAGGGGCTTGAGCTCTTCGTAGATTTTTCTGCCGTAGTTATCCCATTCATCAAAGAGCATACCCTCGGTAACAAAGGGGATGAGGATGTTAACTGCTGTTTCAACGATAGTATCCTTGTCGATGCCGCCATCGTCACCGCCGAGAGTAAGGTCTTCGAACTGAGCAACACAGAGAGTGCCGTCTTCGTAGTAAAGGCCGTCACCATTACCGCGGATGTAAACGATGGGTGTTCTTTCGTTTGCAGCTGATACTGAAGCCATGGGTGCCATAACCGCAAAGAGCATTACAGCAACAAGAAGTGCGCAAATCAATTTTTTCATAGTATCGTGTCCTTTCATTGTGCTTTGTTTTTATAATTACAGGAGATCTCTGAACATATAGATGTTCTTCTTGTCTGCTTTGAGAGTGCCGTCCTGAATTTTCTTAACGATTTCAACGATGCGGTCGTTGATGGGTGTGGGTACGCCGTGCTTTCTGCCGAATTCGCATACAACGCCGTTGATGGCATCGATTTCGCAGGGCTTGCCCTTCTTTAAGTCCTGAAGCATTGAGGGCTCAATGAGTCTGTGCTTCTTCATTGCAATGGGGAGAAGTGCGCAACCGAAAGCTCTCTTGAGAGCGCCCTTATAATAGAAAAGGCCCACAATGTTTTTGCCCTGAACGGGTGCGAAGGTAACGCCTGCAGCGTGACCTACATCGATACACTCCTTCATACAACGGATAGCAACCTGCTTGCCCTCTTTATCTTCTGAGATATCACCGAATACACCGCCGACAACTGTGCCGAGACCTGAGAAGGTGGCGTTAATGAGAAGCTTTGACCAGCGTGCACCGAGAAGGTTTGTTTCTTCGTGTACGGGGCACATAAGCTCAAGAAGCTCTTTAACCATTCTGAACTGCTTATCTGTTACACCGTCCATCTTGCCCATATGGAATGAGAGGCTGTCGGTTTCACTTGTGAGCTCGCATACGCCGGGCTCGATGAGTGCTGCACCCCATTCAACGGCACAGCCCATAGTATGCTCTGCACCAACGATTTCGGCAATACCGGGCTCGGGGATACCGTTCTGAAGAGTGACGATAACACCGTCATCGCTGAGGAAGTCCTTCAGCATTGTAACAACCTCTTTGTTATGAAGCTGCTTTGTAAGAAGTACGATAACGTCATACTTGCCTTCCATCTGGTCGGGAGTGATAGCCGTAACGGGGACTGTCATTTCTGTTGTGCCCACAATTTTTGCACCCTTTTCATTAAGCAGAGCAACGTGAGCCTTGTTGCGGTTGATAAGGTCAACCTTGCCGCCGTTTTTTGTGATAAATGCACCGAGGACAGTGCCGAGTGAGCCGGCACCGTAAATCGCATATCTTGCCATAAATAAGACCTGCCTTTTCTATATTAATTATAACCTGTAATATTTTACCACTAATCAGCAGTTTTATCAAGAGTTTGAAGTGATTTTAAACGCTGATGTTTAGTGATATAATTTTTTTACAGTTTTAAAAGTTTTTTCAAAAAACTATTGCAATTTAAATTCCCTTGTGATATAATTCCACTCAAATTTAATAAATCCCGTTGAAACTTTAAGAATTGCTTATGCGAGACTGAAAGTGAAGGGGACTCTGGAGAATCTCTTAAGTGAGTGCCGAAGGTGCAAGGGTAAAACCGAATCTCTCAGGCAAAAGGATAGAGTATAAATTTATAACCTTGAGTGAGGGGTTATAATGCGCAATTTTTTTGCATATCTATTTTCCGGAGTTGCTTGTTAAGCAGCTCTTTTATTTTTCCTTTAAAACCACAATCTGATTTTCCGCAAAATATTATTTAAAGGAGTGTACGCATTATGGATATGTTATTATCAATCGTACAAAAAATCAATTTCTATCTCTCAGACTACATTCTGATTGCACTTCTCGTTGGTACAGGTCTTTTCTTCACCATCAAGACACGTTTCGTTCAGGTTCGTTGCTTCGGTGAAGGCATGAAGAATGTCTTCGGCGGTATGTTCTCAAAAGACAAGAACAAGGGTGGAATCAGCTCATTCCAGGCTCTCGCAACTGCTATTGCAGCTCAGGTTGGTACAGGTAACATCGTAGGTGCCTGCGGTGCTATTCTTGTCGGTGGTCCCGGTGCCATTTTCTGGATGTGGATTATCGCGTTCTTCGGTATGGCTACAATCTATGCCGAGGCAGTTCTTGCTCAGGAAACAAGAGAGATCCAGGCTGACGGTACAGTTATGGGCGGCCCGGTATACTACATAAGAAAGGCTTTCCCCGGCAAGTTCGGTAAAGCTATTGCTGTATTCTTCTCAGTTGCAACATTCCTTGCTCTCGGCTTTATGGGTGCAATGGTACAGTCAAACTCAATCAGCTCAGCTTGTTACACAGCCTTCGGTATTCCCAACTGGATTATCGGTATCATTGTTGCAGTAGCTTCAGCACTTATCTTCCTTGGCGGTGTAAAGAGACTTGCATCAGTAACAGAAAAGCTCGTTCCCATTATGGCTATCCTCTATCTTGTGGGCGGTATCGTTATTCTTGTTGTAAGAGCTAAGTATATCCCCGAAACATTGGGTATGATCTTCAAGTATGCTTTCAGACCCGACGCTCTTATCGGTGGCGGTATCGGTTATGCTCTCAAGACAGCTATCAGCCAGGGTGTAAAAAGAGGCCTTTTCTCAAACGAAGCAGGTATGGGTTCAACTCCCCATGCTCACGCTCTTGCAGATGTAAAGAAGCCTCACGATCAGGGTGTAAGCGCTATGATCGGTGTGTTTATTGATACATTCGTTGTTCTTACAATGACAGCTCTCGTTGTTATTTCAACTCTCTATGCAGGTGACGGCATCCTCGCTTCAGGCACAGCTCCCGACGGTGTAAGCAAGGCTAATATGGCTCAGCTGGCATTCTCATCAATTATGGGTGACAAGTTCGGTAGTGCATTCGTAGCTGTATGTCTTCTCTTCTTCGCATTCTCAACAATCATCAGCTGGAACTACTTCGGTAAGGTTAACTTTGTTGCACTTTTCGGCAAAAAAATCACTCCCGTATATATGATAATTGCCGTTGTATTCGTTTTCCTCGGTTCAGTTCTTTCCAACGACCTTGTATGGGAGCTTACAGATATGTTCAATCAGCTTATGGTTATCCCCAACGTTCCTGCACTTATTGCACTTTCAGGCTTAGTTGCAGCAGCAGCAAAGGCTAAGAAGTCAAAGTAAACACAAAATTCTTCTCTCTCACTCATATAATGGAAAAAGCCGTCTGACTGCTGTCAGGCGACTTTTTCTTTAAGGCAGAATTGCGGCATACCTTTGCTGCATAGGGTAACTTTTCCCGGTCTTTTTCAGTTTCCGGTTTATCATTAAAGCTGAAAACAATTCACCTGCGATACAGTTTGTGAGTGAAGGTGGCGGGAAAAACTTGCTTTATACTGCCTGAGTGCGACGCGATTCTTCATTCTGCGTTCTGCACTCTGCATTAAAAAAAGAGCCGTCAGAGACAGCTCTTTTTTTCAGTTTAATGCATCCAATGATGTGAACAGGAACTGAGCAAAGTTTTTTAATCCTTCAATAAGTGATTCGAAGAGTGACTCAATAGTAACGTTGCCCGCAACGATATTAAGTGCTGCTATAGCTGCATTAATGTTTGAGCCGGACAAAAGACCTGAAACTGAACCGAGAAGCTGATCCATGCTTTATCTCCTTTCTGTTATAAGGGGCTGTGTAGCCTTATATATTTGCAGTAAAATTATAACAAACACAGATAATAATGTCAACTATTAAAAATTTTAAATGTCTGAAATGAAAATATTACCAATATTGCCTTGACAACAGAAAATCAGGTAGTATAATATCACAGACTCTGAAATATCAGGTGAATTACTATGAATAAACGTAAGAATATGCTCGAGGGCAGCCCTATAAAGAGCATTATAATCTTTGCCTTGCCTATTATGGCCTCTTCTTTGCTGCAGTATAATTACAGCCTTGTGGATAATATCATTGTGGGAAGATACGTCAGCGAGTACGCTCTTGCTGCAGTAGGCTCTGTAGGCCCTATAAACTCTTTTATAATCGGTGCGGCTCTGGGTCTTACCACAGGCTTTTCCATACCTGTTACCCACGCCTTCGGAGAAGGTGACAAGGAAAAGCTTTCCAGATTTGCGGGAAGCGGTATGGTGCTGGCATTTTTAATCGGAAGCATCATTATGGTGGTAGCGCATATTGTGTCTCCCTTTCTTCTTCGTCTTGTGGGAACCCCTGAGGAAATCATTGAAATTTCGGCTTCATATATAAATATTCTTTATTATGGTGTGCCGGTTCAGATGCTTTCAAATAACTTTACTGCTATTTCCAGAAGTGTCGGTGAAAGCAAAAAGCCTCTTTACTTTTTCTGTG
Source organism: Acutalibacteraceae bacterium (assembly GCA_045631165.1). Taxonomy (GTDB): domain Bacteria; phylum Bacillota; class Clostridia; order Oscillospirales; family Acutalibacteraceae; genus UBA6857. The sequence continues at coordinate 8,175 of JAZQUF010000003.1, forward strand.
TCAGTGTGGTTGTAAACTTTATCCTTGACCTGCTTTTTGTAAAAAGTTTCGGCTGGGGTGTAGAGGGTGCTGCTGTTGCTACTCTCATTTCTCACGCGACTGCATGCACTCTTAATGGTATATATGTTCTTCGCTATAATAAAGATGTGAATATCACAAGGAAGGACTTACGTCTCAACCTTAACACTGCTATGAAGCAGATAAGACTCGGTATACCCGTATCGATTCAGTTCACTGTAACCTCCATAGGCTCAATGTGTCTTCAGAGCGTTGTCAATTCCTTCGGCACCGATGTAATTGCAGGCTTTACTGCTGCGGGCAGAGTAGAGGGTCTTACCAATATCCCTATGTCGGGACTCGGAGTTGCTACCCAGACCTTTGTGGGTCAGAATTACGGTGCGAAAAACTACAGCAGAATAACCAGATCCGTCAAAAAGATATTCCTTCTTGACCTTATGGTATCCGTGGTGATGAGCATAACCCTTTATGTGATTGCAGAGCCCGTTGTATCTGTATTTTCCACGGATATGAGTCCTGAAATTATGGCGGCGGCAAAAAGATATATTCTTGCAATTGCTCAGTGCTACAGCCTTGTGGCGATACTTTTCGTTATGAGAAACACTCTGCAGGGTCTCGGCTTCACCTATGCAAACTCTGTTGCAGGTATCGGTGAATTTTTCGGCAGACTCAGTATTGCTTTTATACTCACACCTGCCCTGGGCTTCGATGCTGTATGCTATGCAGGTCCCGCGGCGTGGCTTCTCGCGGATATTCCTCTGATAATAATCTATCTTTCCAAGCACCGAAAATTCAAAAAGCTTGCTGTCCTTCAGAACCAGGAGGTATGCAATGAGAAAATTATCGGCTGAGGGGATAAAATGTTAAATAGAAACTAAAACTATTGACATTTTGTTAATGATATAATAAAATAAAGATGTTGAAAGCATTGCTTTTAAATTTTTATAAGGAGGAAATTTAAAATGGATAACGAATTCTTTGCATTTGTTGAAACCTACAAGGATGATATCAAGGCTTTCTTTGAGGCTCTTATTGAAGCAATCAAGGCAATCATCGGCAAACTCAATGAAGGTGACGCAGCACAGCCCGAAGCATAATTGAATTAAAAGAGAAGCAGCTGTCCTCGGGACGGCTGCTTTTTTATAAATTTGTGAGCAATGTGTAGTATAAATAAACTTTTGTTTTTTTACGTTCATATATTCAGTTTTTTATTGACTACATAATTGAAAATATAGTATTATTACCGGGATGACTGCAGTCATATATTACGGAGGTAAACATATGAAAATATTCAATAAGGCACTGAGTATGATTCTCTGTGTGCTCATAAGCCTTTCCTGTGTGGCACTGCCTGTGTCGGCAAAAGAAAAGGAAGAAGAGACTACGGAGTTTTATTACAGCCTTAAATACTATACTCAGCAGAGTGATCTTTATAATGTGGATAATGTCCTCGATTGGGCTGATGATTGGCTGGCTGAGAAAAACTATTCTGTTTCCGTTAAGGTGGCAGGATTGTCTGCCATAAAAATAGACCTTTCCTCTGTCGATGCAATATGCGATACCATAGATACCTTCAAGGGACTTCTCAACGGTACGGCAATGATAATTCTCGGGCCTGCCATCAAGGATCTTGCAGAGCTGGAGCTTACCTCATGGAAGACGGGTATGCAGAGAGGCGAGCAGGATATAACCATAGTTTATGAGCTTATAGAACTTCTTTATAACAATAAGGAGATTATCAGAAAGCTCTGCGACGGTACCCTTGATACAGGTGTATTCAATGAGGTTTTAAAGCTCGAAAAGCTTGTAGGTAAGGACGGCATAAGCGGTACTGTCAAGAAAATGATAATCGGTCTTGTATATGAAAAGGACTCACAGGCATATAATGACGCTTATGAAGAATACAAGGATGATATCGATGCCTTCATCTACGGCGATCTTCTTAATACCTATGCGGATAAATATCTTCCGGGCTTCAGAATGGATGAAAGCTCAACAGTGGAATCTCTTATCTGTGTGGCATTCGGTCTTGTGACTGAAAAATATATAAAGCCTATCATATCAGAAATCAGCATTGATACAAAAAACAGTGAGTACGAGGCACTCAGAGCCCTTGACGGACTTGTTAATCTTGACGGCTCAACCTATGATTTTTCGAAAATACGCTTCAATTCCTCTCTCAGCTTTCTTAGTCAGGTCAACGGAGTTGTCGGTGAAATCTTCACTCAGCTTATTCCCGGCTACAAATGGCAGAGCGGTAATTACGATAAGATAAGCGAAAATATTGAGGGTGCATTCAAATATCTCGGCAGAGAATCGGGACTTATAGAAAATGCAGATTCCCTTTCATTTGATGAAATCGTAATGGAGGTTATTGCTATTCTTGTGAAGAATGCTCCTCTTCAGGGTATCGGCGACGGTGTGACCCAGTGCGAAACCCTAGAGGATATGGCAAGGGTTGCCCTTATAAATCTTACGGGTAAGCTGGGGCTCGGTACAAGCTACAAGACAACCGACTCATATCTTCTTGTGCTGGGAGATATTGCTGCTCACTATCTTTATAACAACTTTGATATTACAGACACAGATGGCAAGACTCTTGTGCCGGGAATGGGATATGATATTTTTGAGGTCGCAAATTTCGCGCTCAACTATCTTCTTTTCGATAAGGAGCTCGGTGATTTCTTAGGCTTCAGCACAAAAAAGAGCACAGATGTGTTCACAAAGGTTGATAAGCTTCTTGACTACTTCGGTGAAACCAGGAGTGAGGGAGTCTCCTTTGACAGCAGTAAATTCCTTCTGGGTGACAGCAAAAGCAAGGGCCTTTTAGATGCGATATTTGCTCTTGATATAGAATATATCTTAGATATCACGGCAGTGCCTGCTTTAAAAACGGCAGGTAATGTATCGGCCATAAAATTCATATATAACTCTCTCAGAAATCTGCTGAATAACTGGTCGGGCAAGGATATGGTTCCCGAATATACAAACGGAGCCTTCGATAATGCTCTGACAAATGAAAATGTAGCTTTGCTCATTGAAGAGCTAATAGAAACTCTTGACACAAGAAATACGTCCTTTGTGAAGGCTCTTGCTCTGGTGGGAAGCCTCTTCTTCAGAGGTGAGCCCATCCTTCTCGGTCAGGTGTCAGCCCATGTGAGGGATACTGTTTATTCAGGCGGTGTGATTTCTCCCGAGGCTACGGCAACTCTCGGCGGCAAGGCACTCACACAGTACAGAGATTTTGTTGTTGTGTGCACCGATGCCAAGGTCGGCAAGGCTACGGCTGTAATCAAGGGCATGGGACTTTACAGAGGTACATCAGCAGAAATTTCCTTTAATGTGAGCCTCGGTCAGATTAAAAACCTCAAGGCAACAGTGAACGGAAATATCCTCAGACTTTCGTGGCTGCCTATATCCGGTGCAGATAAGTATACTGTTGTGTCATCGGAGCTGAACACATCAACTACAGAAAGCTGTATTGAAATTCCCGTTGTGCCGGGTAAGGAATACACCTTCACCGTCAAGGCTGTTACGGCTGACGGTACGGAGTCTGCACCGTCATCAATCACTGTAAAGGCCGAGTCCGAAAAGCTCAAGGGTCTTGAAAGTGAGAACATTACCGACAGCAGTGTTGTTCTTTTGTGGAAAAGCGTCAAGGGTGCTCAGAAATACAGCGTTGAGGTATATGACAGCACTCTGAAGGACTGGAAGCAGGTTGCTGAGCCAACTCAGACAAAAGCTTCAATCACAGGTCTTACCTCAGGAAACACCTACCAATACAGAGTGTGTGCAGTTTTCAGCGGTGAAATCAAAGGTAGTTATTCGGATACTCTTACGGTTGTTATCAAACCTGCAAAGGTTAAAAATCTTGATATCGACTCAGTGACTGCAACCTCAGTGGAGCTTTCCTGGTCAAAGGTCAAGGGTGCCAAGGGCTATGAGATATGCAGAGTCGAGGGTTATGAAAACGTTGTAATCAAAAAGGTAACCTCAACCTCCTGCACACTGACGGGTCTCAATCCTGCTGAAAGCTATTCCTTCAGGGTGAGGGCTTATGTTGACGGCGGAGTCTATGGGGACTACAGCAGTGCGGTCAGAACCGTTACACTGCCCTCAAAGGTAACGGGCATAAAGACCGAAAAGACATCGTCAAGCTATATCAAGCTCTCCTGGAAAAAGGTATCAACGGCTGATAAGTATATAGTTGAGGTATATAAAGGCGGTCAGTGGGTGAAGTATAAGACCACAACCGCAGCATCGGTCACTGTAAAAGGACTTTCCTCTGCCACAACCTATAAATTCAGAATCAGGGCATACAATGCCGAGTATAAGGTTTATTCGGAGTATTCCTCAACCTATTCTGCAAAGACACGTGTTGCAGGTGTGAAGAATCTCAAGGCGTCAGCTGTCAGCTCATCGTCAGTGAAGCTTTCCTGGTCAAAGGTAAAGGGTGCTGAGGGCTATGTCGCATATTACAGCACAGACAATAAAACCTGGAAAAAGATAGATTCAACATCGAAGAATTATATTACCAAGAAGAGTCTTAAAGGCAAAAAGACATACTACTTCCGGGTCAGAGCCTACAGCCGTACCAACGGCAAGGCAATTTACGGCTCATATTCATCGGTGCTTAAGGTTAAAACCAAATAGCAGATTTATAAAAATCACGGACGGGAAATCGAATCCCGTCCGTTTTGCATTTTTACGATATGAACTCGAAATATATACGCCCTGTGATTTTGTAACTCTTGACATCGTCGTCATACTGCGTAGGACCTATTGTGAAACCGGATATATCATTTATGAATCTTTTACATACGGCACTGATAATCTTTTCGGTGAGATTGTGTGCCGAGTAGGCGGAATTTTTAATAGGGGAGAAGCAACTCATATTTACGGTGATGCTGTCGTTGGTAATAAGATTGTTTTCAGCATCACGTGTGAAAACTGTGGAATTTTCCTGACAGGAGAATGAGAAATAGGTTTCGTTTATAGGCACGGGTAAGCCCTGAGTGTCATAAGCTCGGATTGCCTTGCCAAGAGAGGAGAGAGAGTCATCCTCATTGATGAACTCGATAAGCTTTGTGATAATGTTGCTTGAATACTGCATATCAGCCCTCCTTGTGTACAATTGCCCAGATATATAAGGGCTCATTCATACGGTATACGGTCTCATAGTGGTCAACGCCGTAAGCGTTATCACCGAAGCAAAGGCGATAGTTTATGCCGTCGATATTGCCTATCTCTATGTCGGGGGGACAGATAAGAAGATATTTATTCAGACCGTCATAGCCCAGCTCTGTGGGAACACCGCTGAGATACAGCTTGTTCTTATATCTCAGCGGCTGAAGAAAGGCGAAGAAGTCACGGCTTTGTCCCGGTGAGGATGGGACAGAATAGCTCATTTTCACACCGTATTTATCGAAAAGTTTATGGGGGATAAGCTTATTTGCCACAGCAGTAAAAACCTCCGTCTCTGAGGATTGAATGAGCACGGGCAATTGCCATATCTCTCTTTTTCTCTGCCACAAGAAGCTCCTTTTCTGCATTGCGGTTTACGGTCATATCGCCAACCTTGTAGCTTTCATAGGCGTCGGTTTCGCTCTGCTTTTTAAGAAACCACAGGAAGTCGGCAATAGCTGCTGCCGTGTGGATAATCAAGGGGTCGTTTTCGTCGGCAGAGGCCCTGAGGTTTTCCTTCACCCACATAAGTCCCTGCTCACAGCAAGGGAAAAGCTCTTCGCCTGTATAACCCTTTGAGCTTTCGTAGGTACACAGGGCGGCATATACATCGTTTATATTAATCATATATATGCCCTCCTCATTTTAGCCTAATAAAAGCACCTTTGAAGCGTCGGGATAAATCTTTGCGAAGCCTGTGATTGATGTGATTGCTGCTCTTTCAAGCTGACGGTCAATGAGCTTGTCGTATTCTGTGATGATTGAGCCTGCCTGAACTCTTTCGAGTGCGCAGGATTTGTCAAGACCGATAATCATATTCTCGGGAAGGAAAATATTTCTGCAAAGCTCTGCGCCGAAGGGTGAAACAAGCTTGCCTGTTGAATGGAAATCAAGACCTGTATATGCATCTCTGAATTCACTGAGCTTGAGAATCTGAGCTGTAGCAAAGGGTGAAGCGAGAATGCAGGTGAGATTATAGGGCGCAAATGCTGACCAGAAGTCAATGAGATCAGAATATGTAACTACGCCTGTCTGACTTGTCTGTATTAATGAAGCGGGGTTGTTGTTGCCGTCACCCTCAAAAATTACGCTCATAGCATCGTTGAGCTGAGTATATGCGATAGATGCACCGATCTGCTTGAGAGTAATTGTGAAGAGATCAAGACGCTGGTACTTGATAGCCTCGTATGATGCTGAGAGAACTCTGCCTCTCTTGTGAAGCTTTACAAGGCTTTCCTGAGCGGAGATTTTTGTTTCGGGAATATGTGTGCCCTCGTTTACAATAACGGGGAAATAGTCGCTGTTCATATCGCAGACGATTGAGCGGTAATCGAGACCGTCAATAGTTGTTGTGGTGGCAACGATTTTTGAGATGAGGTCAGCCTCCTGCATACCCTGCTGAACAGCTCTTGAAACATATTCGGGGAAAAGAGCCGCAGAGTCTGAGGTTCTGAAGAACTTTTCAATTGAGTCGCTGTTTTTACCGCTTACCTTAATGTCAAATCTCTTGAGCTGACGCTGATAAGCATCAAGTCCCTCAAGCTCAGTGCCCACATAGTTTTCACTGGGGTCAATGCTTTCCAGAGCCTGAGTGAAGCTTTTTTCTGTGCCGTAAAGGCCTTTTTCAAGTTTAATATTATCAAATGTCATATTGTAAATACCTCCTTATTATCTGAGCAAAAATGTAACGAGATTATCGTATTCATTCACTTCAAAAACAAGAAACTCTGCTGAGCCGTTGGCGTCATGCTTGAGCTTTCCGTTACCGTCGCATGTGAGGGGACTGTAGCCGATTTTAATACCTGAACCGCTGTAGGGTACAGTGACAACGCCTGTAAGAGCAACAGAGACATATCTGCCTCTTGCGCTTGTGCAGACGCCTATGAAGCGTGAGCCTGCAGCAGGGATGCCTGCTGAGTAGTTTTCTGCAAGCATTACGGGCATACCGGGCTTGATATCAGCCTCGGTGTAAAGAGTGATTTCTTTGGTGTTGAATCCGTCAAGTTTAGGGTACATAATATTTTCCTCCTTAAATTATGAAATCTGTGTTAGTGCTGTTTTTTTGTGATGATGATGCCTTGATCTGTGAAGTGACAGGAAATATTTCCCCGGCCTGCTTCTGCATATCATCACGGAGCTTTCTGAGTGAGTCAAGATCCATTTCTATACAGTTTTCTGTAAACTGCTTTGTATCCACTTTAGGCATTATGATGCGTGCAAAGCGTGCAACATCCTTTGTCAGATGCTCCTTGTAGCACTGAGCCTGCTTAGCCAGCTCCTCGAGATTTGCGATATAGTCTGAGAGCTCCTTTGCCTTTTCGGTGGTAATGGAAGAATCCTCTGTCATGGACTTGATAATTTCTGATGTGTTCATGCTATATTCCTCCTTTGGTGAAAATGATTTTGTTACACCTGCATTTCTCTGTGCAGGTACTGCTACAAAAGACCACTCGTAAGCGTCGGTGGGGTCTTCGAGAATGCCGTGACAAAGCTTGCCTTTGTAGGTTTTGCCTTTGATGTGCTCACATCTGTGGGTCTTCATATTCTTACCGCAGATGCTGCAGGTGACCCTGCTTACGGCACAGCCGATGCTGACCTCTTTTTTTATGCCGCCGTCAATTGAGGCGATGAGATCCTTGTTGGCATCATTTCTGAGGGTATAAGCCTTTGCCTTGAGAGCTGTATAGACCTCACCCTTTGAGGTTTTCTTTGTCGGATCGGTTTCTGTGAAGCAGTAGTAGATTCTTGCCGACTGATCCTTTGAAAGCATACTGTGGTCGGCAATGCCGGTTTTACCCTCAAAGAGTGTGCGAAGCTTTTCAAGGCTTTTTACACTGAAGCACTCAAAGTCCCTGTCAATTTCGTTGTCGCAGAGAGTCACCGTAAAGGTGTAGACATCCTCAGGGGTGAGAGGTGTTCTCGTGTAGTTGTTGATAAGCTCCAGCTCTTTTTCGGGGCTTAAGACATTTTTATTCATCGGTGTCCGTACCTCCTATTTCCGATAATATTTTCTGAGTCTGGGCGTCATAGTAATTGCTTTGAGCAATTTCTGAAATATCCTGAAGAGTGACGTTGTCCCATTCGATGCTGAAGTCGCAGGAATATCCGCTGAGACGAAGCCACATATCGCAGATTTTGCTGATGACGGGAGTGATTTCGCGTCTGTAAAAATCTATTTCGCTTGTGAGAATATCAGCCTGCTGATAGCTCATACGCTCTGTTGTTGACCAGCTCAGGCCCAGAAGAAAAGGCGGTATGCCAAGCTTTGAGATAATCTGTTCAAGCAGCTGCCTTACGGGAATGTTGCTGTCGGGTATGGGACAGTCAGCACCGATAGCCTTGATGCTCACATCGCCTATTGCCACGAAGTCTCTGACGGTGCCTGTGCTCTGCATGGTACGGGTCCACTCATTTGCCACCTGGATAGCTCTCTCTTTTGCGTAAGCCTTGTCGATAGCGTCATTCTGAGGCTTATATGTAACGGAAAACCGCACATTGCCAAGGCGCTCCCAGTTGGTGCCGATGGTGTTGTAGATTTTCAGAAGCACATCACTGACAAAGGGCAGACCCTTGAGAATTGAGGTGCCGTAAATTTTGCCGGGCTCGGGATTGAGTACGGACAAAAGCACAAGGGAGGGGTATCTGACGGGGGTGAAGTTGCCGCTTCCGTTGTCTGCGCTTATAACAATGTCAACGGGGGAAGAGCCTTCACTGAGGCTTATGTCCTTCAGGTCACTGTTGAAAAGATGGGTTATTGTGTGTCCGTCGGTTATCATTTCGCCAACAGCCGTGCCATAGGTGAGAAGCTGCTCGAAAAAGGTGGATATGAAAGCATCGATGCCGTTTCTGGTACCGCTGACGCTGACTCCAGAAAGAAAGTGGCGCAGCTCTTTTTCGGCAGTTTCGTCACTGCAGCTTACCTGGAAGGTGCCAAGAAGACGGACAGTTTTCATTATGGCGGCGTCGATGATAGGCACAGCCTCACGAAGCTGTCTGAAAATAGCATAGTCTAAATTGCTCTGAGGGAAGCAGCTGCTCAGATTATAAAAGGGGTGAGTGGTTTTGCCTGTCTGCGGTGCTGAGACAACATCAGGTTGAGGCGCTTGCTTTTTATTCTTTCCTATTGCCAAAACAATCTCCTTTCTTTAAGTTTATTTTCGGTTGGGTGCAAGGGGTGGGCTGCGGCTCCGCTGCCGGACTTTGTCCGGCGCGAGGGAGCTGCGCTCCCTCGGGAATCGCCTCACGGCGATTCCGCGGAGCCGCCCACCGCCGTGACTTACTGCCTTGTTGCTGATAAGACAAAAAAGTCGTTCCTTGCTTCCTGCGTTAAAATTGTCCCCACAAAGTATCTTATCTCGTCCATAGCGTGATCGTTTTCCTTTTTGGGGGTGTCCTTACCTGCGCCCTCGTCCCAGCGATAGAGGGAGAATTCCTTGATTGAAGCCTTGCAGACGGGGGAGATAAGTATCTGACCTTGTCTGAAGGCACTCTGCACCTTACGGATGCCGCCTGTGACGTCATTTTTAGCGGGAATAACCTGAAATTTACCGTGGCGGCGTATACACTGTATAAAGGAAGCTGCCGACGGGTCAATGATGACAGCTTCGATTTTTCTGCCGTTGGTAAAGGATATCAGGTGCTCGTAGTATTCTTCGTCTGTCAGCTGTCGGCCTTCGAGACGCGAGGAGTAGTAAAATTCTTCGAATCGGTACCAGACACCCTTGTGTAACCCCCAGAGTCCCATGGATGTCGGATTGACCGTGCCGTAGTCGCAGGATACATAATAGCTTTCGAAGTCTTTTACAGGAGGAGTTTCTATGTATTTACCCTGAGAAACCTCGGGGTAAACCAGTCCGTCTGTTGCTACCCATTTGCCAAGGACAAAGCGTTCATAAAAAGCACCGCTGTAAAGGGTTTCATATCTTCTTATGATCTCTTTGCCGAGGGAGGGGTTGTCCTTCATAAGAAAATGAAGATACAGACAGTTCTTTTCCCGTGCTTTTTTAATCCAGTGCTCATAAAACCAGTGGGTAGGATTTTCGGGATTGCAGTTGAACCAGAATTTTGAGCCGGGCAGTGAGCATCTGGCAAGAGCCTGCTCACAGAAGGAGCGTGGCATAAGAGCTACCTCATCAAGAAGAACACCGCCAAGGGTCATACCCTGAATCAGTGCCGCTGAGCCTTCATCACGACCACCGAAAAGATAGAACCTGTTCTTTTTACCCTTGTAGCTCACCTCAATGAGGTTCTGCGACAGCTTCTCAGTGCATACAAAACCGATTTCACGCAACGCATCAGTCAAAGGAAAAACTATGTTTCTTCGGAGTGAAGTTATGGTTTTGCCGCAAATAGCAAAGGAAGTGTCATCGAAAGAGTAAAATGCCCAAGCAACGAAGGATATGGACATACAGGTTGTCTTTCCGCTTCTGACAGCACCGTCACAAATAATGCCGTCATAGCTGCTGTATGGTGAGGATGGGTGCCACCAGGACATAGCGGTCAGCTGCTTTTCAGAAAAGGCGTTATATTTTGTCTTACTCATAGCAGTCATCTCTCAGAGCTTTTGCACCTTTTTCAATTGCAGAAAAAATGGAGCTTTCCTCACCGTCACTATGTACACTGCCTGTTTCGGCGAGCTTTTCAAGAGCCTTGAGCCTGTCGAAAAACTTGATTTCGATATCTCCGCCCTTTTTGCGTTTTATTTCGGATACATTGAAAAGATCCATTTTCTCAATTTCCTCAGGGGATACTTCGTCGCTGAACAGAAGACGAACAGCATCACTGATGCAGCCGAAAGCTAATCTCTGATACCCAATGGCAATATCCTTCTGTGTGGCCTCTCGCTGCTTGTCCGTGAGTGCTATTTCTTCTGCAATATCCTTTCTTCTGAGAAGCTTTACGGCAGACTTTTCAGGAAAAATATATCCGGCTTTAACTGCAGCCTCCCTGCCGTTTCTTCCCATAGAGTAATAGGTGCAAAACATTTTTTCTTTTGATGTTAACTCTTTAATAAGTCATTCTCCTTTCCTTAGTGCAGAGTTCAGAGCTCTGAGCTCTGAGTTCTACATCTGAAAACTCCTCCCACTAATACCTCCGATAAGGGCGTTTTGTGCGCATTTTGCGCACAAAAAGGGTGAAAAATGCCATTTCTTAATATTTTTTAATAATTAGAACGGTGCACAGACTGGCAGATACAGAAGGAATGATGAATTTTTTGTGAAAAAAATATTGACAAATATTGAAAGGCAATATATAATAAAATCAAGCTGAGGATACTCCTCAGGTAAAACTTTAAAGGAGGAAGACGACAATGACAGAATTTCTTGCAGAATATTGGAGCGAAATCGTAGCTCTCATCGACAGAATCTACAAAGCAATCAAAGATTATATCCTTGCTGAAGAAGCAAAGAAAGACGCTGAATAATTCAGTTAACCTTTAAAATATTGAAATAAGAGACCACCCTGACGGGTGGCCTTTTACTTTTAAATGAGGGCTTATGTGTTTTGAAATAATGAATTTTTTTTGAATCGTATATTGACATTGTTTAAATTGAGTTATATAATGAAATTAAACTAAGGGAGTATCCCGTAAAGTTAATCCAATAAGGAGGAAATGAATAATGGATAAGTGGATCATGGAAAACTGGGCAGCAATTATTGCTTTCTTCGAGAAACTCTTTGACATCATTGCAGAAATCACAAAATAATTTACAATCTGAAGTTTTAAAATTTGAAATTTTAAAATAGGAAGCCACCTGTCGGGTGGCTTCTTTTTTCGCTTTTTTTCATAAAGCTATTTATTTTGCAGGGCATTTGTAATATAATAAAACAGTAAGCAATTAGCAATAAGGGTCGCTTCGCATTATAATAGCACCGTAGGTGCCACCTTAGCCTTGTCGCCCCTGAAAGGGGAGATGTCGGTGCAACCGACAGAGGGGTCAATAGCACCGTAGGTGCCACCTTGGCCTTGTCGCCCCTGAAAGGGGAGATGTCGGCGCAACCGACAGAGGGGTCAACAGCACCGTAGGTGCCACCTTAGCCTTGTCGCCCCTGAAAGGGGAGATGTCGGTGCAACCGACAGAGGGGTCAACAGCACCGCAGGCACCACCTTATCAAGCCGTCACTTTTAAGGGAAGGTGGCAGCCACAGGCTGACGGAAGGGTCAGACAGCACGGAATCCTGACGTAGAGGTTAAACAGAATTGCTAATTACTGATTACTAATTATCCCGAAGGGAGGTTTGCCCATGTCAGGCTTCAGTAATATTTTAAAAGGTAATATTGAATACGAAAGCATAAAATATGCAATAAGCAGCGGCAGAGTACCTATGGGTATTATCGGGCTTACTCCCGTACACAAGGCTCACTATATCAGCTCCCTTTGTGTTGATACAGACAGAAAGTGTCTTATTATATGCCCCGATGAGGGCACAGCTGCAAAGATGTGTGATGATCTGAATGTTTTCTCCGAGGGTGCCTATGTTTACCCTGCAAGAGACTATAATTTCAGACCTATGGATACTCAGTCAAGAGAGTTCGAGCAGAAAAGAATCGGTGTGCTCTCTAAAATGCTCACAGGTGACTATAAATATATCCTCTGCTCTGTGGAGGCGGCAATTCAGCTGACACTTCCCACCTATGAGCTTGCAGCCCGTACTCTGAATATCGTAAGCGGTGAGGACTATGCACAGAATAAGATTATCCGCACCCTTATGTGCGCAGGCTATGTCAGAAGCGATACTGTAGACGGTATCGGTCAGTTTTCTGTCAGAGGTGGTATCCTTGACGTGTTTCCGCCACAGTACACTCAGCCTGTAAGAATCGAATTCTGGGGCGACACTGTTGATTCAATTTCTCTTTTCAATACAGAAAATCAGAGACGTACGGATGTGCTGGATTCAATCAGCATTACTCCTGCCTGTGAGGTGCTTTTCGATTCTCCCGAGGTGATGAAGGAAAAGCTTCTGGAGTTTGTTGCCACAGTGAAGGGCAAGGGCTCTGTCAAGGCGAAGGTATCAATAGGTGAGGATATAGATAAGCTCTCTCACTTTGTCCATCTTTCGGCTACGGACAGATATCTTTCCCTTGCCTACAGTGAGCTTAATACAATTTTCGACTATGCGAAGGATGATCTTCTTTTTGTCTGCGAGAGTGCAAATGTCAAGCAGAAGCACACCTCGTCCTATCAGCTTCTTTCTGAAGATATACGTACGATGTTCGAGGAGGGCGTGCTCACCAAGGGTATGGATACCTATGCTCTTACATGGAGTGAGCTTCTTTCAAAATACGAAAAGCACGGTGCAATTTTCACGGATAACCTGACAAGAGGCTCCTTTGATGTGCCCGTGAAAGAGCTTGTCAGTGTAACGGCAGGTCAGAATTCACGTTGGGACGGCACCCTTTCATATCTTCTCGAAGACCTTGAGCCTGCTATAAAAAGAGGGTACACTGCCGTAGTATTTGCAGGTACGGAGAAGAGTGCAAAAGAGCTTGCCTACGACCTGGAAACTGAAGGCCTGAAGGCTCATTATTTCCCTGTTGTACCTGCTGAATTTCCTAAGGGCAGTGTGTCGGTGCTTTCGGGCTGTCTCACATCAGGCTTTGAATATAACAATCTGCAGTTTACTCTTTTCACCTATGGCAGAGGCGGAAAATCCGCTCAGAGTAAGCCTCAGAAGGCAAAATATAAGAGAGGTAAGGGAATTACCTCTCTTGAAGAAATATCAAAGGGTGACTATATTGTTCACTCGGTTTACGGCATCGGTGTCTTTGACGGCATCAAGACCATGAAAATGGGCGGTACAATCAAGGACTTCATAAAGCTGAACTATAGGGGAAGTGATGTTTTATATCTGCCTGTAACTCAGCTTGATCTTATTTCAAAATATATCTCACCCAAGGATACGGATAAAGCAATCAAGCTCAATAAGCTTGGCACCGACGAGTGGAAAAAGACTCAGAAGAGAGTCAAGAGTGCAGTTAAGGATATGGCGGCTGAGCTGACAAAGCTTTACAGCGCACGTATCAATTCACCGGGCTATGCATTTTCACCTGATATAGATATGCAGAATGACTTCGAGCGACGCTTTGAGTTTGAAGAAACCGATGACCAGCTTGAAGCTGTCAACGAAATAAAGCGCGATATGGAAAGACATTCACCTATGGACAGACTTCTTTGCGGAGATGTCGGTTTCGGCAAAACTGAGGTTGCTCTCAGAGCCGCCTTCAAGTGCATAGCTGACGGCAAGCAGTGTGCAGTCCTCGTGCCCACAACAATTCTCGCTTTCCAGCACTATCAGACTATCAAAAAGCGTTTTGACGGCTTCCCTGTTGAAATTGAAATGATTTCACGCTTCCGTACCCAGTCTCAGAGAACAAAAATCAAAAAGCGTCTTAAGAACGGAAGCATAGACATCATAGTGGGCACACACTCTCTTATTGCAAAAAGTGTGGAGTTCAAGGATCTGGGTCTTCTCATAGTTGACGAGGAGCAACGCTTCGGTGTGGCGCAGAAGGAAAAGCTCAAGGAGAAATTCCCCTTAGTAGATGTCCTTACCCTCTCAGCTACACCTATTCCCCGTACCCTTAATATGGCTATGGCAGGCATAAGAGATATGTCAGTTCTCGAGATTCCACCCGTTGGCAGACATCCTGTGCAGACCTATGTTATCGGTCACGATATGGCAGTGCTCAGTGAAGCTATGGAAAGAGAGCTTCGTCGTGGCGGTCAGGTTTATTACCTTCATAACAGAGTTGATACCATTGAAGCAACTGCACGTAAAATCAAAGAGTTTCTTCCCGATGCGAGAATCGGTATCGGTCACGGTAAAATGAGCGAAGAAGAGCTCAGTGAGGTATGGAGACAGCTTTTGGAAAATGAGATTGACATTCTCGTGTGCACCACCATCATCGAAACGGGTGTGGATGTGCCCAATGCCAACACCCTTATTATCGAGGATGCAGACCGTCTCGGTCTTGCTCAGCTTCATCAGATACGAGGCCGAGTGGGCAGAAGTCAGAGACGAGCTTTTGCATACTTCACCTATAACGACAGAAAAGCTCTGCCCGAAATTGCTCAGAGACGTCTTGCAGCCGTGAGAGAATTCACAGAATTCGGTGCCGGCTTCAGAATTGCACAGCGTGACCTTGAAATCAGAGGTGCAGGCAATATCTTGGGCTCACAGCAGCACGGTCATATGGAAGCTGTCGGCTACGATATGTATCTTCAGCTTCTGGGCGAGGCTATCGAGGAAGAAAAAACAGGCGAAGAGGTCAAGGAAAAACGCGAGTGTGTTGTTGATATCAGCGTCGATGCACATATTCCCGAGGATTATATAGACTCAGTGAAAAACCGAATCTTTATGTATAAGCGAATTGCCGAAATTGAGACAGGCGAGGACGCTATGGACGTTATGGATGAGTTTATTGACCGCTTCGGTGAACCGCCCAAGTCTGTCAAGGGTCTTATAGATGTTGCTTTACTCAGAGCCTATGCGGCAAGCCTCGGAATATACGAAATCAAGCAGGACAAGGACAGCATTATTGCATATCTTAATGAATTGCCTCCTGAGAGAATCGTTGCCATTGCAGGCAAATTGTCAGGCAAAGGTATGGTCAAGGCGGCAGGCGCCCAGCCATATATTGTTTTCAGGCTCAAGGGCAGAGGCCCTGTTGAGGCGATGAAGGATATGATTGAAGTCCTTAGCAAAAGCGGAAAATAACAGCGCGTTTTGATTTGCCTTCCCTTATAGGAAAGGGGGACCGCTTTAGCGGTGGATGAGTCATTCCGCGTCAGGAAAAAGTTTTCCCTCTTGCGGTTCCCAAAATCGCTTATCGGCTTGGAGCGCCGAGCGATTTTGACCGCTGCGCCATCCTCGCCTTGCTTCGTCCGCCAGCGGCGGCGCTTCAGCGACGATGCCCCGCGGCGAGCGAAAATAAAACGAAGTATTTGCTTCGCAGATGTGTTGCACCTTACGGTGCAAGGATGAATTGCCTTACGGCATGAATTGGCTTCGCCATGAATTGCACTTCGTGCATGAATGGAAGCTTCGCTTCATTAATACACATCAGGACAATCCGCAAGGGTTGTCCTTTTCTTCCTTCAGGGGCTCCTTCTTTTTATATTTGAGACCTATGGCACTACGGGTGAAGGCATCTAAATCATAGCTCGGTTCATCCCGGAGCAGACGAGGTGTGTTTTTGCTGTGATAATTTTTTCTTTTGTTTTCTCTCTTTGCGCCGCAGGCATCAGTATCATTCTCAGTATCATTATCATTCTCATTCTCATTTTCATTCTCATTTACATTATCATTATCACCTAAAAGAAGACCTTCTTCTGCAGAATAGTATAGTGTACTATCTTTTACTATAGGTTTGCTCTTTTCGTCTCTGCTCCATCTTTTCTTCATAGCTTCAGATTTTTTCTCGCAGGTAGCTCTGTATTTTTCTTCGTTTATTTCAATGTGTGTTACAATCTGCCTGAATATAATATCCACAGCTACATTTTTTCCGAAGTCGGGCTCTTCGCCCCTGAGTCTGTATCCTGCCAAGGCCTTGAAAAGTGTTCCTACCTGGCTTTTTGTGAGTAATTCCAATGCTTTCAGATCGGAATCATAGAGTATAAAACTTCCTTTTGTCATTATTATATTACCTCCTGAAAATTATTTCGAACAAATGTTCTTATAATTCCATTCTATGAGTAAAATTTAGCTTTGTCAAGGGGCTTGCTGAATTTTTTTCAGGTCTGATGAGGAGGGGAGGGGGGCTGACGTCGCCGTAGACGGCGCGTGAGTGTCTCAGAACACTCACGAAAATCGCTTTAAGCGATTTCACGTCAGCCCCCCATCCTGCCCTCTACCGCCCGTTTACAAAAAAAACAGGACAGATACCTTCGTATCTGCCCTTGTGTTATGTTTTTGTCCTTGCGGAGCTCTGCTCCACACCTCGCAAACTTTTGGGACCCCTCAGACAAAACCTGCGGTTTTGCCAGCTCCCCTTTCAGGGGCGCCGAGAGCTTGACCAAAACTTTACTTATTCTTTAATTTCTGATTGAATTAAGCTTCAACCTCTGCAGCCTCACGCTTCTCGCGGATGAAAGCATAAATAGGCTCAAGTCTTTCCTTAGTAAGAGGATAACCGAATCTCATAAGAATCCATACACCTGTGTAA
>JAZQUF010000004.1:0-8262 GCA_045631165.1 Acutalibacteraceae bacterium
TGGGAATTGCCTTCAGCTACACACCTGATTTCATTATTGATAGCCTCGGTAACCTCCTCGGGTGATAAAGGCTTACCCTTGCTTTCATGCAGGAAATGACCGATATTACGGCAGTTTCCAACCTTATAGTTTCTTTTTGAATAATAATCATCTCTGATGGGATACACCATCTGACAGCAAATCTGATATATTTTTTCATCAAGGGATAAATCTGACAATAATTCTCTTGCCTTGACTTCTGCCGGTTTTATCATACAATCACTTCCGTAAATATGCTTATATCTGCATTATAGCATTACTGCAATCTATTTTCAATGAAAACTGCACAGTAATAAAAGTCCTCAATAAAAGTTAATATTATTCAACCTCCTCGTTTATACTGTGAAGAAGTGCTTTGGGCAAAAAAATGTGTATGATGGTGCCGTGAAAAATGTATTTTAGGTAATCCGTTATTGTCATTCGTACCGGAAATCCTCGTAACGAAAGTACAGGGATTTATTTTTGGCCTCTTGCTTTTTCACTCTCAGGTTTTCTACCACCTTGTCGGACAACCGAATTTGATTTTTTCAGTCACTGCAGAGCTAATAATTTTATTGAACAAATTGTTTCGTTAAGATTTTCTTAATATTTTTACATATTCTTTAATAATGTAATTGCAATTGTATCTGATATATGGTATAATTATCCATAACATAAAACGGAGGTAAATATAATGAAAAAATTTATTGCACTTATTCTTGCTGTAATTCTTTCTCTTACAGTTATGGCTCCCGCTGCTTCTGCAGTTGATGCAAATGATTCACCTATCGTTATTCTCAGAGGTGACGGTGTTGCTCTTGTAGAAAGAGATGAAAACGGCACTGAAACAGAAATCTGGCCTATGGGCTCAGGTGATTTTGAAGGAAAAATCGGCGAAACAGCAAAGAACATCCTTATCCCATTCCTTACAGAAGGTCTCCTTTTTGACAAGTGGGATAACTACTACAAGGTTTGCTATGAAGAGCTTTCCCCCATTATGGACGATGTTGTTCTTGACGAAAACGGTTCTCCCCGCAACAACTCAGGTATTGCTGATTCAAGCATAAGCTCAAACAAAAGCTCCTGCACGATTGACCGCAGATACAGAGCTCACTTTGATGCTACTGACTACACATTCTATTATGACTGGCGTCTCTCACCCTATGATGTACCCTACGGTGAAACCTTAAGAATCGTTGACCTTCTTCACAATTACATCAAGGAAGTAAGCAGAGTTAACGGTGGCAGAAAGGTTACTCTTGCAGGCAACTGCCTCGGCGGTTCATACGTTCTTGCTTACCTTGAAGAATACGGCAATGCAGGTCTTATCAAGAATGTATTTTTCAACTCAACAGTAGGTAACAGCTCAGCTATTCTCACTGATGTTTTCTGCGGCGACATCAAGGTCGACGCAAAGGGTCTTCAGAGATTCGCAGACGAATACATCGATGCTGATGCAGACTCAATCGCAGGTATGATTGATGTTGCTCCCGTTATCAACGAAGTAATCGTTACAACACTTGACCTCTTTGTACAGCTCGGCATTGTAGATATGCTCGGTCAGACAATTGACGATATTTACCAGAAGGTATATGAGGTTCTTGTTCCTATGCTCATCATTGCTTTCTACGGAACAATGCCCGGCTACTGGACAATTATTCAGCCCGAACGTCTTGATGAAGCAATCAACTTCGTATTCGGACCCGAAGGCAGTGAGTACCGCACAAAATATGCAGGTGTAATCGCTAAGATTTATGACTACTTCAATCAGACAGGCAGTCACACAGAAGATATCATCAAGGCTTGCCAGGCAAACGGCATTCACTTCGGTGCAACAGCAAAATATGGTGTTCAGATGTATCCCTTTGTAGAAAGTCAGGATCAGCTCTCTGACGAAATGGCAGACCTCGAACACGCTTCATTCGGTGCAACAGTTGCCAAGAGTGTATACGACGTACTTCCTGATTCACACATTCAGGCTGCTATTGCAAACGGCACCGATAACTACATCTCACCCGACAAGCAGATTGATGCTTCAACCAGCCTTTTCAAAGACAGCGTATGGTTTGAAAAGAATATGCCTCATAACGCTTGGGCATATGACTATAAGGTTATCGAAGCTTTTGCAGCTGACGACTACTTCACTGTAAATTCAGATCCCAACCTTCCTCAGTTTGTTATCCGTATCCCCGGCACCGGTGAGATTGATCCCGACACCGGCCGTGAAGATGCTGAAACATCAAAAGTTGAAAAGATGACAGCTGAAAACTCAAACATCAGCAACTGGAACGACACTTCAGAAGATACCAAGTCAAAGGAACCCACAGTGTTCACAAAGCTTATGGCTTTCTTCCGCTGGTTAACAGCAATGCTTAAGTTCATCGTTCACCTTTCAAACGATAACCCCGGCTCACTTGATGACGCTATCAACGGATAATCTCAGATCGATTTAGCAACCAGCAAAAGAACCAAGGCTGTTTGAGGCCTTGGTTCTTATATTTTTGTCAGATGTTAACCTGTAAAGAAATTGTTGTTTAATGAAATGTTTTTAGTGGTATTCTGTCTGCTACAGAGTGATATTTTCACTTCGTGAAAATATTATTAAAACCTTTGGGTTTGTATTTGGTAATACCATTTTACAAGGAGGTCTGTGTTTTGTCGAATGTGTGAAGTTTTAATTATAATTTATTTATGTAAATACTAGAATATTTACGTTTATTATATCTCGTTTTCATCTGCAATTCCACGATATTCTATAGAATAAAAAGTTTCCCCATCATATTCATATGCAGTATATGGATACCAAGAGTTGTTTTTTAGAGTTTCTTTTTTTACAGGCTTAAATTGCTCAATAGCTTCATCTTTGTTAAATTTGTCAACTGGGAAAAAGAAATGTTCATAGGTTTTATCACCATTATTCCAACCCATACGTTTAGCACTAATCACATGAAATTTTTGCATACTATACCTCCATAAAAATATTTTGGTTTTGTTATATTTTTCTTTTACAATAATATTATCAAATTATTCAAGCTTCATCATTTGATACTTCTGTGAAATCTGTAACTTCTATTACATCAGATGTACAATCTAATAGTGTGTTTATTCTCGCTTCTTTTTCGAGAATAAACCTCTTGTTGTAGAATATGTTGGCAAAGTTAATAATTTTAATCATCTGAGAAGTATCAAGAGTTGCGCCTATTAAAGCTCCAACGGCGGGAACTGCTTTCAATATTGTTTTTTGCGCCAACTTTCTTCCAATCTGTTCAAAAACTTCTGTAAATGCTGTTTTTTCTAGTCCCATTTTACCGGCTTTTTCTAATGTTTTTCTTACACCTTTATTTGCAAGAGCTCTCATTTGTGCCAATAATAAATGCACTCCACCTTTCTCAGCCATAGCAGCCCAACCTTTTTTGACGGTTTGTTTAACAGATGTAACAGTGGTTAAAAGCATTACTTTTGCAATAGCATTTGAAAGTTCACTATCATTATTATTTTTGGGACTAAGAGCGCACATAAACACTTCTGAGGCAATTTGAAGTTCGGCAGGGTCGTTCTTTATATCATATCCATAAAATAATGCTATTGACTGAACGGCTCTATAATATAAGAAAGTACTCAACACCAAATTGAACGGGATTCCTGCAAAGCCAGGAGCACCCGTCGCAGCTCCTTCTGTAAGCGCTGCACCTATATCTATCATTTTATACTTATCCACCAATCTCGATATGTCATATCCTCTCGCAAGACAAACCTCATCTAAAGATGATATATCATTATTAGGTGTAATCTTGTTTATAGCTTCTACTATATGTTTTTCATTTAATGTTATTTTTGCAGCATATTGCTCTAACACTTCAAATCCTTTTCCAAGAGTAGTCAATGATTTTATGAACAGCTCATTTTCAGAAATTTCATTCTTCAATAAGCCGGCTTTTTCTTTGATATTAGCAGGCACCTTTTCACCGAGTTTGCCTAAGGCCTCATTTATTTTTGTAGGCTTAATCATTTTGTTGTAAGCATCTGTAAGTTCTGTGAGAAGTTTTTCTTCCTTTGCATCAACTATTTGCTCAGGAATATTATAGTTTTTATGCATAAAAACACATCCTTTCATAACAGACTCTGTAATTTTCGCGAATCTTTTTATTATTATATCACAAAAGGAATAATTATCTCAATACCCCTAACAAACAAAAACCAAGGTTATTTCTAACCTTGGTTCTTTCTGTTTTGTCAGATGTCCACTCTCACGGCAAAGCCGCCTGTGAAGAAGTAGTAGGTGTTCGTCTGACTCCAGTTTGGTGGAGACGGCGGTAATCGAAACCGCGTCCGAAAACCCGTCCACACAACTTTCTCCGGGTGCAGTCAGTCTTTTAACATTCCCTCGTGAGTACGCCGAATGACAGGCTTACCCACTCAGTATCCTCTGATGCGTGACGGCATACGAGGATGCTCTGCCGTACACGTTCACTGCTGGTCGACGCCTGAATCTGAGCCGCAGTACTCTCAGGTCAGACGGGCCGCATTAAGCAGCCTTTAAAACTGTATTATTGTCAGTTAATTTTAAAGTTTGTTACTTTTTAAGTGGTGCAACTCCACTACCCGCTTATCATGCTTCAGAATCCCCGTCGAAATCCTTTCGTCCCCGTATAGGGTCACTTCGTGACGATTTTGAAGTGTAGTTATATTATAGCCTGTTTCATATAAAATTCAACAGGTAAATATTGATTTTTAATAGCGTTCTTTAATACTGCGCTCGATGTTTCTTTTAGCGTCCTTTTCGGCAGCAACTTCACGCTTGTCATAATTCTTTTTACCCTTGCAAAGACCGATTTCAAGTTTAGCTCTGCCTTTGAGGAAATAGATACTTAAAGGTACCAATGTAAGGCCCTGCTGTTTGATAGTGCCGTAAAGTCTATTGATTTCGCGCTTGTGCATCAGAAGTTTTTTTACGCGCATAGGGTCGCGGTTAAAGATGTTGCCCTGCTCATAGGGACTCACGTGCATACCCTTGACGAAAATCTCACCGTCATCGATACTGCACCAGCTGTCTTTGATGTTGACTCTGCCCTTGCGGATAGATTTGACTTCTGTACCGAAAAGCTCGATACCTGCCTCATAGGTTTCGAGAACAAAGTAGTCGTGCCTTGCTTTTTTATTCTGAGCGACGATTTGTTTTTCGTCTTGTGGTGTCTGTGCCATGCAAAGCACTCCTTTCACTTTAATGAAGCTTCGCTTCAATTCATGCCTCAGGCAATTCATGGCGAAGCCAATTCATGACCCAACGGGTCAATTCATTCTCTTTTTCTTGGTACGCGTCTTACTTTTGTGCCGTGGGGAAGTTTTATCCCGCCGCTACCAATTCATAATTAATTACGCTCGCCGCGGGGCATTCCTTTTCTTGAAAGAAAAGGAATCAAAAGAACTTTAAATGCTCTGGCGAAATTATAAAGTTCTGCGTCCCTCAAGCGCCTTCGTCAGTGTCACCTCATCAGCATACTCAAGATCTGCACCAACAGGTACACCGTAAGCAAGTCTTGATACAGTAATACCCATAGGCTTGAGAAGTCTTGAAATATACATAGCTGTAGCTTCACCCTCAACTGTGGGGTTGGTAGCCATAATGACTTCCTGCACAGTACCGTCAGCCATTCTCGCAAGAAGCTCCTTGATAGTGATATCTTCAGGTCCTACACCGTTCATAGGAGAGATAACTCCGTGAAGCACGTGATATGTACCCTCAAATTCGTGAGTTCTTTCAAAAGCGAAAACGTCTCTCGGGTCTTCTACTACGCAGATGATGCTCTGATCTCTGCCCATATTTTTGCAGATAGGACAAAGCTCATCTTCCGCAAGGTTACAGCAACGTGTGCACTGCTTTATCTTTTCGTGAGCTGAAAGTATGGTAGCTGAAAATTCTTCAGCCTGCTGTTTAGTAAGGTTAAGCACATAAAAGGCAAGTCGCTGGGCAGTCTTATGTCCGATGCCGGGCATTCTTTCAAACTGCTCTATAAGCTTTGCCAATGTCGCTACATTATATCCTGCCATCAGAAGGGAAGATTAAGACCGCCCTTAGCAGCATTCATAGCCTGCTCCATAGCATCGTCAGCTTTTCTCATAGCTTCGTTTGTTGCAGCAATAATAAGATCTGAGAGCATATCGATATCGTCGGGATCAACAACATCGGGCTGCATCTTGATATCTTTAACTTCGTGTGCACCTGTAACTGTTACTTCAACAGCTCCGCCGCCTGCTGATGCAGTGAATTCACTTGCTTCAATTTCAGCCTGTTTCTGTTCAAGCTGAGCCTGCATCTCCTGGATTTTTTTCATCATTGCCATCTGGCCGCCACCTTGTGCGCCGCCGGGAATTCTTGCTTTCATTTTAGTAGTCTCCTTTTATTATATTCGTCTGATTTATTTTTAATCAGTTATTTACATCAACATTTATACCCATATCCTTGGCTCTGTTTATGAGATTTTCAAGGGGGTCTTTTGGTGCCTGAGCCGGTTGCTGAGCAGACATCTTAGGTGTCGCAGCACCACTGTAAAGTCCGAGTCTGTATCTCTTACCTGTTACTCTGATAATTGCTTCCTTGACATCTCTTGCATTACTGCCGGTTTTGATAAATGCCGAAAGAGTAGGATTATCACTTTTGATAAGCACATAATCGCCTCTGATAATTGCACTTGAATTGTTGAGCACACCCCATAACGGCATATTTGTTTTAGTCAGCTCACTGAGGACTTCTGCCCAATCAATAGGCATTTCTCCGTCAGAGCTTTCTTCCTGCTCGGGCTCAGCCTGAGGTTTTTCGGCAGGAGTCTGAGAAACAGCAGGAGCTGCTTCCTCCTCAACCGTCTTCTGAGGCTTAGCTTCGGGAGTTGTTACTGCAGCAGTGACAGTCTCGGCTTTGACGGTTATTGCACCTGTTCTGATTTTAAGCTCAAGGTCACTGATACGTCTGAGGAGCGCATCGTTGTCACTTGAAAGAGTAGGTGAACAAAGCTTTATCATTGCCATTTCCATTTCGATACGGCGACCTACTCCCCTCTTTATATTAGCCATACTTTCCTGCAGAAGTGAAATGCAGTAAAGTATACTTTCGAGAGTCAGCTTTCCGCTCTGAGTCTTATACTGCTCTAGTTCTTCAGCAGTACATACCAGAATGTCAGAAGCAGACTTTACGGTCTTTACAATCATCAGATTGCGGAAATGATTTATAAGGTCACTGCAGAGTCTTTCCATATCAACGGAATTTGCATGAAGCTCATTGACGGTTTCGAGTGCCTTGGCGGCATTGCTTTCTGCAGCAGCATCAGCAAGTGAAAAAAGATGATCCTTACCTGTCATACCTGCAACATCGCAGACAATCTCAGCAGAAATGTGTTTGCCGTGGCCTGTGCACTGATCAAGCAGTGACAATGCATCTCGCATACCACCATCGGCAATTCTTGCTATAAGTGAAAGCGCCTCATCATCAGCGGTGAAGTTTTCGCACCCGGCAATATATTCCATTCTCTGCTTCATAGCTTCAGGGCTGACTCTCTTAAAGTCAAAGCGCTGACAACGCGAAACTATAGTTACGGGGAGCTTATGCACTTCGGTAGTTGCAAGAATAAACTTAACATGTGCAGGAGGCTCTTCGAGAGTTTTCAGCAGGGCATTGAAAGCACCGATTGAAAGCATATGAACCTCGTCTATGATATACACTCTGTACTTGCAGGAAGCGGGAGTAAAGTTGATTTCATCACGGATGTCACGGATACTGTCGACACCGTTGTTACTTGCAGCGTCGATTTCCACTACATCCAGGATTGCGCCTGAGTCAAGTCCCTTGCAGATTTCACATTCGTTACAGGGATTGCCGTTTACGGGATTCAGACAGTTGACAGCCTTGGAAAGTATCTTGGCGCAGGTAGTTTTACCTGTACCTCTCGAGCCTGTAAAAAGATAGGCGTGGGAGAGCTTCCCTGTCTCGATTTCTTTAGACAGAGTTGAAGTTATATGCTCCTGACCCACAACATCGCTGAAAACTCTGGGTCGGTATTTTCTGTAAAGCACCTGGTACATAAATTCCCACCTTTCCATATTATCAAAAAGGAGTAAGACACATTCCCTTGGTCACACGGTGGCAGGCGTTAGCTGTGTCGCACAGACATTCCACTTAATGCTGCTTGGTTCCCCACCTGACATGGTTCGCGGCGTACTGTCGCACAGGACCCACCACCGCATGACCAAAAT
>JAZQUF010000005.1:0-1750 GCA_045631165.1 Acutalibacteraceae bacterium
CGTCAATATGAGAACTAAGGATGCAAGCTTCTATGCTGTTTCAGGTGCTAAAGAAAATTCAGCACGTTCATCAGCACAGGGTGAAGTGCAGGACTATGCTTACGCAGCAACCTTCCCCATTCTTCTTAACATCAGCGGTGAGCCCACCTACTTTATGTCACTTAAGGATAAGGACAATCTTGTTAAACGTTACGCTATGGTTAACGTTGAAAACTATCAGGTTGTTGTAACAGGCACAACAATTGCTGAATGTACAGACGCTTATGTAAAGAAGCTCAAGCAGAACAACATCAACATCAATGTTGACATTGACAAGATTGAAGATGCAACCAACAATGAAAATACTCTTCCCGAAACATAGACAAAGAAGATCAAGGGCGCAATAACCGATATCCGTACAGCTGTTATGGGCGGCGAAAGTGTGTACTTCATTGAGCTTGACGGCAAGGGCGTTTACTACAGCATTGAGGCTAGTGACAATGCTATGGTTGTTATTCTCAACAAGGGCGATAAGGTAACCGTTACAGTTTCTGCAGATGCAAAGGGCGACATAGTAGAAGCTATCAGCGTTAAATAATAGGAAAAAGTAACGCCACGCGGTGAGCGACAATAAAAACAAAGTTAATAATGTTGGGACGCGGGTGAGTAACCCGTGTCCTTTAATTTTATCCCGCCAAGGGACGACTCATCCACCGCAAGCGGTCCCCTTTCTCTTTAAGAGAAGACTTTATTTTGCCTTTCATTGCAGGGAGGGTGGCACGACAAAGTCGTGACGGATGAGTCGTGGCTCCCTCTTTGAGGGAACTGTCACGGAGTGACTGAGGGAGTTATAATGTCAGCTTTGCTGGCCACCTCAATTATTCATTATTCATAAAACTTCTTCGGCAGGTTAAAACCTGCCTTTTTTTCTTTGCTGCGACGCGTATCAATAACACAAAAAGAGCACTCACCAGAGTGCTCTTTTAATAAGTGTTTTATCTTTTAAACCAACTAAAAATCAAAGCTATAAATGAATTGAACCAATCCATAATTTTTTCGAAGAATGATTTTTCCGGTGTTTCCTGTGGTTCATCAGGGATTATCGGCTCTTCAACTTTTTCGCTTTCTTCTACAATGATATAAATGCTGAAGTGATCAGTGTCAAATACCATATGACTGCCCTGACGATACGCTTCCATATCTGTGAGTGTTCCGTCGGGGTTTACACGGTAAACTTTATAATTGCCTTCTTTTGTCCAATCAAGAGGAAGCTTAACCTTGACAGTACCGTCAGGCTGAATATGTACGCCATCTTTATTTTTGAGATTTATATCGAAAGCTTTTAAGATTTCCCAATTGTTTGTGATGTTGTTTGAAACGGCTTCTTCAATAATGATGTAATCTTTGCCGTCAGTTTCAATTTTATCAACTGTGAATTCTGTATCGGGATTAACAGGAGCAACGATTTCAACATCTCCGTTTTCTGTTGTTGCTTCAAGCTTTTCAGTTTCAGGAGTATTACAAGCTTCGCAAGTTCTGGTTCTTTCAAGATTATCAAAATCATTTACCCAATCACCGAAGCTATGCTCTTTTAAAGGCAGTGCTTCGGGAGCAGTGATTTCTTCTTTGCAAACTTCACAGTATGTACCGCCTGTATGTCCTGCCTGTGAACAAGTAGATTCTGCATCTTCATAAGCTTCTTCGGTGTGAGGCAACTGAACTGACTCTTCCGAGTATACATCTCCGCAAGGACACTTATAAGTTTTTTCAC
>JAZQUF010000006.1:0-2449 GCA_045631165.1 Acutalibacteraceae bacterium
CAGATATGGCAGTACAAGGCTACATTCAATGCACTTGGTATAGTCGGTTTCTTTATGTTTGTTTTGTTCTTTGCTATTGCTTTGCTTGATGTGCCGTTTTTCAGAGAACTGAAAGTAAAAACAGATGTTGCTCCCTGGCCCACACCTGAAGAAAAGATACGCAAAAAGATGCTTCGCAATCAGATTCTCACTGCTGTACTTAGTATCCCTGCTTATCTTATAGCTTTTGCCATAGGGTTCCTTTTTCAGAGTTCTTTCTGGAATCAAGGTGCATCCCGTGTTATCGGAATCTGGTCGGTACTCTGTGGTCTTATGACCCTGATTACTCTTCGTGCAAGTCTTAAGAAAAATCCAATAGATAAGGCAGAGCGTGGTATCACAATCAGCAAGCAGAAGATACTTAAAACAATTGTGCTTTCGCTTATAGTTGTCGGTGTATCCTTTATGCTTGTTTACCTTTCGGATCATTTCCTGCTTACAGACTATCGTCTGTGGTGCTTTGCGACTATCCGTGCCTTTTGTGCTCAGCACTGGACTATGATTATTCGCTTTGTACCCATGTGGCTTTTCTATTACATAATCATCAGTATTTCGGGTAACTGTATCGGATATATCGACAGGGGCAAAAACAAGTGGAAGAGTCCTCTTTTACAGATGTTCTTCGTTTTCCTCGGACCTCAGATTATGATTATGGCACAGTACATCACATTCTTTATTACAGGCAAGATGCTCCTTGACCCTCTCAGCGGTATTATGGGTATCTGGCTGTTCCCGATAGTACTTATTTTACCTCTCGCATCACTTATCAGCCACATTATTTACAAAAAGACCAAGAATCCCTATATAGGCGGAATTATAATGGGTACCATTGCTTGTATACTTACAGTTACAAATACTCTGACGGGTTGAGTGTGATGGCATAAAGAAAAATGTGGTTGATAGATATCAAGTCATAACCCAACCATCCTTAATGGTCAGAATTTTACTTTGAATTTGTATTAAAAAATTGACAAAATGAGCCTGCCACCATCTGGTGACGGGCTCTTCTTGGTTACATATAAACTCTCTCACGGAAATAATAGGCTCTTACAACTCCTCCCTGAGTGAGAATACCTTTATCAATATTGTTATGAGTCGTTATAATTTCATAAAATGGTACACGGCCAGCGGGTAATCCGTTGGCTGTAACTATTATAGTTTCATCGCTCACTTCATCACTTAATTTCTATTGAAAAATGAGCGATGAAGTATTATAATACATCCGGAGGTGAAAATATGAATTTTGGTATACAATTCAGAGTCCGTGGCGACAGCTTTGGCGGACATTTTATAAACGGCATTTCTATGGCTGAAAGCGAAAGTGTGTGGAAATGCAAGAAAATCACTGACGATGATGACAAAATAGTTTATGAGTCAAGCGATGGATATAAAATCACAGCATATCACATTAAGAAAACCGATGTTTACGAATGCTATACTGTTTTTGAGAACAATTCAGATTCTATCGCAACACTTGAAATGCTTTCATCATTCTGCCTTGAGGATGTAACTGCGGATACTCTTCACAGAGCGACTTCCTTCTGGAGTGCTGAGGGTAAGATTTTGAGTCAGAAGCTGACTGAGCTTAATATGGAACGCTCATGGAGTGGTCACGGTATCAGAATAGAAAAGTTCGGTCAGATAGGCTCAATGCCTGTAAGAAAGTGGTTCCCTTTTGTAGCAGTTGAAGACAGTGAAAAGAATGAGTTTATCGGCGTACAGCTTTACTGCCCCTCAAGCTGGCAGATTGAGCTTTTCAGATACAAAGAACCTCTTACTCTGCTCGGAGGACTTGCCGATTACGATTACGGTCACTGGTGCAAGTATGTTCTTCCCGGTGAAAGCTTCACCTCACCCAAGGCAGTTGTTGCAGTTGGTGAAAGCCTTAACAAGGTCTGCGATATGCTTGTAAAGGCACAGAATCCCGCTATTTCACCTGTTGATGCAGACCTGCCTGTAATCTTCAACGAGTACTGCACATCCTGGGGTAATCCCACAATCGACAACCTCGAAAAAACTGCAAAGAAGCTTCAGGGAAGCGGTATCCGTTACCTTGTTATGGACAGCGGTTGGTACAAGGAAGAGGGCAAAAATTGGTGGGATACCATCGGTGACTGGAATGTCAGTAAGCAGCTTTTCCCTGATGGACTCAAGCCTGTAAATGATATGATTAAGTCTTACGGTCTCATTCCGGGCATATGGTTTGAGATGGAGAACGTTGCTCCACTCTCTGCTGTTTATAACGAAACTGATCACTTGCTTTCCCGTCAAGGGGTACCCCTTTCGGTTGGCGGCCACCGGTTCCTTGATATGCGAGACGAGTGGTGCGTGAATTATCTTGATGAAAAGGTGATTAAGCTCCTTGCGGAAAGTGGTTACGCCTATCTTAAGGTGGATTATAACGAAAATA
>JAZQUF010000007.1:0-1791 GCA_045631165.1 Acutalibacteraceae bacterium
GACCGCTTGGCCTCCGACTTTGTCATGCAAAACGATTACTACGCCGTTTTTGATATTGGCGGCGACGATAGAGGGGCCTTGGCACTTGGTCGTTATGCACCGTACATTCTTGAAGAAAATCGTTATAGTATGTGGTTTGTCGTCAATTTTTACAGACCGCTGACACAGGATGCCGATGCGGCATTAGAGGTTTTGCGTGAAATTGAGGCGGCAGGCGGCATTCCGTTTAACGGCATTATTAACAATTCCAATCTCGGACGGGAAACAACCGCCGAAACCGTGCTCCTTTCGCAAAAAAAGACAGAGGAACTGGCAGAAAAGACAAATCTCCCCATCGTGATGACAACGGTGGAGGAAACGGTCGCCAAGACACTTAACGGTACGGTATCGACACTCTTTCCCATCCGTTTGCAAGAAAAAATATTTTGATACAGGAGGATCTTCCTAATGGCAAAGGTAACATTTCGCACAGATCTTTGCAAGGGCTGCGGTCTTTGCGTCAACGCCTGTCCAAAGCATCTCCTTTACATCGCCAAGGACAAGCTGAACAAGAAGGGACATTCACCCGTTGAAATGTCGGATATGAGCAAGTGCATCGGTTGTGCATTCTGTGCTACCATGTGCCCTGACTGTATTATCAAGGTAGAAAAGTGAGGTAATGAAAATGGCTGAAAAAGTACTTATGAAAGGTAACGAAGCTATTGCAGAGGCTGCTATCTTAGCAGGCTGCCGTCACTACTTCGGTTATCCTATTACACCTCAGACTGAAATTGCTGCTTATATGGCTAAGAAGATGCCTAAAATCGGTGGTTGTTTCCTTCAGGCTGAAAGTGAAGTTGCTGCAATCAATATGGTTTATGGTGTTGCTGGCACAGGTAAAAGAGTTATGACATCATCATCAAGCCCGGGAATTTCCCTTAAGGCTGAGGGTCTGTCATATATGGCTGGTTCAGATCTTCCCTGCCTCGTAGTTAACGTACAGAGAGGTGGCCCCGGTCTCGGCGGTATCCAGCCCTCACAGTCAGACTATTTCCAAGCTACTAAGGGTGGCGCACACGGAGACTTTAAGATGATTGTTCTCGCTCCTGCTTCAGTTCAGGAAATGGCATCACTTACAGTCAAAGGCTTTGACCTTGCTGATAAATATAGAATGACTTCAATGATTCTTGCAGACGGCACTATGGGTCAGATGATGGAACCCGTTTCACTTGAAGAAGCTGCTGTTGAAAGCTACGACAAGTCATGGGCTGTAACAGGTACTAAATGTGAAAGAAAACACAACATCATCAACTCACTTTCACTTGTACCCGAAGAGCTTGAAAGACTCAACTTCGAAAGATTTGAGAAGTATAAGACTATCGAAGAAAACGAAGTTATGTATGAAGAATATATGATGGACGATGCAGAAATCTGCGTCAGTGCATTCGGTATTGCAGCACGAGTCGCAAAGAACGCTATTGCTATGGCAAGAGCAGAAGGCATCAATGTAGGTATGATCAGACCTATCACACTCTGGCCTTTCCCCACAAATGTTTTCAAAGCTGCTGCTGATAAGGTTAATACATTTATCAGCGTTGAGCTTTCAATGGGTCAGATGATTGAAGACATTAGAGCTTCAGTTGAATATAAGAAACCTGTAGTACTTTGCAACAGAGCAGGCGGTATGATTCCTTCGCCCGAGCAGGTTCTTGAAGCAATCAGAGAAGCTAATAAAGGAGGTAACAAATAATGGCAGTAGTATTCGATAAACCAAAATCACTCGCAGATGTACCTCTTCACTATTGTCCCGGT
>JAZQUF010000008.1:0-14088 GCA_045631165.1 Acutalibacteraceae bacterium
CTTGCACCTGAGCCTGAAAGATGGATTAACGCTTATTGGGATACCAAGGTGCAGAATAATTACAGAGTAACTCTTGCAGTAACCTGTATGAACAGAGTAGGTATGCTGGCAGACGTATCGGCAGTTATTGCCAATATGCACGTTATGATACACTCAATTTTTACTAAAGACGGCTCAGATGGAAGATGTACTATATATATGACTATCACCGTCAACGGTGCTGAGCACCTCAAGAGCGTATGTGAAAAGCTCAAGAAGGTCAAGGGCGTGCTATCTACGGAACGTTCAGGCTTGTAAAAGTTAGGAGTTGAATAACAAATAACTCCGCGTTTTTGATTCTTTTTGCGCGTCAGCAAAAAGAATGCCTGCCCGGCGAGGGCAATATAAAAGAAATAAGGATTTGTTTATGAAAACAGTAATACAGCGTGTGACTCACGCCAGTGTAACAGTAGAAGATAAAATCATCGGTGAGATAGGACAGGGCTTCCTCGTGCTCTTAGGTGTGGTTGATGGCGACACTGAGGAAGAGATGAAGCTCCTTGCCAAGAAGACTGCAGGTATCCGTATTTTTACCGATGAAAACGACAAGATGAATCTTTCTCTCGACCAGGTTGATGGTGAGGTTCTGGTTGTGTCACAGTTTACTCTTTGTGCTGACACTTCTCACGGCAGAAGACCGAGCTTTATTTCTTCAGCTAAACCTGATGTTGCTGAAGACTTATACCTGAAGTATTGTCAGGAGCTTCGCAATCTCGGTGTCAGAAAGGTTGCTACGGGTGAATTCGGTGCCGATATGAAGGTTGAACTTCTTAACGACGGCCCTGTTACAATTATTATGGATACTAACGATTGGAAGAAGTGATATTATGCTTAAAATCACAGTTCTGACCTTTCCCTGCTTCTCAGCAAACTGTTATCTTGTTAAAGATGAAGAAACAGGCGAGGCACTGCTTATAGATCCCGGCTCATACGGTGAAAGACAAAAGGAATATATAAAAGCTCAGGGCATAGAAAATCTTAAATATATTCTCCTGACCCATGGCCACTTTGACCATATGATAGGCGTGGAGCGTTTCCGTAATGCATTCGGTGGTGAGGTTGTTATCCATCAGGCTGACGCTGATAAGATTTCAAGTGCTGTAGGCAGTCTTTATTCACGCTTTGAAAGGGAGATTCCCTTTGCTTCAGCTACGGCTGATATAAAAGTCAAGGACGGTGACAAGTTATCCTTTGGCGGTGGGGAGATAGAGGTTATTCATACTCCGGGACATACCAAGGGTGGTGTCTGCTATAAGATAGGTGATGTACTTTTCACCGGTGACACCCTTTTCAAGGATAGCATCGGCAGAACAGATTTTCCTGACAGTGACGGTAATGAGATGCTCTCTTCACTGAAAAAGCTTAGTGCAATAGAGGGTGACTATAAAGTCTATCCAGGTCACGAAAGTGCAACAACTCTTGATTTTGAAAGAAAATACAACCGATATTTGAAGCTCTGCCGATAATTTTCACGGCAAGGTCAATGAGAGGAATATTAATATAAAATGTATCTTATAAATATAAATAACTCATATCATTATGAGATGGAAAATCTTATAAGAGTTTTCCTTCCGGAGATTAAAATTCTAAGAGCAGATGAGCCTTGTGAGGACGAGGACTATTGTGTGCTGACTTTAGAGATTAATAAGGTTATTATTGAGCTTTCTCTCGAAGGGAAAACCTATAAAAGTCAGGGCAAATTCTGTCTTGGTTGCAGACCCAAGGACGAAAGCATTGACAGCTATATGGAAAGAAAAATGGCAGTTATGCTCTTTGATATGCTTCGTGATATTACAGGTTACACACCTCCCTGGGGCATTCTTACAGGCGTACGCCCTGCTAAGCTGATGACAAAGCTTATTGCCTCTCAGGGTGAGGAAAAGGCAGTAAAATACTTTATAAATGAGCTTAAGGTCAGCGAGGATAAAACAAAGCTTGCCCTTATGGTGTCGAAGAATGAGACTCCTATTATTGAGGGCTCGTTGCCTGATTCATATTCACTTTATGTGTCAGTACCTTTCTGTCCCACAAGATGCTCTTATTGTTCGTTTATCTCCCACTCAAACGAGAATGCTAAAAAGCTAATCCCTGAGTATGTGGAAAAGCTCTGTGATGAAATAGTTGAGACAGCAAAAATTGCCAAGGATCTGAAACTCAGACTTGAAAGTGTATATATCGGTGGAGGTACTCCTACGGTGCTCACTGCATCTGAGCTTAAAAGGGTTACTGATGCACTTTCAGGTAACTTCGATTTAAGCGGTATCAGAGAATATACCATTGAAGCGGGCAGACCCGACAGTATCGACAGTGATAAACTGGATGTAATAAGAAACTGCGGATGTACAAGAATCAGCATCAATCCTCAGACCTTTTCAGACAGTGTACTCAGAGAAATCGGCAGAAACCATACCAGTGCTCAGACTCTTGAGGCTTTCACTATGGCAAGAGAGAATGGCTTTGATAATATCAATATGGATCTTATTGCAGGTCTTCCTACGGATACACTTGACAGCTTCGCAAGGACTCTCGACATTGCTATAGCTCAGAATCCTGAAAACATCACGGTGCATACTCTTGCTCTCAAGCGTTCGAGTATCATTGTAACTGAGGGAAAGAAAACAAACTCAGCTACTCTTACAAGTGATATGCTGAAATTAGTCCAGACCAAGCTCTCATCAGCAGGATATGAGCCGTATTATATGTACCGGCAGAGCAAGAGCCTCGGCAATCTTGAAAATGTCGGTTGGGCTAAAAAAGGCTTTGAGGGACTCTATAACATTTATATGATGGAAGAGTGTCATACGATTTTATCTGTGGGTGCAGGTGCAGTTATCAAGCTCAAAGCTCCAAGGGGTAACGAAATCGAAAGAATTTACAACTATAAGTATCCCTATGAATATATAGGTAATTTTCAGGAAATATTAAATCGCAAACAGTACATTCCCGAGTTTTACTCGAAATTCAGTATTTAAGGGTGAGTATATGCCTGATATCAGTGTAAGTAAAATCAACTCTCAGATTAAAGGAAACAAAGAGAATTTTATATTACAGTGTGAAGAAAGCTACCGTAGACAGCTCTCTCGGATAAGTGAGCAGATTACTGAGGGACACGGCAGGGTACTGGTGATGCTGGCAGGGCCAAGCTCATCAGGTAAAACTACAACTGCAAATATATTGAAGCAGGACTTTATAAATAAAGGCAGACATTCCATAGTGGTGTCTCTCGACGATTTTTATCGCGATCAGACAGAAAGCTTTTATTTTGAAGACGGCACTGTTGATTATGAGACTGTAAAAGCTCTTGATACGGACTGTATTGTGGAGTGTATGGAAAGCCTTTTGCATAAAGGAAAGGCTATGATTCCTTACTTTTCTTTTCATACAAAATGCCGTGAGGGGTATAAGGAAGTCACAGTATGTGAAGACGAAATTATCATTGTTGAAGGACTTCACGCCCTTAATCCTGCTATTACAGACTGTCTTGAAAAGGAAAATATGATAAAACTTTATGTCAGTGTGTCATCGAGAATTTATAAAGAAGACAGTGTATTTCTCACAAAAAGAGATATGCGCTTCATTCGACGTGTGATAAGAGACTATCATTTCAGAGACAGCTCAGTTGAGCATACCTTCTATCTTTGGAAGGGCGTAAGAATGGGCGAGGACAGATATCTTTTCCCCTATAGCAAAAGAGCAGACATCAGAATAGACTCAATTCACCCTTATGAGGTTTGCATTTTTAAAGATATTGCTATAAAACTACTTGACCATATAGGCACTGATAGTATATACTATCCTTCAGCAAAAGAGCTTAAAGATAAGCTCACGCAGTTTGTTTCATTGAGTGAGGCAGATGTTCCGGAAATATCGCTTTTAAAAGAATTTATAGGATAAGGAGAAAATAATATGGCTGAAAGAAAAAAACATACCTTGCTTACAGGTGCCGGCGTACTTGCTATTGCAACTGTAATAGTAAAGCTCATCGGTGCAGTATACAAGATTCCTATGATGAATCTTCTCAGCCCGGAGGGTTATGCTTACTTTAAGGGTGCTTATGCAATCTACAATCCTCTCTATGCCATTTCAATGGCGGGGCTTCCGATCGCAGTTTCAAAGCTCGTTTCCCAGAATATTGAGCTTGGCAGAATCAAGGATGCTCAGCGTATTTTCCACGTTTCTCAGAAGGTGTTTTTCTTCGTGGGTGCTGTGGGAACAATTCTGCTTATGGCTCTCGCTTTGCCGTTTTCACATATGGTCGGTGAGCCTAAAAACTACATA
Organism: Acutalibacteraceae bacterium; assembly: GCA_045631165.1. GTDB lineage: Bacteria > Bacillota > Clostridia > Oscillospirales > Acutalibacteraceae > UBA6857. The sequence goes on from JAZQUF010000008.1 coordinate 4,318, forward strand.
AGTATTCTTGTTGTTGCTCCGTGTATACTCTTCTGCTGTATGATGTCCTCTTTCCGAGGCTATTATGAGGGACTTAAGAATATGACCCCGACAGGTGTGTCTCAGGTTATTGAGGCTGCCGTTAAGTTAGGCTTAGGTCTCAGTGCCACCTATGTTGCTATGAAAATGTGGCTCAAGAGCTATAATGCTGACATTCTCGATGACGGTATAGCTACTGTTTTCGGTGTGGAAGTCAGAACTGAGGCTGAGGCACTTGCAGCAATGTATCCTTATGCGGCTGCAGTTGCTATTTCAGGTGTAACCTTCGGCTCCGTACTTGGTCTTATTTATCTTTTTGTTATGTATAAGAGAAAGGGCTTCGGTTTTACTAGGGAAGAGCTTGTAAATTCACCCTTGCCTGAAAGTGATAAATCAATTATGAAGCAGATTATACGTACTGCTGCACCTATTGCTTTTTCATCGGTTGTACTCAACCTTTCGAACCTGATTGACGATACAACAATCAGAACAAGACTCAAATACGCTATTGAAACAGGTTATGATGTAATAAAAGAGATGTACGGCGAAGCACTTGCGCTTTCAGGTACACTTGACGAGGGTATATCAAACTATCTTTACGGTACTCACGGTTCTGTTGTTGACATCAAAAACCTTATTCCTACAATTACGCTTACTCTCGGTATCAGTGCAATTCCTGCTCTTGCAACAGCCTGGGCAAATAAAAATAAGCAGGATATCAAAGTAACCGTTGAGTCAACTCTGCGTGTTACAATGATGATAGCAATGCCTGCAGGCTTTGGTATTGCCGCACTTGCAAGACCGATTCTCAACCTGCTTTATCATTCAGAGTCAGCGATGTTCACTATTGCTGAGCCTCTTCTGATTGTTTATGGCTTAGGTCTTTTCCTCTTTGCTGCTACCTCGCCTATGACAAATATGCTTCAGGCTGTTGGCAGAATGGATATACCTATCAAGTCAATTTTTGCGGGCTCCTGTGCAAAGATTCTCCTGAACTTTATTCTTATCGGTAATCCTGCAATTAATATCAAGGGTGCACCTGTAAGTACAACAGTGTGCTATATTATCATTTTTGCTATCAACCTTGCATCACTCCTCAAGGTGACAAAGGTTAAGATTGATTTTGTATCCGTTTATCTGAAGCCTTTCATCAGCGGTCTGCTTTGCGGTATAGTCGCATTCGCCACAAACTGGCTCATAACAGATAAACTGGGTATTGAAAGCCGTCTCGTATGCCTTGGTGCAGTAGGGTTAGGCGGTATAACATACGCAATCTCTATGTTATTATTTAAAGGAATTGTAAAAGATGACGTTTTAATGCTTCCAAAAGGAGAAAAAATCGCAAAAGTCCTTGCAAAATTTGGATTCTTAGGGTAAAATAGGTACATTGAGGTTTTAATATGAAAAATTTTGAATTCAAGGAAAATTACGGAATTGATGACCTCTTAAAAATAATGGAAATTCTTCGGTCTCCTGAGGGCTGCCCCTGGGATGCAGAACAGACTCACGAGAGTATAAAGAAAAGCTTTATCGAAGAAACATATGAGGTTATCGAAGCTATTAACCAGAAAGACAAAGAGCTTCTGAAGGAAGAACTCGGTGACGTGCTCTTGCAGGTGGTCTTTCACGCTGAGATGGAAAAAGAAATTGACAGCTTTGATTTCGGAGACGTTGCAGACGGAATCTGTAAGAAGCTTATTGAAAGACATCCCCACGTTTTCGGTGAGGTTAAGGTAAGCGGTACCGATGAGGTTCTCAGTAACTGGGATGACATCAAGCGTAAGTCCAAGGGTCAGAAAACTCAGGGTTCATCAATGATGAAGGTTCCGAGAGAGCTGCCGGCTCTTATGAGAGCTCAGAAGATACAGTCCAAGGCTAAAAAAGCCGGCTTCGACTGGGACGATATGTCCGGTGCACTTGATGCTCTTGAAAGTGAAATCAAAGAGCTTAAGGCTGCAATTCAGATGAAGGACAACGACGCTATGGAAGACGAATTCGGCGATGTGTTGTTTTCCTGTGTTAACATAGCAAGGTTAATTGATGTTGATTCTGAGGAGGCTCTTACAAGAGCTAATGATAAGTTTATGTCACGCTTTCTTGTGGTAGAGAAGCTTGCTCAGGAGAGAAACATAGATATGAAAAATACGCCTATTGAAGAGCTGGACAAGCTTTGGGATGAGGCAAAGAAAATATTAGTATCCAATCGGGAGTAATCTCGTGGAAAAATATAAAAATAAATTTATTTGGAGGAAAAAACAAATGAATAAAACTGAATTAATCAATGCAGTTGCAGCTAAGGCTGAAATCTCAAAGAAGGATGCAGAAAAGGCTCTTGCAGCAGTTCTCGGTTCAATCGAAGACGCTCTCAAGGCTGGTGATAAGGTTCAGCTCATCGGCTTCGGTACATTCGAAGTTAAGGAAAGAGCAGCAAGAACAGGTCACAACCCCAAGACAGGTGCAGCTATCGAAATCGCAGCAGCAAAGGTTCCCTCATTCAAGGCAGGCGCTGCACTCAAGACAGCTATTAAATAATTAAAGCTGACTAAGAGCCGCTGAGTGCGGCTCTTTTTAATTCTGAATCGCGGGGGAGTGGGATAAAAAATCAACTCGCTTCCCGCCAAACATCAACGCGTTTTTGATTACTTTTTCCGCGGCAGGAAAAAGTAATGCCTGCGCGGCGAGCGGATACAGCAATAAAATCAGGAGTAAAACTATGCGACTCGACAAATATTTAAAAGTTTCACGTCTTATCAAAAGACGTACCGTTGCCAATGAGGTCTGTGATGCAAAGCATGTGACTGTCAATGGTAAAATTGCAAGAGCTTCCTACGATGTAAAGGTAGGGGATATAATTGAAATCCAGATGGGAGAAAATCTTATGAAAGCAGAGGTTCTTATTGTAACGGAGCACGCTACAAAGAACGATGCGGGACTTATGTATAAAATTATATGAGCCCATACCTTCTGTATCATAAATCGCTCTTTTATCTATAATGAATATAGGGTGATGTATACGGAGGCGATACAATTGAATAATGACATAATTTTAGGTATATTCATTCCCTTTTTTGGTACAATCCTGGGTTCAGGTCTGGTGCTTTTTATAAAAAGGGAATTTAATTTTTTCCTTGAGGATTTACTCACAGCTCTTGCAGGTGGGGTTATGACAGCTGCATCTGTGTGGAGTCTGATTATTCCCGCCACTGAAGATAGTGCATATCTTGGCAGATTTGCATTTCTGCCGAGCTGTATCGGTATTTTTGTAGGTGTACTGTTTATGATTTATCTCAGCAGACTGACGGAAAGGACGTTTCTGAAGGGGAATAATGAATCGAAGTATATAAATACACTTCTTGCCGTAACTATTCACAATATACCTGAGGGTATGGCTGTAGGTACGGTTTTTGCAGCAGCTACGGAGCATCAGGATAAAGGACTTCTCGCATCAGCCTTTGCTGTTTCTATAGGCATAGCAGTGCAGAATATTCCCGAGGGTGCAGTTATTTCAATGCCTCTCTATGCAGGAGGTATGAAGAAATCAAGGGCTGTTGTATCAGGTGCGCTGTCAGGAATAGTTGAGCCTTTAGGTGCAGGCATAGCTCTGATTATGGCTAAAGCTGTAGGAAACCTCTTACCTTATTTCTTAAGCTTTGCTGCGGGCACTATGCTCTTTGTGGTGTCTCAGCAGCTTATACCTGAAATAAAATACAGAGGTAGAGTTCCTGTTACGGGTATAGCCTTTGCCATAGGCTTTATGATAATGATGAGCCTGGATGTGGCTCTTTCTCCGACTTGAAGTATGATGTATCGGTGGGACGGCGGCTCCATGGATGAAGCCGAAGTTGCGCCTCACAACACTTTCTTAAGATTTACTTAAGATAAGCTTACAAAACAGTTAAACTGATTGTTTTCGCCTTTTCTTTTGTTTATTATTGTGACAGATGAAAGAAAGGGTGTTTTTTATGATAAGAAGATTTGGAAAGCTTGTAGCGATGTTGCTTTTGTTTGCAGTGATTGCTGCAGGTGTGATGATCAAAGGTGGCTACATAAATATAGGCAAGGTGAAAGAAGCCTCTCTCGATTACGGCTGGGAGCTGATAATGGTGAATTCAGATTATGCTGTACCTGAGGATTATGAGCTAAGACTTCTTACGCTGTCAAATGGTGAGCAGATAGATGAAAGAATTTATCCCGATTTACAGCTTATGTTTGACGATATGAGAGAAGAAGGGCACAGACCTATTGTGGTATCGGGCTACAGAAGTAAGACTGAACAGGAGAGTATTTTAAAGGATAAGTGTAAGGTATATGAAAATGAGGGATACCCGAAGGCAGTTGCCGAGCAAATGGCTCTTAAGTGGGTAGCTTTGCCGGGTACAAGTGAGCATCAGCTTGGTATAGCGGTTGACATAAATCCCGACTATAGTGTTACAAAGGGTTGGGGTTTCTATGAGTGGCTTGAGGAGAATGCTTATAAATACGGCTTTATAAAAAGGTACCCTGCCGATAAAGTTGAAATCACAGGCATTTCAAATGAAAGATGGCACTACAGATATGTAGGCAGAGATGTTGCAGAATTAATCTATGAAGAAAAACTGTGTCTTGAGGAGTATATTGAAAAATATATACTAAGATAAAATGTTATAAAACAGTTGTAAATTTATTAATTTAATTCATAAACTATTGAAATTTATTCGTTTGAGTAGTATCATATTATATGGCAGAAAATCTGTTAAAATTATTGAGGTGATAAATTATGAAAAAGATTATTTCGCTCTTGTTGACTCTGATTATGGTTTTTGCTTTGGCTGTACCTGCATTTTCAGTGGCTGATGAGGAATACCCCGTTATTTATCTCAGAGGCTTCGGTATGGCTCTTTATAGTGACGACCGTATAAGTGAAGAAAGTAAGATTTACCCCCTTCAGATTGATATTAACGGAATACTTTCAGAAAAACTCGGCGGTATTCTTCAGGAGCTTCCTGCAGGCTTTATAACGGGTAATTGGGATACATACAGTGACAGAATCTATGATGCTGTAGCACCAATCTTCGAGGAGATTATGCTTGATAAAAACGGCGAAGCATCAAATGGCAGTGGTGACGGTATAGATATGACAACTATTGCTGTTAACAACAAAACAAGCGGTTATGAGATAGCTGATTACTATTTCTACTACGACTGGCGTCTGTCACCTATGCTTATTGCGGATGAGCTTCTTGCATATATTGAAAGAGTTAAGACTGCAACAGGCAAGGATAAGGTAAGTATTGTATGTCGTTGTCTTGGCGGAAATGTTGTTGCATCTTATCTTACAAAGTATACTGCTCACGCCGAGGCAAATGTTGATACTGTTATGTTTTACAACGTAGGTGTCAATGGCTTTGATTTCTTCGGTGAGTTGTATTCAGGTAAGGTAGTTTTTAATGCTGCAGAAATTGACAGATTTGTTGAGTATGCTCTTAACCATTGGGAGCTTTTTGAAGATCCGGATACAGCTGAGCTCATTACAACTCTCGTAAGCTTTCTTAATGAGATAAAAATGCTTGGTGTAAGTCTCGATTTATTTGAACAGGCTGTATACAATATAAAGGACAACATTCTCCCGAGATCTCTTCGTGCTTCTTTCGGTACGTTCCCGGCCTTCTGGTCATTGATACCCGCAGATTATTATGAGCAAGCAAAGGAATATGTCTTTGGCGGTCTTGAAGAAGAATATCAGGGTATGCTTGAAAAAACCGATGACTACTATTATAACTGTCAGCTCAAGATAGAGGATACTCTTAAGTATCTCGATTCAAAGGGCATAGAAATCGGTGTAATCGGTAAATATAATATTCCGAATGTTCCTCTATATGAATCATCAGGTCAGCAGGGTGATCTTCTCTCTGATACACATAACGGCTCTTTTGGTGCAACTTGTGCTGACTATGGCAAGGTACTTTCAAAGGAATACATAAATAGTCTTGAGGATGACAGATATCTTTCAGCGGATAAGGTTATTGACGCTTCAACATGTCTTTTCCCTGAACAGACATGGTTTATAAAGGATCTTAACCATAACTATTTCCCTGAAACTGTTGACCCGTTTATTATGCAGTTTATTCGCTGTCACGGTGAGATGACTGTTTTTGATGATCCTCAGTGGCCTCAGTATATGACCTGTAATCCGGATACATACGAGCTTACACCGGGAGTTACTCCTGATGAGTTCGAGCCTGAACAGGGTACTGTGGACAGATTATGGCTTTCAGTAATCCGTTTCTTCACTAATCTTATAAAATTCTTTACAAAGCTTTTCAATAAAGCATAAAATTAAAGAGTCTGTTGCATAAAAACAACAGACTCTCTTTTTTATATTTCATAGCTTTCCAGAAACTCTTTTATAATGTTTTCGGACTCTGCCGAAACTGTGCCTTGAATGATTTCGGCTTTGCCACCGCCTCTTCCCGAAAATTGGCTGTTTAAGGCTATTGCTAAAGGTTGCAGGTTTACGTTATGGCTTACAATGCAATAGCGATATGAGCCGTTTTCGCCGCAGAAACAAGCACTGAATTTTTCTCCCTTATCCATGATAGAGATAGTGAAGTCCTGGAGAAGCTTGCCCTGAAGCTTATCGTCAAAGATAATAATTTTTTCTTCAGAACAGATGCCTTCTGCTTTGAGAGAAAGCAGTTCTCTTGTAAGTCCGACTATATCGTATTTGAGCTTTTCGTTCTCATTTTTAAGTCGCTCAACAGCCGCTGCCGTTTCGTCTTGCTTTGATGAGGTGAGATTTGAAACAAGGCGGTTTTGTTTTAATTTGTGTCTGAGGTCAAGAAGAGCTCGCTCTCCGCAGAGTATGCTGACTCGGGTGCCACCCTTGTATCGTTCAAAATTTACTACTCTTACTATGCCGATTTCACCTGTGAATTTAACGTGAGGAGCACAGCAGGCGCAGATATCCACCCCGGGAATTTCAACGATGCGCACCTGACCCTCAATTTCGATTTTACTGCGGTATTTTATTGTTGAAAGCTCGGCATCTGAGGGGAATGTAACCTTGATTTCGAGATTTTTCCACACTACTTCGTTGACAAGGTTTTCGACTTTACAGACATCTTCTTCATTCAGCACACCGTTAAAGTCAAGGGTAACAACTTCTGTGCCCAGATGAAAACCGACGTTATTATATCCATAAAGTGAATGGACAATTCCTGAGAAAATGTGCTCACCTGAATGCTGCTGCATATCGGAAAAACGCTTTTTTGAGTCGATTTTTCCACTTAAAACAGTGCCGATTTTAATTTTTTCAGCATTTTCCTCAGAATTTTTAACAAAATGCACTATCTTACTGTCAATAATTTGTATGTTTTCCACATTGATACCATTGAAGCTGCCTTTATCGCAAGTCTGACCGCCGCCCTCGGGGAAGAAAGCTGTGCGGTCAGTTTCGATGTAAATATAATCCTCATCGCTGTAAAGTGAAGTGACTTTACAGTCAAAGTCGTAAAGGTAGCTGTCGGTATCGTATAACTTGACTGTCATTTATACAGACTCCTTTGCGTTTTCTTTTAAATCAGCTAAGCTTATGGATGAAAAGTCCGCTCAGAAGCTTAGGCTCAAACCAGGTTGATTTAGGAGGCATAACCTCGCCTGCATCAGCAATAGCCATAAGGTCTTCTAGAGAGGTAGGATACATAGAAAATGCGATAACCATATCATTGTGGCATCTTCTTTCAAGCTCACCGAGACCTCGGATACCACCGACAAAATCTATGTGCTTGTCGGTTCTTGGGTCATCAATGCCGAAAATGGGGGTGATGCAGTTGTTCTGCAGAATTGAAACATCAAGTCTGCCAACAGGATCATTTTCGTCAAATGTGCCGTTCTTAGCAGTGAGCTTATACCACTTTTCCTCGAGGTACATACCGAAGGTATGCTTAGCTTCGGGCTTATAAGCACCTTCACCGTCATAGCTTTCTACAGTGAATTTCTCGCTGAGCTTCAAGATGAATTCATCTTTGGTGTTGCCTGCGATGTCTTTCATTACTCGGTTATAGTCCATAATTTCCAACTCATTTTCGGGGAATGCTACTGCAAGGAAGAAGTTGAATTCCTCTTCGCCTGTGTAATCGGGGGTTGCATCTCTTCTCATATTTCCGACTTTCACAGCGCTTGCACAGCGGTGATGACCGTCTGCGATATAAAGGTAATCTATATCTGCAAATGCATTCTGAAGCTCAGAGTTTACTTCGTCGCAATCAACAACCCAGACAGTATTTGCAATACCGTCCTCTGTTACAAAATCGTAGCAGGGAGTGTGATTTTCTTTCCATTTATCAATAATCTCGCTGATGGCATCATTCTTGCGGTAGGTCAGGAAGATAGGTCCTGTGTTAGCATTGCAATAGTCAACGTGGCGGATGCGGTCAGCCTCTTTATCAGCGCGGGTAAACTCATGCTTTTTGATAATGTTATTCATATAGTCGTCGATTGAAGCACAGCCAACAAGTCCTGTCTGACTTCTGCCATTCATAATCTGACGGTAGATATAGAAGCAAGGCTTTTCATCCTGCTTGCAGATGCCGTCGCTTTCAAGTTTGTCGAGATTTTCTCTTGCCTTGAGATAAACTTTTTCATCGTATATATCAATGCTTTCATCAAGGTCAACCTCAGCCTTATCAACGTGAAGGAATGAGTAGGGCTTGCCTTTCACCATTTCTCTTGCTTCCTGAGAGTTCATAACGTCATAGGGCAGGGCGGCAACCTTTTCTGCATTTTCATTAGTGGGGCGTACAGCCATAAAAGATTTAAAAACTGCCATATTAATTCTCCTTAAAATTTATACTATTATTTTATAATTTTTGCCTTTCTTTGTCAACATATATGTATATTTTTGCTTGCGATGCAAAAGATAGAAAATAAGTAAAAGATAAAGAGGTAAGCTTATGTCAATAACAAATGAAGAATACGGCAGAATGGCGAAACGGGTTTCACCAAATTCGCCTGTGGTTACGGATTGTATCAAAGCATTTCTTTTTGGTGGGTTAATCTGCGCCTTTGCCGAGGGTCTGAATATCGTTTTCAGCTACACATCTATGACTTCGGAAGAGTCTAAGGCTCTGACTATGATAATTCTCATTGTAATCACTGCTATCCTTACAGCACTTGGTGTTTTTGATGCTATAGCTAAGCACGCAGGTGCAGGTACAATGGTACCCATTACGGGTTTCGCTAATTCTATAGTCTGTTCTGCTCTTGAGTTTCAGACAGAGGGCAGAATACTCGGCACAGCAGCGCAGATGTTCACTATTGCAGGCCCCGTAATAGTTTTCGGTTGCTCATCGGCGGCAGTATACGGGCTGATTGTGTATCTTTTCGGATTATATTAAGGAGGGCACTATGGCAACAAGACGCGGAAAAACTATCATCACCGAGGTCAAACCCAAGGTCATATCCTTTGCTTCGGCAGTTGGTAAAAAAGAGGGAGAGGGGCCTCTTGCAAAAGAATTCGATGAGATATATGAAGATACAACTATGGGTGAGGATAGCTGGGAAAAGGCGGAGAGTCTTTTTCTGAAAACTGCTGTTAATAAAGCTATAGCTAAAAGTAATCTTAGAAAAAGCGATATTGATGTTATTTGCTCAGGTGATTTGCTTAATCAGTGCATCGGCTCGAGTTTTGGTATAAGAGACTTTCAGCTTCCATTCTGCGGCGTGTACGGGGCCTGCTCGACTATGGCGTTGAGTCTTTGTATGACGACACTTATG
>JAZQUF010000009.1:0-3120 GCA_045631165.1 Acutalibacteraceae bacterium
AAATTTTCTTCATAATAACACCTCGTTATTTCTTTCTTGTATCAAGCAAATCAACGTACTTCTCTTTGAATTCTTCAAAAGTTCCGTTATCAAGTGCTTCCCTGATTTTTTCCATAAGTGTATTGTAAAAATAAAGATTATGTACAACACAAAGTCGCATTGCAAGCATCTCTTTAGCTTTAAAAAGATGTCTTATATATGAGCGTGAGAAATTACGGCAGGTAGGACAATCACACTCAGGATCTATGGGCAGATTATCCTTTTCATATTTCTTATTGTTGATATTAATGATACCGTTCCAGGTATTAAGATGGCCGTGACGGGCATTTCTTGACGGCATAACACAGTCAAAGATATCTACACCTCTGTATACACCCTCTATGATATTACCGGGTGTTCCTACACCCATAAGGTAACGGATTTTATCCTTGGGCATATATGGCTCAACAGCAGAAATAACGCGGTACATATCTTCCTTGGGCTCACCGACAGCAAGACCGCCGATAGCATAACCGTCAAGGTCAAGTTCAGCAATTTCTTTCATATTTTCGATACGCAGATCATCAAATGTACAGCCCTGATTTATGCCGAAAAGAAGCTGTTTTTTGTTGATGGTATCGGGAAGTGAGTTGAGTCTGTCCATCTCGGCTTTACAGCGCTTAAGCCATCTGACTGTACGTTGACAGGACTGCTTGGCATATTCATATTTAGCCGGATTTTCTACACATTCGTCAAAAGCCATAGCAATTGTCGAACCGAGATTCGACTGAATCTGCATGCTCTCTTCAGGACCCATGAATATTTTACGTCCATCAACGTGTGAGTTGAAGGTTACGCCCTCTTCCTGAATCTTACGAAGCTTAGCAAGTGAGAATACCTGAAATCCACCGCTATCAGTAAGAATAGGACCTTGCCAACGAGTGAACTCATGAAGTCCGCCCATTTCTTTTACAAGTTCATCGCCGGGACGTACGTGGAGATGATAAGTATTACTGAGCATAATCTGACACTTTATCTCTTTCAGATCTATAGCTGAAAGGGCACCCTTGATCGCGCCACAGGTAGCTACATTCATAAAAGCAGGAGTCTGCACTGTTCCGTGAACAGTTTCAAACTCGCAACGACGTGCCGTGCCTTCATTTTTGATTAAAGTTAATTTAGATTTCATGCTTTACCTCAGGAAAACTGCATCACCGAATGAGAAGAATCTGTACTTCTCTTCAACAGCAGTTTTATAGAAATTCATTGTGTTTTCGTATCCGCAAAAAGCACTGACTAACATTATCAGTGTGCTTTCAGGCAAATGGAAATTGGTTATAAGAGCATCAATGCACTTAAATTCATAGCCGGGATAAATAAATATATCTGTCCAGCCTTCGCTTTCCTCTATTTTGCCCTTAAAAGTACCTACTGATTCAAGTGTACGACAACTTGTAGTGCCGACAGCAATAACTCTGCCACCATTTTTCTTTGTATCGTTAATTAAATCTGCAGTTTCTTTCGGTAACCAATAATGCTCTGAGTGCATAAGATGAAGTGAAATATCCTCTTCCTTAACGGGTCTGAAAGTACCAAGACCAACGTGAAGAGTAACATAACCGATTTTTACACCCTTAGCCTGAAGCTTTTCCATGAGTTCTTCGGTAAAATGAAGTCCTGCTGTAGGAGCAGCTGCGGAACCGAGTTCTTTAGAGTAAACCGTCTGATATCTTTCTCCGTTTTCAAGTCTTTCTGTAATATACGGAGGAAGAGGCATCTGACCGATCTGATCAAGTACATTATAAAAATTACCCTTGTAGAAGAACTTTACAAGTCTGTTACCGCCATCAAGCACTTCTTTCACTTCACATTCGAGAAGACCGTCAGCAAAGCTGAATTGTGTGCCGGGCTTCGCTCTCTTACCGGGACCTACAATACATTCCCAAGTGTCATCTCCCTTGTTTGTAAGCAGCAGAAACTCAACCTTAGCTCCCGTATCCTTTTTTATACCGAAGAGACGAGCGGGTAAAACTCGTGTATCATTGAGAATCAGGCAATCACCGTCACGAAGCTCATCGAAAATATCTCGGAAGTGCTTATGCTCAATTTCACCGCTATCTTTATCAACAATCATAAGTCTTGAAGAATCTCTCGGCTCAACAGGATGCTGAGCTATCAGTTCTTCGGGTAAATCGTAATAAAAATCTGACTTATTCATTAAATTAGCTTTATCCTTTCAAAAATTAAATAAAACCCCACAAATTCTCAAAAAAATTGAGAAATATAAATTGACTAATCACTAAATAAGTGATATTATATAAAAGTTATTTTACATTATAGTGCATATTGCTGAATTTAGCAACAGTTTTATGCAAAATAATTGAATTTAAAGAGGTGTTTTAAAATGAAAAAGTATAAGGTTGGTATTATCGGTGCAACCGGTATGGTAGGTCAGAGATTTGCTACTATTCTCGCTGATCATCCTTGGTATGATGTTGTTGTTCTTGCTGCTAGCTCACGTTCAGCAGGCAAGACATACAAGGAGGCTGTTGGTGAAAGATGGAGAATTGCAGATCCAATGCCCGAAAAGTTTGCAGACCTTGTAATCAAAGATGCAACAGCTGACATCAACGAAATTGCTTCAATGGTTGACTTCGTATTCTGCGCAGTTGATATGAAAAAGGATGAAATCAGAGCTCTTGAAGAAGCTTATGCAAAGGCTGAATGCCCTGTTGTATCAAATAACAGTGCACACAGAGGCACAGCAGACGTTCCTATGGTAGTACCAGAGATCAACGCTGACCATATTAAGGTTATCGAAGATCAGAGAAAGAGACTTGGTACAAAGAAAGGCTTCATTGCTGTAAAATCAAACTGCTCACTTCAGAGCTATGTACCCGCTATCTATCCTCTTGATAAGGAATACGGTGTTAAGGAAGTTCTTGTTTGCACATATCAGGCTATTTCAGGTGCAGGTAAGACATTTGACAGCTGGCCCGAAATGATCGATAATGTTATCCCCTACATCGGCGGTGAAGAAGAAAAGAGTGAACAGGAGCCTCTTAAGATCTGGGGTTCAGTTGAAGACGGTGAAATCAAGAAGGCTTCCTCACCTGCTTTCACTGCTCAGTGCATCAGAGT
>JAZQUF010000010.1:0-7457 GCA_045631165.1 Acutalibacteraceae bacterium
AGTAAAGACAGGTGATGTGCTTATGATACTTGAAGCTATGAAAATGGAAAACGATATTGTTGCTCCCTGCGACGGTACAGTTAAGCAGCTTCTTGTTTCAAAGGGTTCAACAGTAAACACAGACGATATTCTCGCTATTATCTGATAATCCCAAAAGTATAAAAGAAAAGGAGTAAATTCTTATGGTAAAAGACGTCCTTATCAGCTTATGGGAATCATCAGGCTTTTTTGCACTTTTTGCTGACGGAACATTTCTCTGGCAGAATCTTGTAATGATTCTTGTTTCATTTGTGCTTCTCTATTTTGCAATCGCTAAAAAGTGCGAGCCTCTTCTTCTCGTACCCATCGCATTCGGTATTCTTCTTGCAAACCTTCCCGGCGCAGGACTTATGGATGACCCCACGGGTCTTATGGATACCTCAAACATAATTGAGGGTGCTCACTGGTATGACAGCGGTGTATTGAGACTGATATATGCGGGTGTTAAGTCAAGTATCTTCCCCTGTATCATCTTCCTCGGAATCGGCTGTATGACCGACTTCGGCCCCCTTCTTTCAAACCCCATGTCACTTCTTTTAGGTGCAGCAGCTCAGCTTGGTATCTATGTAGCATTCGTTATTGCTATTCTTTTAGGTTTTGCACCAGAAGAAGCAGCTTCAATTGCAATCATCGGCGGTGCTGACGGCCCGACAGCTATTTTCCTTACAGGTAAGCTTGCCGGTCACCTCTTAGGCCCCATCGCAGTTGCGGCTTACTCATACATGGCTCTTATTCCTTTCATTCAGCCTCCCATTATGAAGGCTCTCACAACAGAAAAAGAGCGTAAGGTGGAAATGAAACAGCTTCGCAAGGTTTCAAAGGTAGAAAAGATTGTTTTCCCTGTTGTTGTACTTGTAATCTGTGCATTCATCCTTCCCTCAGTTGCACCTCTTCTCGGTTTCCTTATGCTTGGTAACCTCTTCAAAGAGTGCGGTGTTGTTGACAGACTTTCAGACACAGCTCAGAATGCTCTTATGAATATCGTAACAATTATGCTCGGTCTTACAGTTGGTGCTACAACAAACGGTCAGACCTTCCTTAAGGCTGAAACTCTCAAGATTGTTGTTCTCGGTCTTGTTGCATTCTGCTTCTCAACAGTTGGCGGTCTTCTTCTCGGTAAACTTCTTTACATCATTACCGGCGGTAAGGTTAATCCTCTTATCGGTTCAGCAGGTGTTAGTGCCGTTCCTATGGCAGCTCGTGTATCACAGAACGAAGGCAGAAAGTACAACCCCAAGAACTTCCTTCTTATGCACGCTATGGGTCCCAATGTTGCAGGTGTTATCGGTTCAGCTGTAGCAGCAGGCTTCCTTCTTGCAATGTTTGGCAAATAATATCAAATTATCACCAGACAATAAAATTTCGGGCAACCTCTTAATGAGGTTGCCTTTTAGCTTTGATGAAGAGGTGAGAGCGGTCTCTGTGAAAGCATCGTTTATTATGAAACGTATTGAAACCGTATAATAATAGTGATATAATCATTTTAGAATCAATAAAAAAGGGCTGATATTATGAAAATTGCTAATAAATATCCTTTTATCTATGTTCACGGTATGCTCGGTTGGGGTCAGGCTATCGGAATAGATAAAATTTCACCTTATTGGGGAAGCACAACGGGTAATCTTATGAATTTCCTCAACAGTTGCGGATATGAGAGCTATTCAGCTTCGGTGGGCCCTGTTTCAAGTGCCTGGGATAATGCATGTGAGCTTTATGCTCAGCTTACGGGCTCAAGAGTCGATTATGGTGAAGCACACTCGAAGGCTCACGGTCACGAAAGATATGGTCGGACATATAAAGCACCTCTTTGTCAAGGCTTTGGTGAAAGAAAGTTTCATCTTATCGGTCACAGTCACGGCGGACAGGTTATACGACTTCTTGCTCATCTTCTGACTTACGGAGATAAAACAGAAAAGAACGCTACGGACCTTGCCGATATATCTCCTCTTTTCACAGGAGGAAAGGAAGATTTTATAGCGAGCATAACAACTATATGTACACCTAATAACGGCTCTACCTTTTATAAGATAACAGAAAAATATGAGCTGATTCATACTTTGGGCAGATTCAGTGATTTTGTTATGGGAGTTGTAGGCAGAACGCCACTTCACGGAAAATATGTTGACTATCAGCTTGAGCAGTTTGGTCTGACACCTATTAAAGGCGAGAAGAAGCCTGATAAGCTTATAACTGCAATGAACAGAGTAAGAGACGGCGAAGATTATGTGCTTAATGATCTTTCTTTAGAGGGTGCACAAGAGCTGAACAAGCTTATAGATATAAGCAAAAATATTTATTATTTTGCATATCCCGCTAATGGTTGCATAGGTGAAGATCACAGCACGAAGAATATAGTTTTTCCTTTTCTTAAGTATTTTGGCAATATGATTATAAGTATGGGATTGCCTGAGGATAGTTACGGGATAAAGTTTGATGAAAGCTGGATAGATAACGACGGTCTTGTAAATACTCCGTCGGCTAAAAATCCCATTGACGAGCCTGCTAAAGATTATGACGGCAATCTTGAGAAGGGCATATGGAATATAATGCCCACACTGCTGTGCGATCACGGTGCTGCAGCAGGTCTTATGGCTGACAAAAAGAAATTTCAGGGATTTTATATCAATCTTGCAAGAATGCTGATTAAACTCGAAACTGAATAAGCAAAAAAAGAAGCTACAATGTAGCTTCTTTTTTGTTATCTTCTGAGCATCTTGATAGCTTTGATTTTAGCCTTTTTAGCTGTAGGCATAAGCTTAGCGTAGGAGTAATATTTAAGTGAATTGCCAACAAGAATATATTCACCGACAAACTCGTGATAGTCAGCAGAAAAGCTCTTCTTAAAATCGTAGATTCCTTTAAAATTATCCTGAGGAATGAGCTCGCCGAGAGTTCCGTCCTCCTGAAGCTCGGGAGTCTTTACAATAACATAACCGAGGTCGTGAATTTTACAACCGCGTTTAACGCTTTCACAAAGACGAAGATAATTGAGGTAGTGACTTGAACGGGTGTTGTTTCTTATAACGTTTCTTGTACCGCCGAAAAGACAGCTACCCATACCTGCATAGTAAATTGAGAGACCGCCTGCAACGCAGATTCTTCTGTCTTTGGTAAACTCTTCAGCTTCAGCCATTCTTTTTTCAAAGTGTTCTGTCTGTTTGTCCACACTGTCTATGGTTTCTTTAAGTTGTCTGGCCTTCTTTTCGTGGGCTGTTTCCATTTCAGCTAAAGCTATTTCTTTCTTTTCGAGACGTTCTGCCTGAAGCTTTTCATCAATATCCTTATCGTAGTAGACAAGCTTAAGGTCGCTATAGTCTGCAAACTCGCGAAGAAGCTTGGTGCAGTAATCACCGTTTCTTTCAACGAAGCTGTCTCTTTCGCTTGTGTCACGCATAACAGCCATAAAGTCTTCCATAATCTGAGGATTTTTTGCTACATCTTCATAGGTGTAGCTTTCAGCCACAAGACCTCTCTGTTCACCGATGCGGATGCTGTATCTTACGCCCTTGTCGCATTTTTTGAGTATCTTGTCAGCAGTAAGCTGAGTATCACCGTCAAAAAGTGGAATGAAAAGCTGAACGGGCTGCTTGTAGGTATAATTTTCAATTGAGGGGTTGAGCTCATAGCCAAGGTCTGTGAGGGTCTTGTGCATTTTATGACCCTCGGGCATATCATCGCCGTTGACACGAAGTGAAACCGGTGGATCCATAATAAAGCAGGTAGCTCCGCCCTTTTTCATTTCTTCTTTTATAAATTCAGTGAATTCCTTAAGAAGCTCTATGTTACTGTGATCACATACTGCACCGCCTGAAGCGTACCAGATCTTACCTGCAACGGGAAGTGAACGTTCCATTACGAGAACTGCAAGAACTCTTTTTTCGTTCTCAAAGCCGCAATAGTAAGTGCATTTCCAGGTAGTTTTTACATTCTGCCAGGATGAGCACTGAATGTACTGTCCGCCGTTTTCTTCAAGGAATTTATCGAATGCTTTTAAATCAGTTTCTACTCTGAATGTATACATTTATTTACCCTCTTTCTTTTCTCTGAAAGCTCTGATTACTTCTTCTCTTTCGTTGAAGGGAACATCTTCACCTTTGATTTTCATATATTCCTCGTGTCCTTTACCTGCGAGGATGAGAATATCTCCACTCTGTGCCATTTTAACGGCATAGTTTATGGCTTCACCTCTATCAGGGATAATCACATAGTCACCGCCTGCTTTTTTGCAATATGAAGCAATTTCTTTGCAGATTGACTGTGGATCTTCAAAATTGGGGTCATCACTTGTGATAACAGAAAAGTCACTCATTTTACCGGATACAGTACCGAGCTCTTCACGTCGGCATTCTGTACGGCCGCCTACGCTGCCGAAAAGTGTAATGATGCGATTATGCTCATAAGCTCTCGCTGTATCTATAATGCTCTTGAGACTTATACCGTTATGAGCATAGTCTATGATAACAGTTATATCGTCGGTATCCTTCAGTATTTCACATCTTCCCTTGACGTATACCTGTTTCAGCCCTTCGGCAGAGTCTTTATCACAGACACCGAGCATTTCGCCAAGAGCCAGAGCAATAACAGAGTTATGGGCATTGATTTCACCGGGAAGTGCCACTGTGAATTTTTTGTCCTTGCCCTTTGCTTTCACGTCGAAAGCTACACCGAGAATGTTGCCGAGCTTTACTTTTTCACAGTTTTCGAGAACATAATCGGATTTACTGTCATATCCGTAGGTGATAACCTCACCATTACAATTTCTGATTATCTCCTCGCTGAAGGGGTCATCAATATTGACGATGGCTCTTTCCGATACAGGGAAAAGCTGAGTTTTCCAATAAGCGTATTCTTCGAAGGATTCGTGCTCATTGGTTCCGATATGGTCGGGAAAAAGGTTGGTGAATACACCGCAGTAAAATTCTGTACCATCGACTCTATGATGCTTGAGACCGAGAGATGAAACCTCCATAATAACGGCCTGACAGCCACCATCGGCCATAATGCGTAAGGTTTTCTGAAGCTCATAGGATTCGGGAGTGGTGTTGACGGTAGGAATAACTGTATCACCGAAGAATGAGCCTACAGTGCCGATGATACCTGTTTGTATTCCGCTTGCCTCCAGAAGGAACTTTACTATATGAGCAGTAGTTGTCTTGCCTTTAGTGCCTGTGATGCCGATAACCTTTATATCTCTTGAGGGATATCTGAAGAAGTTGCAGCTGATTTTAGCAAGAGCACTTCTTGTGTTATCGGTGATGATAACCGTGGCATCATCGGGCAGGTCAATTTCTCTTTCGCACAGAAAGACTCTTGAGCCCTTCTCATAGGCTGATTGGATATACTTGTGTCCGTCGGTGAATGCACCAACAAGACACACGAAAAGAATACCATCACCGCATTTTCTCGAATCATATGCGATATCTTTAATCTCGCAGTCTTTAAAGCAGCTGCAAGTATAGCTGAGTTCTTTTAACACTTCGGAAAGTTTCATTTTACATCTCTCCCGTTCCACTCTCTTCAAGAGCTTTCTGGCGCAATTTTTCTTTCTTTATTTCTGCACGCTCTGCAAGGTATTTTTCTCTGATTATGTGGCGGTTTTTACCACCGATAATGCCGACTCTTCTGAAAGCTTCGATAAACATTGCCGCAAGAGCACCTCCAGAACCGAGCATTAAGTCAATCATAGTGTCTGTAAGGCCGTAGCTGTAGCTTACGTGGCCGTGCTGCATGGTAAATCCGTAAAGTCTGTCCATAGTAAATTCGTAATACTCCCACCCTACAAGGACTACCATAGCACCGCCTAAAGAAAACAGCGCCTGAACTGAGGGCTTGATAGGATGCTTTTCTCCCTGCATTATTTCTGAGAGTACGAATCCGCCTGTGCAGGCAAGATAGCCCGCAAATATGTGCTCGGGTATATCTATTCCCGTAAAATCTGTTCTTGTGTTAAGAGTTGTACCTACGACACAGCCGAAGCAGATGAAGCAGTTGAGCATTGTCTGCATATAGGCGGGATACTTTGTTATAAAGCTTCGTCCGCCGAAAAGCTGGAACATATCCCATAAGTGAGTAAAGATTATAGCAAAGGTAGCCTGCACAAACTCTGAGGTGTATCCGTGCAACATACCCCAAACGCCCCAGACGAAAAGAAGAAATCTGCATACCCACCAGGTGATCTGATGGCCTTTTGCGAGGGGCTTTATACGATTAAGTTTTTTCATTTTTCGAGTCCTTTCAAAAAGCATACAAAATTATTATAGCACAACAAAAACTCATTTACCACATATTAGAGAAATTTATTTGAAAACGCAATGTAAATGTTGATTATTTGCTTTTTATCTATTGTTAAAACAGTGGTATTGTACTATAATAAGAAAAACGACCCCAAAAGGATTGATTAAATGGATAATTTTGAAAACTTCACCACCGAAGAGGTGAATGGTGACGATATTCAGAAAATGCAGGAGCAGAAAAGTGTATTTTCTGCAGTTATAAAGGGAATCGCTCTGATAATAGGTCTGTTTATTCTCGGTAATATAATAGGCTCACTGACTAATATACAGTATGAAAATACTCTGAATACTCAGGAGCAGTTAACTGTATCTACTGCTGATACAACTTTGCCGTCAACTACAGAGACTACAACAACTGAGCAGATAACAGAGCTGACCACAAAAGAAACAACAACCGCTCCCACGACCACTGAGGAGCCCACTACAGAAGATTCCACTCCCGATACAAAGGCGGAGATAGTGGAGCTTTTCAACAAGAGCATAAATGAGGTAAAGCCGCAGGCAAAGAAGGTTATAAGAAACTACGAGGATCGCCGTTATGATGAGGACTTAAGCGATTATCCGAGAATACTTAATCTCGTTGGCGGTTCTCTTATAGACTCCTGGCTTGTCAGACAAGATACACCGGTTGAATACACGGAAAAAGAGCTTATTGAAGCCAATTTCCCCGTCAAGGGTGAAAGCTGGTCAAGCAGACTTACGGCAGATGATGTTGCAGAAGCTGTCTGCGATGAAAAAAACGGTAATTATGAAATCACTCTCAAGCTTATGTACTGCATAGATCCTCAGAAAAACACAAAGGTCTGCTCTGTAATGGAAGAGGTAAACCTTGAAAAGGTTCAGGCGCTTGTGGATATAGTCAGAACCTGCAGTGTAGAATATTATGATTGTGAAATTGTCTGCACCATAGATAAAGAAACCGGCAACCTTACGTATATAAAATACTCTCAGCCGATGATGCTGACTATGACAACAAAGAGAATTACAGAGATGAAGGCTCTTTTTGCAATGACATTTGAAAGTGAATATGTAATTGAATATTAATTTCTGACCGCTCCTTTTGGGGCGGTTTTTATCTGCAGGCAGGTCCGGCGGCTCCATTGCCGAACTGTGTTCGGCAATGGA
>JAZQUF010000011.1:0-2548 GCA_045631165.1 Acutalibacteraceae bacterium
ATTTGGGGCACCTAAAGCTCTGTCAAAAAAGTCTACACTGAAGGATACAACTCTTGAAGAAAAATGTGCCCAAGGATGTGTGATGGCGGGGTTGTATATAGCACGGATAGCATTTTCACCGTCAATCTCTTTTTCATAGAAGACATCGGCAGTTCTAGCTTCGAGGCCCTCAGGGTCAGCACCGAAATAAAGGAATGACTGAGCTGTTGCCTGATTTATATACTCTCTCGGAGCCTTGCCGTCAACTCGATGGAAGAATTCATCATACTGACAGGCAACAATTGCAGCATCACGGCTGCCGAACATATTATAAAAGGCATCGTTTTCATCCTTATATACTGCATCGTTTGAAACGAGCAATGCGGCAGAGATGAGACCCTCATCATCCTGCAAAACAGCTTCACGGCAGGCAAGAGCACCATTTGAGTGGCCCGTAACACCTATTCTCTCAGTATCAACATAAGGCAGACGAGATATATATTTTACGCCGTCGTAAAGACCATTAGCGTTGTTTCCTCATCCCACCATGTGTTTGACTCTATAACCTCAGAATCGCCGTGACCATACATACTGATAGCTAAAACAACATAGCCTCTTCGAGCGTACTCGACATAATTAAGATCCTGCATTTCTCGGTTATTGTACCAACCGTGGCTGACAACAATAGCGGGAGCCTTATTTTCCTCGGTTGCATTTTCGGGTACGAGCAAAAGAGCATCAAGCTTGTGATTGCTGTCGGTTTCAATGGTCAGATCCTGATACTCCACAGCACCGAAATCAGTCTGAAAAATCGATGCACCGACGGAGCTGACAAGACACAGCAGTAATGCGACACATACCCATAATTTAGCGGTTTTCTTCATATGAACACCTCCATATTTTCTATTGAGAATTTTATCATATATTGCTTGAAAATTCAACTTATTTATAACTCATATAAAAGAAAAAGCACTCACGGGTGTGAGCACTTTTCACTGAAAAATATCAGGGGAAATATTTGTTGCAATAATCCTTCAGTTTCAAATTATACTGCACACTGCTAAATGGAGCAAAAATCAGAATATGGTCAGAATACGGAAAAAGGATAAAGTCGTAAACTGCACCTGACTCTTCAAAGGCTTTTTTTACTGAATTTGCATTACCTACCGGTACAGTCTTATCCTTACCGCCGTAAGCGAGCAACGAGGGAATTGAGCTTTCCTTCACGTAGTATACAGGTGAAACGAGTTCAATAAGCTCCTTCTCCTTGCCTTCATTCATATACTGCTCAGTAATAGCGGTACCTGCAAGCATTTTTGCAATTCTGGGACCTGCTTCGCCCCAGGACTCTGTTGTAAAGTCAGAGGGACCAACCTTATTTGCAGCAAAGGCAAGCGGAATGGCACTTTCTTCAGGACGGGCATAAGAATAAAGCATTGAAAGATGTGCACCTGCTGAATAGCCTGAAGTTGCAAGTTTTGTTATGTTAAGGCCCTTTTCATCGGAAAACTTTTTGATTGCATCTATAGCCTGAGTAATTTCATCGAGTACAGTCATAACGCTGTATGTATCTCTATTTTCATTATTAATGAGAGTATAGCTCATAGTAGCAGTGATGTACCCCTCATTTGCAAGAGCCACGCACTCACCCATCATTTCATCCTTACTACCTGATGACCATGAACCGCCGTGAATGAAAAGAATACAGCCGTTAGCTTCCTTTTCGTAAGCTTCTGCAGGAACATAAATGTCAATTACATTTCTCTCCCCTACACCGTAAGCGATGTTGGAAAATGCTTCATATTTTGCTGTGCCACCTAAAAAAGTTGAGCTTACAAAAGTGAGTACCGACAGGATAATTCCTATAATTTTTTCGAACATACTAAATCCCCTTTTCTGCATTTTTTAAAGAAACATTTGTATCTTCAATTTTATTATATCTTAAAAGGAAATATATTCAATTAATAAACTATTAAAAAAGAAAATTTTTATTCCTTAATATAAACATACTACAAGTTATCTCTTTACCTATCTTTTCAAAATCTCTATCAATATAACTTAGTAAAATCCGACTACTTCAGTGAGAGTTTATATGTAACGTCAAAGCCTGTCACCTAATGGTGGCAGGCTCATTTTTATAGCTTTGTATATATAATTTCTGAGTAAACCTCTACCAAAAAGGATACTGTAGTTATGAATAAATATCAGATATTTTACGAACAAACTATTAGGGTGAATAATGTCTCTTGGCTTGCGGTATCAAAAGCGGTATCAATTTTAAAACAAAGGCCCCGAAACCCTCCAAAAATAAGAGGTTCCGGGGTTAGTCTCATTATTCCCACTCACTTAGTTTTGATATTTAACTTGTGAAAAGGCACGTAAAATAAGGGTTTCTGAGGGGTCGAAACTGAAGAATTTAAGATTTTTGCCCATTTGCCGTATCAATATCAGTATCACGGGACAAAAGCACTACCCCCGGCGGATTCACACCCACCTGAAACACATTCATTTTACAATTGCAAATGAATTGTAGCACATAAAAAAGCATATGTCAATACTTTAAAGCGGT
>JAZQUF010000012.1:0-5491 GCA_045631165.1 Acutalibacteraceae bacterium
TCTGTTCATCGACGCTTCAAGAAGAAGCATTATTGCAATCCCCATCATCGTTGACGTAATCGGCTTTGCTCTTATGACTATTCCCTATCTCTTCTGGGACTACGACAACAAGAAGCAGAATATGGTTATGGAAGTTCTCAAGCGTCGTGCTGAGGTAACTCAGAAGAAGGCTGAAGAAGAGGGCATTTCAACCGATGGCGCATACTTAGGTTAAGGAGGCGAGAATATGAGTAAGAAAAAGATTGACAATTTGGATGTTCTTCAGGAAACTATGAATATCCCTGAAGACGAAATATGGACCTATCAGGTACCCGGTCTTGCAGCTCCTCATATCGGCAAGCCTTTTAAAAACGCAAAAGCTAAGAGAATTCTTCTTGCACTTGTAATTCTTGTTTCTGTTTCGCTTTCAATGTATTTCAGTGTAAGAACTGTTCAGAGTGACACCTTTGAATATGCTCCCAAAACAGAGGGCACAGAATTCTCAAGATTCAGCAATACAGGTTACATCAGAGAAGTTACTATCGACTATGTAACAGATATCGTATACGACCAGGAAAACCCGGATGTAAACACAAACTTCTCCTTTACAAAGGATGAGACTCAGCCCATTACATCAATCCGCGAATATGCTTTCAACTGTGACGGCGTTATTGAAGTTGTCAACATCGGCGAGAGCGTACTGGAAATCGACGGCAAGTCGTTTTATTCCTGCTGGGCACTTCAGAAAATCGAGGTTGATGAAAACAACCCCAACTACTGCGACGTTGACGGTGTACTTTACACCAAGGATATGAAAACAATCGTTTGCTATCCTCCCAACCACGACCAGTATTTAAGAACAAAGTTCGGTTATGAGACAGAGCCCTACAGAGTTGATTCAACAGAAGAATATATCAATGATATTCAGACTTATGTTGTACCCTCAACAGTTGAAACTGTAGGAGAGCTTGCATTCGCTTATGCAAACCTCAGAAACATTTATCTCCCCGAAGGTCTTAAGAGAATTGAAACTCTCGGCTTCTTCAAGCTTCATCAGCCCAAGGACCAGTGGAGTAACACACCTTCACTTGATGCCATCTATTCATACAAGACAGATGCAGAAGTTCTCGATTCAGCTTTCACATCTCAGGAAGCTTTAGGTGAAATCTACCTTTCACTTCCCGAGGGTCTCGAATACATCGGCTCAGACGCATGGAGCTACAATCAGGAATTACCCTATGTTTACATTCCCGCAAGCGTAACCTATATCGGTCACCACGCATTCTGGGATACTCTCTATGAAGAGGGCGGCGAGCTCAAGGGTGTAACAGAAATGAATGTTGCAGCTGACGAAGAAGCATTCAAAAATGTTAAGTGCGGCGACAGCTGGAGACCTCAGTATGACTATATGCTCTTCAAGAAGTCAATCAGCATCAACTATTCAGCTGAAAGAGCAACTCTTGACTAAGAGGTAAGTATATGTATAAAAACTGGACAATTTTCCGTGAAAAATATGTTCACTACGCGGCTACCTTTATATTTGTAATGGTAACTATCGCAGGTTGGTTCGGTATCACAGCCGATACAACCAGAGTCAAGTTCGATAAAATCGGTGTTGAGCAGGAAATCACAGGCTGGGGTACCTCGGCTTGTTGGTGGGCTCAGGAATTGGGCAAATGTGAAAGCGCTGAAGAAGTGACAAAGCTTATTTACAGTAAGGAAGGTCTCGGACTTAACATTTACCGTTACAATATTGGTGGCGGATCAAAGGATGATCCTACAGGTCGTCTTGATAAAAACTCTTCAAGAGCTGCTGAAAGCTTCCTCGTTTGGAGTGAAGAAAAGCAGGATTGGGTTTATGACTGGTCAAAAGATGCTGCAGCTCAGAAGATTCTTGAAATGTCACTGAGCTATGGTTGTATCGACACGGTTGTAATGTTCGCTAACTCACCGCACTATTCAATGTGTGTTTCAGGTAACGCTTCAGGCGGTCTTGAAGATAATCAGTCAAACCTCAAGAAAGAATGCTATCAGGATTTCGTTGACTATTTCCTTGATATTACTCAGCATTTCATTGATATGGGCGTACCCGTAAAGTACATCAGTCCCATCAATGAGCCTCAGTGGAGCTGGGGCGGTGGCTGGGTAGGTCAGGAAGGCTGTCACTACGAAATTGACGAGGCAGTTGAGGTTATCCGTCTTTTCGCTCTCGCTATCAAAGAGCGCGGTATGGATGTGAAAATCTCAGCTCTTGAAAGTGGTCAGGTAGGCCCCCACGCCATTGAGTGTCTTGAAAAGCTCTATGCTGACGAAGACATCAGATCAGTTCTCGGCACTTATGCATACCATAGCTATTGGACAGACGGTGACATTCTTCTTAAAGATTCTTTTGGTAAGTATATTGCAAAGAAGTATCCCACAGTTGAACTTGAAATGAGCGAGTGGTGCGAGCTTCCCAATGCTCACAAGTATGATGACATTGAAGCGGGTCTTATTATGGCGCGCACTATGGGTGAAGACCTCATCAATACAGGCGTGAATTCCTGGTCAAGCTGGGTAGCTGTCAACGAGGGTGGCGAGTATGCTGACTCAATGATAGCTGTTGACGGCAGAAACTATAATGATTATAAAATCAGCAAGAGATATTATGCTATGGGTCACTATACCAAGTTTGTTCCCGTGGGTAGCCATATGGTTGATGTTGACTTAAGTGTCGCTGACATTACTGCAGAAGAAACCGATGATTGGAATGACTGGATAGAGGGTAAACCATATCAGGGCTATAGAATCAAAAACTATCTCACAGTTTCAGGCTTCAAGACCCCTGATAAAAAGTATGTTGCTGTTATCGTCAACGAGGGTGAAGACAAAGAGGTTTCATTCAATATGCTCGGCTGGGATGCTAAGGTGTATACCACCGACGCTGAAAATAATCTTGAGCTTACAAGTGAAACCAAGGGTCATAAGAAAATCACAATCGGTGCAAACAGTATTACAACAGTAGTATTTGAAAGATAAAATAAATATATGTTATGCAAGTCGGGAATTTTTCCCGGCTTGTGTTTTTATAAATTATTTGACATAGCAGAGATAATTATATATAATGAAAACAGTTTGACTTTATAAAGAAAGGGAGCTTGATATGAAGAAAATTCTGCGCTTTATCAGAATTTGCATATTATGGTTTTTGCTGTTGTTTTTATGCATTGCTTTATATGTCTATATTACAGACGACTCTCCCGTCGGTTATGTTTCCTCTTTTATAAGTCCTAAGCTTACTGTGTACTCTGCCGAAAAGGAAAATGTTAAAGTTTTAGGAAGAAGCCACTATGAAAATGGCATAAGATATTTTTCTCATTCAGGCAGCGGAATAGAATTTGAGTGTAAAGGTGAATATGCTCTTATCACTATGGTTGACGATTCTGAAGGGCGTTATCTTGACGGACACAAGCCTCGTTTTGCAATATACAAAAACGGCATTCTGATTATTGATGAGGTTCTCTCTCAGGCGGAAAAAACATATCATATAACCCTTGACGGTTATAACAGCGAAACAACAATAAAGATAATCAAGCTTTCGGAGGCTCAGTATTCGGCAATGGGTATAGGTGACATTGCTGTATACGGCAAGGAAAAAATAAATCCTTCAGCTAAAGGAAATATAAAAATTGAATTTATCGGTGATTCTATTACCTGCGGATATGGGATTGATGAGAAAAATCCAAATGGTTATTTTTCCACCACAACAGAAAATTTCACTAAAACCTACGCTTACCTTACGGCCGGAAATCTCGGTGCTGATTATAGTGCTGTGTGCTTCTCAGGCTTCGGCGTTTATTCGGGATATACTGCAAACGGCAGAATAAATTCTGAGGATATAGTTCCGAAATATTATGGTGTATCCTGCTCACTTTACGGTGGCAGAGAGATTTATTGGGATTTCAATGAATTCAGTAGTGATATAGTGGTTGTCAATCTCGGAACCAACGATGCATCATATTGCGCTAAGAGTTCTATAGGCAGGAATGAATTTACACGAAGATATACAGATTTCATAAGGCAGATAAGACAGTTCAATCCCGATGCGCACATTCTTTGTGTTCTCGGAGATATGAATAATGCTATGTATCCGTGTATAGAGCAGGCAGTCAGCAACTATATAACCGATACCTTTGACAGCAAGGTTTCGGCTATGACCCTCTATTACAAAATGGGCGAAAACGATATAGTGATCGATGGTCATCCCGGTTATATGTCAAACCTTTGTGCGGCAAATGAGCTTACAGCAAAAATTCGAGAGCTTACAGTTGTTTATCCTTCTTACTGAACCTGAGGTAAAAATTTATGTTTGAGGTTTTTTCATTTTCTTTCAATGCAGTAGCGCCTATATTGCTTCTTGCTGTGGCAGGCTATATAATAAAGCTGACAAAGCTTTTTGATGACAGCTTTTTCAAAAAGTGTAATACTATGGTTTTTAAGGTGTTTCTGCCTATATTGCTCTTTAAAAATGTCTATGACATAAAATCCATATCGGAGATAAATGTTGCGGCTCTTTTATACTGTGTTGCAGCGATACTTGTTCTGTGCCTTATAGGATATCTCAGTGCAAAGGTATTCTCTCAGCACAGAGTACAGAAGGGTGTAATCAATCAGTGTGCATTCAGGTCGAATTATGCTATTATCGGCATACCTCTTGCTGAGTCATTAGGCTCGGCTCAGGCGCTTGCCTTTGCAGGTGTTCTTTCAGCGGTATCCATTCCGCTTTTCAATGTTCTTGCTGTTATGATACTTTCTCATTATTCCGATAAAAACAGTGAGCCTGATATAAAAAATACAATAAAAAGTGCCACTAAAAATCCTCTTATAAGAGGCGTAGGACTTGGCATTATCGTGCTGATTGTCAGAAGCTTTATTCCCTTGAATGAAGCTGGTCAGCTTGTGTTTTCGGTTAAAAACGATCTGCCGTTTATCTATGAAGCAGTGGCAAATCTTGCCAAGGTGGCGTCACCGCTTGCTCTTGTAGTGCTCGGCGCAAGGTTTGATTTTGCAGCTGTAAAAAGTCTTATAAGACCTATTGCCTCGGCAGTTGTACTAAGACTCGTGGTTGCTCCCTTGGTGGGTGTAGGCGGTGCGGTGCTTCTCGGTAGTCTCGGTATTATAAATCTTACCACTACTGAATACCCCGGTATTATTGCTTTGTTTACAACACCCGTTGCCGTTTCAAGTGCAGTTATGGTCAGTGAAATTGGCGGTGATGAACAGCTTGCAGGTCAGCTTGTGGTCTGGACAAGCTTGTTGTCGGTATTTAGTATGTTTATTGTTGTTTTTGTTATGAAAAGCGCAGCTTTTATATAAAAATTTGAAAAAGGAGACATATTATGAAGAACAAAAAGTATTGCCCTATCTGTATTGCAAAAAAGATTGTCGGCAAAGCTCAGGTAAGTCAGGTCAGTCGTGGTGCTTATAATAACGGCGTTGCAATGACACCTCCTATGGGCTGGTCAAGCTGGAA
>JAZQUF010000013.1:0-18211 GCA_045631165.1 Acutalibacteraceae bacterium
AGTCTTTTACATTATAAAGTTTCATAATTATCCCCTCCGATTAAAAAGGTAATTTTATTTTTATATTTTTGATAATAGTATCAAGAATTATAACAAATCTGACTATAAAGTTGTTGTCCATATCCCTGATATCGTTTTTTATTTCGTCGCCTGTAAGACTTGTCAGCTCACCTGTAAGCCTGTTAAGCTCCGTAAACTGCGGATATTTCTCATTGCTTCTCACTGTAACATAATCATCACTGAGTGCAAGATAAAGCATAAGCTTTTCGCAGTCTGTACCATAGGGTACACCTACGTGCTTATTGTATTTGATAAACCAGGTATGCTCTGGGAAGAAGCAGGTTGAAGCGTCTATTATACCGTCAGCGGAAACGTGGTTGTGGCTGAGGTCACTGCACTGAGAGCCCTTTGCAATATAGTCCTTACCAAAGGTTTCACCGTAGGGTGCTGTAAGTGCTCTGCCACTCTGATAGTGTGTTTCAATCAGACAATCGGTCTGAGTCATTGCCTGATTGGTATAGGGAGCACCCACATAGCCATAGGAGGCAAGAATATAAATCTCTGCTCCGTTATCTGCTGCCGATCCCATCAGCTCTTTGGCATTACGCTGAACATTATAGTGATAGCTGTCGATGATCTTTTCGAAGCTTTCGGGGATATTGCCCTCAAAGAAAATCTCTTTGGCATTATTGTAATATTCATCGGGTACAAGTGCCCACCAGCCTGCAAATTTACCCATAGATTTAATCATAAGCTCATTATATACTCTGTCATTGGTCTGAGCTAAAATTTCCTCTGTGAGCTTGTCAGCAAGCTTTGTAACGCAGGGTGTAGTCTCAACAAGAGTATTGACAAGAGCCATAATCACCTGCATTTTAAGATCATCCTTCTGCATTGAGAAAAGGTAATTCATCAATGTATCAACCTTGAAATCTATTCTTCGGCTGAACATCTCACCTACACTTGAAAGGCCCTGAATAGCTGACATTGTATATATTATCTTCTTTATACTGTCACTGCCGTATTTATAGAGATATGCATTTGTAACAGTACCACCCATACTGCAAGGAATAAGAGTGACCTTTGAAGCGCCCTTGTCAGCTTTGGCTTTTTCAATGAGTTTATTCAGCTCATCAGCGTGCTTCATTGGACTCAGACGCCAGTCATAGTTGAAGTAGTAGACATTCTCTCTGCCGATTTCTCTCATAAGGCTTCGTGCGATACCGCCTTCGCTGACAGTAGAGTCAACAAACTCATTGGGATATTTATCGAGACTTTCGCTGAAAAACGTTATGTCCACATCATAAACAGACTCTCCGTTTTCATCGCAGGCTACCTTCTCGAAAACATTGCTATATACATTATCGATTATCTCACCGAAATAATTCTGTCTGTCTCCCGGCAAGATCATTGCCACAGCAGGTAAAGCGCTTTCCTTTACAGCAGAGACTATATTGTCTGACTGAATCGGCCAGACCACTTCTCCCGTTTCGCCTGAGGTCAGAGGGAATGAGTTCATACCGCTGACCACAATTACAGGAGTAATCTCTTCCTTGGCAAAGCCGACTGCAGCCATAGAAAAAGCCATAAGAATACTGAGTAAAACCGAGAATGCTTTTCTTGCTGTCTTCTTCATAAACAAGTCCCCTTTGTTTTATTTTTTCTCAAGCTTAGCGTAATTAGCCATAAGCTTTTTGGTACCCGCTTTTTCAAAAGCAATTTCAAGCATTGCGTCGCTGCCCATAGGCTTTGCGGAAAGAATAACACCCTGACCGAAAACCTTATGCACAACAGTATCGCCTGTATTGTATTTGACAGCCGGTGCTGCCTCGGGCTTCTTGGCAGCCTTGGACTGCTCCTTGATTTTTGAGAGATAACCGGTACCTGCATATCTTGAATAGCCCTGACTTCTTTCGAAATCTCTGTCAGCCTGAGAATTACCATCAAAGCCCATCTGAGCAGTTGAGCGTCTGCCTGTTCTTTCAACAAGAGCTTCGGGAACTTCAACTAAAAATCTCGACGGCATATTTCTTGAGGTTGTACCAAAGAGCATTCGAAGATTTGTGTGAGAAATATAAAGGTTACGCTTTGCTCTTGTGATACCAACGTACGCGAGTCGTCTTTCCTCTTCAATATCATCGTTGTTATACATACTCTGAATACCCGGGAAGATACCCTCCTCCATACCCGGAAGGAATACTACAGGAAATTCAAGACCCTTAGCTGAGTGAATTGTCATAAGCACAACAGCATCTGTCTGAGCATTGTAGTTGTCAATGTCTGTCATAAGAGCAACTTCTTCGAGGAAGCCTGAAAGACTAGGTTCTTCGTTTTCCTGCTCGTAGGTTTTAAGGTTGGAGATAAGTTCGTAGATATTTTCCTCTCTCTCCTCACCCTTTTCCTTATCCAGACGGAGATGACCGAGATAATTTGTCTTATGAATTATCTGAGTGAAAAGCTCGTCAAGACTAACCTTATCAACATTCTCTCTGAGCTCGTCTATCATCTGACAGAATTCCTTGAGCTTTTTCGAGCTTCTTTTGAGAGCTTCGAACTCATCTGACTGTCTGAACACCTCAAAGAGGCTGATTCCAAGACCCGTTGATATTTCGGAGGCTTTATTGATAGTAGCTTCGCCAATACCTCTTTTGGGTACATTGACAATTCTCTGAAGTCTTATATTATCGTTGGGATTGTTGATTACTGTCAGATATGCTATTGCATCTCTGATTTCAGCTCTTTCATAGAAACGGAAGCCACCGATAATTCTATAAGGAATACCTGCTCTGACAAGCACCTTTTCTATAAAGTTTGACTGAGCATTCATTCTGTAAAGAACAGCGTGGTCACTGAAGTTGAATTTACCCGAAGCAACATTTTCTTCTATGGTATCAGCTATGAATTTAGCCTCATCGCTTTCGTCATAAGCGGTATTTACAACCACCTTGTCACCACCGGGATTCGAGGTCCATAGGCTCTTACCCTTACGCTTACGGTTATTTGAGATAACCTCATTGGCAACGTCGAGAATAGTCTGGGTTGAACGGTAGTTCTGCTCAAGACGGATAATCTGTGATTCCGCATAACGATGCTCGAAGGAGAGGATATTTTCAATTGTCGCACCTCTGAAGCGATAGATACTCTGGTCGTCGTCACCAACAACACAGATATTTCTGTGACCGCCTGCAAGAAGCTCTGTGAGTCTGTACTGTGCATGGTTGGTATCCTGATACTCATCCACCATTATGTACTTGAACTTTCTCTGATAGTATTCTCTTACATCGCTGTATTTTTCAAGAAGATTAACTGTATTGACAATAATATCGTCAAAGTCCATAGCATCTGCCTTTTTAAGCTCAGACTGATACATTTTATAGGCTGATGCAATTTTAATCATTCTTGAATCTTTTTCAGCCACAGCCTTTTTCTCATACTCTTCAGGAGTTACAAGGTTATCTTTTGCTCTGCTGATTTCACCGATAATAGCCTTATATGAGATTACGCTGTCTGAAATATTGAGCTGTCTCTGACATTCCTTTATAAGACGCTTTGAATCATCTGAATCGTAGATGGTGAAATGCTTGCTGTAGCCTAAAACCTCACCGTCACGGCGGAGTATTCTCACGCAGGATGCATGAAAGGTCGATGCCCAGATATCCTTTGCCTCTTCACCAAGCATTTTTTCAAGTCGTTCTTTAAGCTCATTTGCCGCCTTGTTAGTGAAAGTGATTGCCAATATCTGCCAGGGTCTTGCAGGCTCAACAGAAAGTAAATCTTCTATATCAAAGAGCACATCCTCGTTACCGTCAAGATAAGCCTTCATGCTTCTTAAATCTCTCGGTGACGGCTCAAAGGCACATTCGGTGCTGTTATATGCATTACCGTATTTTACGATGTTTGCTATACGGTTAACAATAACCGTAGTCTTACCGCTACCTGCACCTGCCAATATGAGAACAGGACCCTTCACCTGGAAGATAGCCTGCTTCTGCTTATCGTTCATATGCTGAAAATCTTTTTCTATTATCTTTTTTCTCAGGTCTAAAAATTCTTTATCTGCCATTATTTACCTCTGCAATCCTATAGTCGCACATTATAGTTATACATTTTGAATTGTACTACAAAAAGCTGAAAATTACAATATCTTTTTATTAATAAGTTTCGTTAAACAAAAACTGAAGAACATTACAATTATCTCTTGCAAATATCCGGAAAATCAATTATACTATAGTTATAAACAAATTTTTAATTTTTTCTACAGGCGGTGAAACTGTGAACAATAAAATCAAAATGAAATATCCCTTGGTGTTCGTCCACGGTATGTACGGTTGGGGCGAAAACGAGGGCATCAACAAATACATCCATTATTGGGGTGCTACAAGCGGCAGCATTGCCGAACAGCTCGAAGAAAATGGTTGGGAATGCTACGAAGCCTCAGTAGGTCCGGCTTCAAGCGCCTGGGACCGTGCCTGCGAGCTTTACGCTCAGCTTACCGGCACATGGGTAGATTATGGCAAAGTACACTCACAGCAGAGAGGTCATAAGCAATTCGGCAGAAACTATGCAAAGCCTATGATTGAAAACTGGTCAGAGGAAAATAAAATCCACCTTATCGGTCACAGCTTTGGCGGTACCACTATAAGAATGCTCGTGCATCTGCTTACCTATGGTGCACCTGAAGAGGTCGAAGCAAGCGGTGCTAATGTTTCACCTTTGTTCAAAGGCGGCAAAGGCGATTGGGTATGCTCTCTTACTGCAATCTGCTCCCCTCTCAACGGCACTTCGGCTCACGACACAGTCGTGAGATACCACCTGAAAAACGTCCTCAGATTCGGCACTTATCTCTATACCGGCGGTCTCGGCAGAAGTCCTCTCAACGGCAAGCTCGTTGACTTCCACCTTGAGCAGTTCGGTCTTACAAATACACCCGGACAGAAGGACTCTGACTCCTTCCGTGAGGCTGTGAAAAAAATCAACGCCTCCAACGACCACGTAGAATATGATATGTCGCCCGAAGGTTCAAAGCTTATCAACGACAGAATAAAAATTACTCCGCAAGTTTATTATTTTTCCTATCCCTACAATTCAGTAAGACAGACTAAAAGCGGCAAGACACATCTGCCCTCTTATACTAAGTTCCCGTTTCTCTCTATCACAAGCGCACTTATGACAAGTGATATGAAGCGTCACGCTGACGAAGGCGAGAATCTCGAAAAATTCTATAATGACGGCCTTGTGGATACCTTTTCGGCAACACATCCTCATTCTGAGCCTTACATACTTTGGGAAGACGTCAAAGAGCTCAGATCAGGTGTGTGGAATGTTATGCCCATAACTCAGGGTGACCACGGCACCGCCATTGGTCTTTTTGAATCAAAAGAGGTCACAACAAATTTCTATAATTATATTACCGGCATACTCAGTGAGGTTGAAGCTGTCGACGAACACAAGAAACCGCACATCCCCGATAATCAGCAATAAAAATGAAGACTATGACAAAGCATGAAATACTATGGAATATAAGGATGCTTATCGGCAGAATACTCGGCCTTTTCGGCATCAACTTTCCCGTTCCCTTATAAAGGAGTAAACTATGTCAATTGAAAAAGTAAGAGCACACTTCCAAGAGCTTGGTATCGCAGACAGAATAATGGAGTTTGAGGTATCCAGCGCTACTGTTGAACTTGCAGCTGTGGCTGTAGGTGTTGAAGGTGCAAGAATAGCTAAAACCCTCTCTTTTCTTGTAAAAGACGAGCCTATACTTATTGTTACTGCAGGCGACGGCAGAATTGATAACAAAAAGTACAAGGCAACCTTCGGAGCCAAGGCTAAAATGCTCTCTCACGAACAGGCCTCGGAGATGATAGGTCACGCTGTCGGCGGTGTATGTCCCTTTGCTGTCAATGACGGTGTGAGGGTTTATCTCGATGAAAACCTCAGGCGTTTTGAAACTGTGTTCCCCGCCTGCGGCAGCAGTAACAGTGCTATCGAGCTTACAATACCCGAGTTGGAAAAATACTCCCAATATGAAAAATGGGTAGATGTCTGCAAAGAAAACATCATTTAAAGAGTAAAACTTCACTATTGCTATTGATTTTTCTTTTTAAAGTGTATATAATAGTGTAAAGATAAATTCAAACCCCGAAGGGAGGATAATCAGATGAAGCACATTAAGACTATCGAAACTCGTAATCTTTGCGAAAGCGCAAAGAACGGCGGTTGCGGCGAATGCCAGACATCATGTCAGAGCGCTTGTAAGACAAGCTGCGGTATCGCTAACCAGGAATGCGAAAATAAAGAAAGCAAATAATTCAGCTAACTTATAAGATGCCGCCCGATAAAAGGCGGCAATTCTTATGTATAAACTCAAGGAGATAAAACAATGATACATCAGTTTAAGCTTGGCGGCTATAACATAGTTCTCGACATCTGCTCCGGTGCTGTTCATGCCGTTGACGATGTTGCTTACGATATAATATCCCTCTTTGAAAGCAAAGGGAAAGATGAAATTATAAAAGAGCTTTCAGAAAAATATGAAGCTTGCGATGATATTACCGAGAGTGATATCGAGGAGTGCTACACTCAGGTAGCTTCACTCAGAGACAGCGGTAAGCTTTTTACCCCCGATACCTTCAGACCTATGGCAGGTGAGCTTAAAAGAAAAACATCAGGTGTTATAAAGGCTCTTTGCCTTCACGTTGCTCACTCCTGCAATCTCAACTGTGCATATTGCTTCGCTTCTCAGGGCAAGTATCAGGGTGAAAGAGCACTTATGAGCTTTGAAACAGGTAAGAGAGCTCTTGATTTTCTTATTGAAAACTCAGGCACACGTCGCAATCTCGAGGTTGACTTCTTCGGCGGTGAGCCTCTTATGAACTGGGATGTGGTAAAGCAGCTTGTAGAATATGCAAGAAGCATAGAAAAAGAAAAGGGTAAGAATTTCCGTTTCACCCTCACCACCAACGGTGTAAAAATTGATGATGAGGTTATAGACTTTTCCAACCGTGAAATGAGCAACGTTGTTCTCAGTCTTGACGGCAGAAAGGAAATTCACGACCGCTACAGAGTGGATTATAACGGCAAGGGCAGCTGGGATTTAATCGTACCTAAATTCCGTAAGTTTGTCGAATCACGAGGCGGTAAGAATTACTATATGAGAGGCACCTTCACCCACGCTAACCCTGACTTTCTTGAAGACATAAAGCAGATGCTTGACCTGGGCTTCACAGAGCTGAGTATGGAGCCTGTGGTCTGTGCAAGCGGTGATCCCTCCGAGCTTACCGAGGAAGATAAAGAAGTTGTTATGAAGCAATACGAAGACCTTGCTGAGCTTATGCTGAAAAAAGATAAGGAAGGCAAGCCCTTCACCTTCTATCACTATATGATTGATCTCAAGGGTGGTCCTTGCATTTATAAAAGAATAAGCGGTTGTGGCTCAGGTACTGAATATATGGCTGTTACCCCCTGGGGTGACCTCTATCCCTGTCATCAGTTTGTCGGTGATGAGAAATTCCTTCTCGGCGATATATGGAAGGGTGTTACCAATAAATCTGTCCAGGATGAGTTTGCTGCCTGCAATGTATATGCACGTCCTGATTGCCACGATTGTTGGGCAAAGCTTTACTGTTCAGGCGGCTGTGCAGCCAATGCATATCATTCAACCGGCTCCGTAACAGGTATATACAAATACGGCTGCGACCTTTTCAGAAAAAGAATGGAATGTGCAATAATGGTTGCTGTTGCAAGAGAACTCGGTGAATAATATGAACACACCCATATGTGATTTTGTCCGTAACTACAACGAAAAGAATGGTCTGCGACTTCATATGCCCGGTCACAAGGGGAAAGGTCTTCTCGGCTTTGAAAATTTGGACATAACCGAAATTCAGGGCGCAGATTCACTTTATGAGGCAAAAAGCATCATTGCCGAAAGCGAAAAAAATGCATCTGAGCTTTTTGGTTGTGACACCTTTTACAGCACTGAAGGATCATCACAGTGTATCCGTGCAATGCTTTACCTTGTCTTTCTTTATGCCAAAAGCCATAATACGGACTGCCTTATTTTAAGCGCAAGAAACGTACACAAAACCTTCCTTTCAGCTGTGGCTATGCTTGATATCAGCACCGAATGGTGGTACGCATCAGAGGACAGCAGTTATCTTTCCTGCGAAATACCGCCGTCGGAACTTGAAGAGTATCTGAAAGAAGCCGTGAAAAAGCCTACAGCAGTGTATATAACCTCACCGGATTATACAGGTAATATTGCCGATATAAAAGCTCTCAGTGAGGTCTGCAATAAATACGGGGTACTGCTTATAGTTGACAATGCTCACGGAGCTTATCTCAGCTTCCTTAAAGAAAGCTGTCACCCCATAGACATGGGTGCTCATATTTGCTGCGACTCAGCTCACAAGACCCTGCCTGTACTCACAGGCGGTGCATATCTTCATCTGAATGGTTCACTCCCCTCTTTCTTTAAAGATAATGCAAAAAAGGCTCTCTCTCTTTTCGGCTCAACGAGTCCCTCTTATCTGATACTGCAATCTCTTGACAAAGTGAATTCTCATCTTGCTTCTCAATACAGAGATGAGCTCGATTCTTTCATAAAAAGCGTCCGCAGACTTAAAAGCAGACTTTCAGAGCAAGGATACATCCTCTATGGTAATGAAGAGCTGAAAATCACACTTATGACAAAGGCTTATGGCTATGTGGGCATAGAATTTGCAGAGCTTCTGAGAAAGAAAAATATAGAAGTTGAATTTTCCGACCGCGATTTTGCAGTAATGATGCTCACACCATCAATCACACAGGAGGAGTTGACGCTACTTGAAAATGCACTTCTCGGCATAGAAAAAAAGCCGGCAATATCCGAAGATATGCCGAAGCTCACAAGCCATAAAAAGGCGATGAATATAAGAGATGCCGTATTTGCTGAAAGTGAACTTATTCCAGCAGAGCAAAGTGCAGGCAGAATACTTTCCGAAAGTTCTGTCAGCTGTCCGCCTGCCGTACCCATTGTTATGTGCGGAGAAATAATAAACGAAAGCGATATTGACTGCTTCAGATATTACGGTATAGATTACTGCAATGTTGTCAGAATTTAAAAAATTAAGCTCCCTGCGTTATGCAAGGAGCTTTTTTCATCGGATCAATCAGATAAGCTCTGTGGGCCAGCCTTCTGTGTTAATGCCTTCATTTTTAAGTATAGCAACAACAAGTCTGAAGATGTTGTTGGTCAAAGCTTTAACGATTAAATAAAACATTTCAATACCCTCCCTTTGTTTATATCCTGAGAATTAACTTTACGACTATATTTTACACGTTAAAAACTTCTTTGTCAACTATAATTTATGTGATCATAAATAAATTAAACACTTTGTCAAAGTTGTTACAAAAAACAAACTCCGCCGTGAAGCGGAGTTTATCTTTACTTAATTATTCAGCCTTAGTTGCGGGAATAAGAACTTCGGGAAGACCGTCTACAGGTACATTTGCGTTCTTAAGAATACCAATAATAAATGCATAAATGTTGTTAAGTAAGTTTGTGAAAAATTCCATAGTTTTTTTCCTCCGTACATATTATTTTCGCGGACATATCCACAATTACAATTATACATACACTTAATTTATTGTCAATATTTTTTCTGAATAATTTATAGTTTTTCCATACTTTAACAATATTATCACAATTCTTAATGTCTGATATATGAACAAAAAACTTCCCGTATTAAGGGAAGTTTTTCATAGCTTCAATTATTCAGCATCTTCTGTCTTAACATAATCCTTGAGCCAGTCGGGAGCACCGTCTGTGTTGATGTTGTAAGCCTTAAGAAGGTCAAAGATAAATGTTACGATTAATGAAAAGGTCTTTTCGATGATTTCCACTGTGTTCACCTCCATACAATTACTTGCCTATATAATAACCTAATATTTCGGTTCTGTCAACTAAAAAGCTTATTATTAATAAATTCATATAAATAACTTAATATGTTTAACAATTTATCTATATCAATAAGCATCTGCAAGATCATAGATGAGTCTTTCTGTTTTTTCCCAACCGATGCAGGGGTCAGTGATGCTCTTACCGTAACAGCCCTCACCTATCTTCTGAGTACCGTCTTCGATATAGCTTTCAATCATAAAGCCCTTGACAATCTTATCAATATCGCTGTTGTGACGGCAGGAATGAAGCACCTCTTTGGCGATTCTCGGCTGTTCAAGATACTTCTTACCTGAATTTGCGTGGTTAGTGTCTACGATTACGGCAGGGTTCTTGAGACCGCGCTCATCATAAAGCTGACAGAGCTTGAGTAAATCCTCATAATGATAGTTCGGGTAGCTTACGCCCTTTTCATCAACATATCCTCTGAGAATAGCGTGAGTCAGGTCGTTGCCGTGGCTTTTTACCTCCCAGCCTCTGTAAATGAAATCGTGTGAGTGCTGACCTGCAGTAATTGAGTTCATCATTACACCAAGGTCGCCACCTGTGGGGTTTTTCATACCGACGGGCACATCAATACCGCTTGCAGTGAGTCTGTGCTCCTGATTTTCAGTGCTTCTTGCACCGACAGAAACATAACCGAGAAGATCTGAAAGATAACGGTAGTTGTCGGGATAGAGCATTTCTTCAGCGCATACAAAGCCTGTTTCGTTGATAGCTCTCATATGAAGCTTTCTGATAGCAACAATACCCTTGATAAGGTCAGCTGCAGCATTGGGGTCGGGCTGATGAAGCATACCCTTATAGCCTTCACCGGTTGTACGGGGCTTGTTGGTATAGATTCTGGGGATAAGGAGAATCTTATCCTTAACCTTTTCCTGAACGGGCACAAGGCGTGAGATATAGTCCATTACCGAGTCTTCATTATCAGCTGAGCAGGGGCCGATAACAAGAATAAGCTTTCTCTCTTTGCCCTCAAAAATATCTCTGATTTCTTTATTTTTATCTTCCCTGATTATTTCAGCTTCTTTTGTTATAGGGTACTGCTCCTTGATATCCTTCGGTATAGGCAGCTTGTATATAAATTCCATATTCTTATTCATTTTATTTTCCTCCTGGAAATCGGGTTATTTATCAAATTGTTTTCTGCGCTCGGTGGAAATTCTCATCATTTCCTTCATACCCTCGCGGTCATCATTTTTAAGACATTGGTGAAGCTTTGTGAAGTTCTTTTCAAAAATATCAAACTGCTCGAGAAGAACCGCCAAGCAGACCGAGACCCACTATTAGAAAGCGCGTATTTTTATTTATCGTCATCTGAATTAAACTCCAATCCGAGAGCCTTTACCTTATCAAAAAAGTCAGGAAAGCTCTTTTTTACAGCTTCGGTGCCCACTAATCTTCCGCCATAAACAGATGCGAGTACCGCTAAAGACATTACTACTCTATGGTCGTTGTGACAATAAAGGTCGTCTTTGGGTTGGTGGAGTTTTGCTTTATTTACTACTATTTCATTATCATAAACTTCAATATCAGCGCCGAATTTCGAAAGCTCCTCGGACATAACAACACCGCGGTCACTCTCTTTTATCTTAAGTCTTGCAGTGTTTATAAGCTTACAACCGTTGTTGGCTGCCGCAAGTGTCATAAGTATCGGAGCAAGGTCAGGGCAATTTTTAATATCAAGGGTGGGGGCACCCTGCCGTAAGAGTGAAAAATATTCTTTATATATCTTATCACCCTGCAGTGAGTTTTCGTCGAGTCCGCTGACGGTGACATCACCACCGATATAATTAAACGCATCTGAAAATGCAGCATTGGAATAGTCACCCTCAACAGTGAGGTTGCAGCTTTTATATTGCTGATTGCCTCTGATATAAAGGGTGGATTCGTTTTTCCACTGAATATCCACACCGAAAAGCGACATAGCATAAATTGTCATATCAATATAGCTTCGGCTTTCAATGTTACCGATAAGTGCTATTTCGCTGTCACCATCACATAAGGGCAGTGCAAAAAGCAGACCCGAAATGAACTGACTGCTGATATTGGCAGGTACTTTAAAAGCACCGGATGTAAGCTTACCGCCTACAGTTATGCCATCATCGTTTTTAATATAGGTTATACCCATTTCCTTGGCAATGCTTTCATAGATTTCCATAGGTCTTTCCATAAGGCGTCCATAGCCCTTAAAAAGACTTTCGCTTTCACTGAGCATTGCAAGAGGCATAAAGAATCTGAGGGTACTGCCACTCTCACGGCACATAAAGGTGTCAGCTTCTGCATTTTTCGGCAGTGTACCGATAACCCTTACATAGTCCTCACCCTTTTCAATTGTGGCACCCATAGCCTCAAGGCAATAAAGGGTTGCCAGAATATCTTCACTGAAAAGGATATTGTTAATTTCGCTTTTACCCTCAGAGAGTCCTGCACAGATGAGAAGCCTGTGACCCATACTCTTTGAAGACGGAGCCTTCGTTTCACCTTTGATTACCGAAGGCTTTATATCAATTGTCATATTATCACTTCTTATAATTTTCTGAAAGGAAGTCGATAGCTTCAAGATAGCCGTCTGTGCCGTGACCTGTGATAGTCTTGACTGTCGCAAGTCTTATATAGCTTATCTGACGGAAATCCTCTCTTTCCTCGACCTTTGAAATGTGCACCTCAACCGTTGGGATGGACACACTTTTTACTGCATCTAAGATAGCGATGCTTGTGTGAGTATAGGCACCGGGATTGATAACAATGCCGTCAAAAACACCGTAGGCCTCCTGAATTTTATCAACAAGACAGCCTTCATGGTTTGACTGATAGCACTCACATTCTATGTTTTTGCTTTGGCAGTAAGCTTCTGTCTTTTTAACTAAATCAGCATAGGTTTCACTGCCGTAATGCCCCGGCTCTCTGATACCGAGCATATTAAGATTAGGGCCGTTTATTACGAGTATTTTCATTTGATACACTCCAATATTTTCATCACACTGTTTTCAACATTGCCGTCAACAAATATTTCAAAATCAGCTGATGCCTTGTATTTATCATATCTTTCCCGGAATCGCTTTTTAAGGTCAGCGAGATTGCCGGAAAGGGGTCTGTCATCAGTTGGGATAATATCCTCAAGAGGTCTGTTCAAGAAGAAAATCACGCCATTCTGTCTTAGCATATCAACATTCTGCTCTCTGAGAATCGCTCCGCCACCTGTTGCAATAACAAGTGAGCTATCTTTAGCGGTATCCCTTACAGCTTCGCTTTCTCTGTCACGGAAATAGCTTTCACCGTGTTCTGCGAAAATTCCACTGATAACTCCATGCCTTTGAGTTATAACATCGTCGGTATCAACAAAGTCTCTGCCAAGTTTTTCAGCCAGAGCCTTGCCGATGGTGCTCTTACCTGAGCCCGGCATACCAACCAGAACGATATTCTGCTTTTCCTTCATAATTTCAGAGAAAACCTCATCCGAAGCCTTCTTCACATCAAAATCCTTATCTGTGAAAATACTGCAGGTAAGCACTGCCTGAGCAACAAGCATATAAAGTCCCGTAACACCCTTGATACCGAGCTTTTCGCCCTTTTGGACAAGAGTAGTTTCAAGTGGGTTATACACTACATCGATGATGCCCTTGAGTGATGTAAACAAAGCAGGTTCTACAGCAAAGGTATCATTATTCGGATACATACCGCAAGGGGTTGTGTTGATGATAAAATCAGCATCAGAATGAAGCTTATAAACATTATCGTAGTTCACTTCACCGCTTCGGCTGACAGTGATGATTTCTCTTGCACCGAGATGCTCAGAGACAGCTTTTGCAGTTTTAGCTGTACCGCCCGAGCCGAGGATAAGCACCTTAGCACCTGAAAGGCTGAAGCCGTTTTTCTCTATCATCAGCCTCATACCGTCAAAATCCGTGTTGTATCCGTAAAGCTTGCCGTCACGGTTGACTATAGTGTTTACAGCACCCATAGCCTTTGCGGCTTCGTCTATAAAATAAAGATGCGGAATAACCGCCTCTTTATAAGGAATGGTAACATTGATGCAACGAAACTCTCTCTCACTCATAAATGCATCAAGGTTTTCCTTGGAAATTTCTTTTAATTCATAGGTGTAGTCTGCGATTTTTTCGTGGATTATTTTAGAAAAGCTATGACCTAATTTCTCACCTACAAGTCCGTATTTCATATCACTCACCAAGCCAATCTGTGCCAAAACGTGTTGCAAGTAAATCACAGAGAGTTATAGCAGTCACCGAGTCAACAACAACTCTTGCTCTGTGAATAATGGCAGGGTCATGTCTGCCCTTTATGTTTAAAACAGCGTCTTCATTTTTTTTGAAGTCAACTGTATTCTGCTCTTTGAAAATTGACGGTGTGGGCTTTACAGCACAGCTGAAAACTATAGGCATACCATTAGTGATACCACCGTTTATACCGCCATTATTGTTGGTTTTTGTCTGCACTCTGCCGTCAAGGACAGCGAATTCATCATTGGCAACTGAGCCCTTTTTATCTGCAAAATCAAAGCCCAGACCAAACTCAACACCTTTTATTGCAGGAATTGAAAACAGTGCATGAGCGAGCACACCCTCAACTGTATCAAACCAAGGCTCACCTACACCTGTGGGCATACCTGTAACTGCAGTTGTAAGGGTACCGCCAAGGCTGTCACCCTCATTTTTTGCACTCTCTATAGCTGAAAGCATTTCACCCGAGGCTTTTTCGCAAAGTACAGGCATTTCCATACCTCTCAGAAGTGCGATGTCTTCGGCAAAATTATCAAAAGCTCTGTCTTTGATTCCTGCACAAGATGAAATATGAGTGCCGATAGCTATGCCCTTTTTCTCGAGAGCCTTAAGACAGACAGCACCTGCAGCCACCAAGGGAGCAGTAATTCTGCCCGAGAAGTGTCCGCCACCTCTGTAGTCCTGGTAG
Organism: Acutalibacteraceae bacterium; assembly: GCA_045631165.1. GTDB lineage: Bacteria > Bacillota > Clostridia > Oscillospirales > Acutalibacteraceae > UBA6857. Next base: position 14,870 of record JAZQUF010000013.1, read on the forward strand.
CCGTGATATTTACACTGAGCCGTATAGTCAGCGTGAGAGGGTCTTGCAAGGTCTTTTGTAGCTGAATAATCCTTGCTGTGCTGAGTCTGATTTTCAATCATCAGCGCTATAGGGGTACCCGTAGTTTTACCCTCAAATACACCGCTTAATATTCTTACCTTGTCTGCTTCTCTTCTGGGAGTGGAAATTGAGTTTATACCCTTACGCTTTTCCATCTGTGAAGCAATAAATTCTTCATCAACCTCAATACCGGGCGCTATACCGTCAAGGACACAGCCTATAGCATCTCCGTGACTTTCACCGAAAAGAGTTATGCTTATGTTATTACCGAATGTGTTTCTCATTGTTTCACCTCAAATCAGCTTGGCTAATTCCTCATTGGTCATTTCTTCAAATCTGAAAGTGCCGATTTCATCGCACTTCACAACTGTTATGCTCTTGCCCTGAGACTTTTTATCGTGGCACAGAGCCTCATAAACTTTGTTTTTATCATAGTCAAATTCAGTAGGAAGTCCCACATTTTTAAGGGCGGTAATCATCTTGTCTCTGACATTCTCACCGCACATAGGAATCATACCCAGAGCCACACACTCACCGTGATAAAGCTCACCGTACTCTGCCGAAGCTTCAATTCCGTGGCCTATTGTATGACCGAAGTTGAGAACCTTACGAAGTCCTGTTTCTTTTTCATCCTGCTCAACTACATATCTTTTTATCTTAAGGGAGCCTTCAATGATTTTTTCTATATGCTCCATATAGTCATCCTTGAAGAAAAGCTCAAACAAATCCTTATCGAAGTTAGCCGCCATTTTAATGCTCTCTGCAAGGCCGTTGGCGATCTGCCTTTTCGGCAGAGTAGAAAGCACATCGGGGTCGATGATAACCTTCTTTGGCTGATAAAAAGCGCCGATGATATTTTTGAATTTGCCGAGATCAACAGCCGTTTTTCCGCCGATAGATGAGTCCACCTGAGATAAAAGCGTTGTGGGGATGTTATAAAAATCGATGCCTCGCATATATGTAGCTGCCGCAAAGCCTGCCACATCGCCGACTACACCGCCGCCGACTGCAATAACTGCATCCTTACGGGTAAAGTGAGCATCGCGGAGGGTCTGACAGATTGCTCTGTAGGTGTCAAAGTTTTTGCTCTTTTCACCCTCGGGAAAAATAAAAATGTGACTGTCTTCATAGCACCAAGCTACCGTATCAGCATAAATGCGGGGCACACCCGTATCAGTGACAACGAGGACTTTTCTGTCTTTATCTATACCGAGAAGCTCGCCTGCTTTTTTCAGTGCTCCCCTTTCGAGGATAATATCGTAGGAAGCTACCTCCGAGGTAAGCTCAACTCTGGTAACATTGTTACCAGCGTGGTTTATGATTTTATTCTGATAAGCTTTGGAAAGACTCATTGCTTCTTTGAGAAAAGACAGATAATATTCTCTGAGGGCTTCGTCTTCGATATACTCCGTATTCCGTCTTATAAGCTCAGCTTCTCTTGCAGCATCAAATACGGGCAGCCCTCTTTCCTTCTTATATTCTGCCACCTGCTTTACAGCCTGCATTCTCTTTTCAAAAAGCTCAGCAATCTGCTTGTCTGCTTCGCTTATTATTTTTCTGGCTTCAATGAGTTTTTCCATAAATTTCACTCTTCTTTATATGAGATTATATTCCTTTGCCAATTCCTTGAATTTAGGAAGTGAACGCTTGATCATTTCTGTTGATACGCAGTAAGAAATTCTTACATATCCGGGGAACCCGAAGGAGTCACTGGGTACGAGAAGCAGGTCGTATTTCTTTGCCGCTTCACAGAATTCTTCGGCAGAGTCCACCGGAGACTTCATAAACAGATAAAATGCACCGTCGGGCTTAGCTGTCTTGAAGCCACATTCTTCGAATGCTTCAAGAAGAATATCTCTGTTCAGCTTGTAAGCTGAAATGTCACCTGTCATACCAACACACTCTCTGATAACAAACTGCATCATTGAGGGTGCACAAACATAACCGAGGCTTCTGCCTGCACCGCAGACTGACTTATAAATAAGCTCAAAGCTTTCAACCTCATTTGGTACAAGAATATAACCGATTCTGTCACCGGGAAGTGAAAGTGACTTACTGAATGAATAGCAAACGATTGTATTGTTATAGTATTTCGTAAGGTAAGGTACCTCTACATCACCGTAAACAAGCTCGCGGTAGGGCTCATCTGATACAAGGAAAATGCTCTTGCCGTACTCCTTCTGCTTCTTTTCAAGAATAGCGCAGAGACCCTTCACGATTTCTTCACTGACAACAACACCACTGGGATTATTGGGTGAGTTGAGTACCACTGCCTTGGTATTGGGAGTAATTGCCTTTTCAAAAGCTTCAAGGTCGATTGTGAGGTCTTCAGCCTTGCACTTAACTTCAACGGGTTTAGCGCCTGCAGCTGAAATGAAAACCTTATACTCAGGGAAGTAGGGAGCGAAAATAATAACCTCGTCATCCTTTTCTGCGAGAGCCTTGAAGGTGATGCAGAGTGACGCAGCAGCACCGCAAGTCATATAGAGATTGTTCATTGTAAAGGCAGTTCCGAAACGCTCATTGAGATTGTTGGCAATAGCAGTTCTTGTAGCGTTATCACCTACTGCTGAAGTGTAGCCGTGAAGCTCACAGGGTGATAATTCTTCTGTAAGCTTTCTGATTGTTTCGTTTACCTTTGCTGGGGCAGGTACACTGGGGTTGCCGAGGCTGTAGTCATATACATTTTCTCTGCCTATTTCAGCAGCTCTTTTTTTGCCGAATTCAAATATTTCTCTGATTACTGAGCTTTTTGCACCAAGCTCATACATTTCCATTGATACCATAATAAAACACCGTCTTTTCAAAATTGAATAATATAAAATTATACACCTTTTATAACATTTGGTCAACAAAAAGCATTGATTTTCGAGGTGAAACATTGATAATTTCTTATAAAACTCAATTGAATTTAATTGTTTAAAACTTTAAAAGCTTAAATGATTGCAGCGATTATATCACAACCTTTTTTAATTGCAATATCATAAAAGAATTATTCTGAATTTTTTTACTCTGTGCAGGCGGCTCCATTAAATCGCTTTGCGATTTACGGCTACCGCGATAGCCGACCCGAACGCAGTTCGGGTATGGAGCCGCCGACCTACCCTCTTGCAGAAACTAAAAAAAGACGACCCTTACCGAGTCGTCTTTAATATTAAGCTTAAGCCATATAGTCCTTCTTATAGCCTTCCTCGTCATAGATGAAGAGAGCATTAAGAGCGATTTCAAGACACTTCTCAACTGTCTTGGGAATCATATTGTCACCCACGTCACCTCTTGTGT
>JAZQUF010000014.1:0-7251 GCA_045631165.1 Acutalibacteraceae bacterium
AGATTTGTGAAGATTTCTTGTTTGAAGTAAAATTTCAGAGGCGACTTTGGTCGCCTCTTTTAGTTTCAGCAGGAGGTGGGGCGGGGGCTCAGGGTGAAGCGAAGCTTCACGCGAGGACGCCGCAGGCGTCCTCGGAAATCACTGGGGTGATTTCCCTGAGCCCCCGCTTGCTTCTTCATCCGACTTTTCTGAAAAGCTGAGAGATGCCCAAGACTACAAGAAGACTGCCGAAAAGCTTTGATAAAATGTAAGTAGGAATAAAGCTCAGAATAATAAATCCTGCTATTGCTCCGAGAATTGCAAAAGCTGTCACCGGTAAGGTGCTTCGGATGTTGACTATACCACGTTTTTTATAAGTGATAACACTAAGAAGCGCACAAGGAATGAAGAAGACAAGATTTATACCCTGAGACTGTTTCTGAGGCAGACCGAGAATATTCACAAGATATATTATCAGCACAGAGCCACCGCCAAAGCCCATTGAACCTAATGTGCCTGCAAGCAGAGAAGAAAGAATCATGTATATATCCACTTTGTCACCTCATAAGCATATTAATACCTGTGTAAATCATAAATCCTGCAAATATCTTTTTCAGGATTTTATCGGGCAGTTTTTTCATTATAGCAGTGCCGATGAAGGTGCCGATTACGCCGAAAGGGATATAGCCTACGGCATCTTTTATAGTGTAGTAGCCGAGAAAATAATAAACTCCTGCGCTGATTATACACAGGGGGAGTATTACGGCAATAGCTGATGCTTGAGCTTCTTTTTGTCTTAAACCCTGTTGCTTGAATAAAGGCACTGCTATAAGGCCTCCGCCGGCACCGAAAAGGGAGTTGATAAGTCCGATAAGAAAGGATAGTAAGTATTTAATGCTTTTTCTCATATTCTTTCACCCTGAAAATAAAATCATACTTGCTTTGTTGTTAAAAAATGCTGAAAATATGTATAAATCAACGAATATTCTATGAAATTCTTCGTTTTCCCTATTGCAAGAGGTAGAAAATAATGCTATAATTTACTCATATCAAAAAGGAGGAATATAATTATGGTATGTAAATTTTGCGGAAATACTATTGAGGACAATTCGGAGTTCTGCTTTATCTGCGGTAATAAGGCAATAAAGGACGAGATTCCAGCTGAGGAAGTTTTCACTCAGCCTCAGCCTACAGAGGTTCCCGTAGTAACTGACGATGCTCCGGTAGCAGATCCTCAGGCTGTATATTCACAGCAGGCTCCTATTTACACTCAGCAGACACCAATCTATGCTCAGCAGGTTTATGTTCAGCAGATTGTAGAACCTAAAAAAGCTAAGAAGACAAAGACTGTAAAGAGTGAATTGTCAAAGGCAGCTAAGTTCTTTGCAGTGATTTTTGCAGCAACCTTCATTCTCCAGTTCATTCCCTGGATCTGGTATAAGAATGCTAAGAAAGCAGAGTATGAAGAGAAAGCAGTAAACATCCTTAATTCAATTATGACTGGTCTTTGCATCTTTATGGCAATTATCTGTTTGGTACTTATCAAGACATTTATGCTTGGCTAAATCAAAAACTTAGTCCTTCACTCAGGTGGAGGACTTTTCTTTTATAGCTTTTCTCTTTTTTGAAAGAATATTAATCTGAATTACGGCATAAAGATTTATCAGACAACTTTCAGAAAAGAGGACGAAAATATGATAAGTGAGAATATTTATAATTCCATTGCCTCACGTACGGGCGGAGATATTTATATCGGAGTGGTCGGACCTGTCAGAACAGGTAAATCTACTTTTATCAAAAGGTTTATGGATGTGCTGGTTTTACCCAATATAACTGATCAGAACAAAAAAGACAGAGCCCGTGATGAGCTTCCACAAGCTTCTGGCGGCAGAACAATTATGACAACGGAGCCGAAGTTTATCCCTGAGGACGCTGCCGAGGTAACAGCCGATGATTCAATGAGATTCCGTGTCAGGCTGATTGACTGTGTCGGATACATTGTACCCGGGAGTCTCGGATACATAGAAAATGATAAGCCCAGAATGGTTAAAACACCTTGGTTTGATAAAGAGGTGCCTTTTAATATGGCAGCTGAAATCGGCACTAAAAAAGTAATTGATGAGCACTCGACTATAGGTCTTGTTATTACAACAGACGGTTCTATCGGAGATATCCCCAGAAGCGATTATCTTGAGGCTGAAGAAAGAGTTATTAATGAACTGAAAGCTATTAAAAAGCCCTTTGTTGTGCTTCTCAACAGCAAGAATCCCGAAAGCTATGAATGCGGCATGCTTACCGCTGAGCTGTCGGAAAAATATGGTGTGAGCGTAATAGCAGTCAACTGTATGAACCTTGCAGAAAAGGAAATTAAGAATATACTCGCAAAGCTTCTTTATGAGTTCCCGATAAAAGAGATGAAGCTGGATTTCCCGAAGTGGATATCGCAACTTGAAAAAGAACATCCTCTGAGAGAAAATATTTACTCTAATATTATTAAATCTGCTGCAAACCTGAGAAAGGTTAAGGATGCCAAAGCTTTTACTGAGCAAATAGCAACCAGTGAAAATATATGCTCGTGTAAAATAGCAGAAGCTGATTTATCCTGCGGCAGTGTAAAAGTGTCTTTAGATGTTGAAGCCTCGCTGTTTTATAAGGTGATGAGTGAAAAAACAGGTCTTCATATTGAAGATGAACTGCAGCTTATGTCAGAGCTTATAGCATTATCAAAGGCAAGCAAAGAGTTTGAGCGCTTCAGACTCGCATTAGAAGAGGTTGAGGCAACGGGATACGGCATAGTAATGCCTACGATGGATGAACTCAGTCTTGATGATCCTGAGATTATGAAGCAGGGTGGTAAATACGGGGTGCGTCTTAAGGCATCAGCACCGTCGATTCATATGCTGAAAGCTGACATCACAACAGAGGTAGCTCCTATAGTCGGCACTGAGAGTCAGTCGGAGGAGCTTATAATGTATCTTCTCAAGGAATTTGAGGAGGATCCGTCAAAAATATGGCAGTCAAATATTTTCGGCAAAACACTTGACAGTCTTGTTAATGAGGGACTCCATAATAAGTTGTATAAAATGCCTGTTGATGCGAGAATGAAGCTTCAGGAAACCCTGGAAAGGGTTATTAATGAGGGTTGCAGTGGTCTGATATGCATTATACTTTGAGCTATGCGGTAGAGGAAAGGCCGGTGGCTCCACCAAATCCGCCCTGCGGGGCAGATTTGCAGCGACTGCGTCGCTGAGCCGGATTTCATCCGGCAGTGGAGCCACCGGTTGTTTCCTGCAGGCTTCTGCTGATAAAAGCAAAGAAAATAATACTTGAATTTATACTGAAGCTGTTATATAATAAATAAAACATTGGAAAAAGGAGAAAAATATGTCAAAGAGAATTATTATTGCCGGTGGCGGACATGGCGGTATCACCTGCGGTGCTATACTTGCAAAAAACGGTTATGATGTAACAGTATACGAAAGAAATAATGCAGATGAGATGGGTCACGACTGGACAGATATTTTTGACCCAAAAGCCTTTAAGGCTGTGGGCATGGAAATGCCTCCCAGAGAGATGTATCATTTTAAGAATAATATGACCTTCTTCGGCCCATCAATGACATCACGTCTTGTTCAGGACGTACCTGAAAATGAGCTTGAAATTCAGATGGAAAGACGAGATATCTACAAGTGCCTTATTGATTATGCTGTAGAATGTGGTGTGAAGTTCGAATACGGCGTAAATGTTGAGGGCCCCGTAATGCTCGGTAACAGAGTTGTCGGTATTAAGACTGATAAGGGTACAGAGTACGCTGACCTTGTTATTGACGCCTGCGGTATCAACTCACCCGTGAGAATGAATCTTCCTGAGTATCTCGGTATTCAGAAGGAGGCTCAGAAGTATGAGCGCTTCTATGTATACAGAGCGTTCTTTGAAAAGGATATGAGTGTTGAGGTTACCGATAAATACAGAGTGCTTATGTTCCATAAAGGCAAGCTCGGAATTTCCTGGGTAGCAGATGACGGTGAATATACAGATGCTCTTATCGGCAGATTTGCTGAACTCGATATGGAAGAGGTTGAAAAGACCCTTGCAGATATGAGAGATGAATTCCCTGACCTTGGTGAAAAGAAGCTCCGTGGTGGACAGTTTGTACAGATTCCCGTAAGACAGCCTCTTGGTGTGCTTGTTGCAGACGGTTATGCCGCAATCGGTGACAGTGCATTTATGACTGTACCCATCATCGGTTCAGGTATCGCCAACAGTATGAAGGCTTCAGCTATTCTTGCAGATGCAATTATGTCAGATAAGACTGATTCATACAGCGCTAAGACTCTCTGGAAATATCAGAAGGATTTCTATTCAAAGATCGGTAACGGTCTTGCACCGCTTGCTTCAATCAAGCTTCTTCTTACACGTCTTCAGCCTGAGGAGCTTGACTACATATTTGCGACAGGCATCCTTAATGCAGACGATATGACAATTTCTGCTGACGCTACAAGTCTTTTTGCTATGGTTAAGGATATGGCTGATCCCGAGCCTCTTATGGCAAAAATCAAGGGTCTTGCAGGTAACACTACAATTCTCAAGAAGGTTCTGAGAATGATTAAAGATATTGCCGCTGTTACTGTTGTAACAACTGCAATGCCTCAGAAGTATGACCTTAAAGCTGTTAACAAGTGGGTTAAGGCTTATAACGCTTGCTTCAAGTCATAAAAAAATTACCACCGCATCCTATAAAGGAACGCGGTGGTTTTATACTGTTATTTAATAAGCTTTTTTATTATCTTCACACCCACTGCAGCTGTACCGACAGCCAGAGCAACTCTGCTGAGGTCTGTGATTGCCTGGTCGGGGCTTACGGGGGCATTTCTGAAAACGAATTCCTGGAATGGCTTTGCTGGCTTATAGTCGCAAAGCTCACCGATTGTTCTGCAATAGGTCTTGTAGTTTCTGACATTGTTTTCGTCAAAGACAAAAAGTCTTACACCTCTCAGATCACCGGGACCGTAGGTGCTGAAGCCTGCCCCCTGACAGTATCCGAGATCAATGCCGTCAAGATTTTTATAGAAGCTGTTGTTATGATCGTGGCCAACGTACATAGCAAAAATATCGCCTTTTTCTTTCAGTGCGTCAAACTGACCTGCGTTTATATCAGGTGCAGCAGGAGCTTCGTACATAAAACCACCCTTTGAAAGAGTTTCATCATCGAGCTTATAGAAGGTGTTTTTGCGGCTCTTGTATGCTTCTACTCTGCCTTTTGAGAAAAAGTTTGCTTTTTCGATAATGTTAAAATATTCGGGTACGGGAATGTGCTGAAAAACAAAGCCGGGTAAGTATTCACCGAGAGACTCTTTAAAGGAGTCTCTTTTGTTTTGGTACCATTCAATCTGTTCTTTCTTTACGGGCGGAAAAGATGCTCCGTTGATATTTGCTTTTCCTGAGTCGAAAAAATAAAGAGCAAGAATATCATTTTTTCCGTCAGAGTCTTTGAGGGTTACTGCAAATGTGCCCGGGTCTTCTTCACAGCGAGGCTCGGTATGAATACAGTTTTCGAAAGAGGTGTAGTGCTTCATCTGAACCTCTTTACTGCATTTGCAGTCATCATCGTGATTTCCGAATGTGACGCAGAAGGGGATTTTTCTTTCTGCAATGGGAGCAATGAATTCATTTATAACGTGCTTTACTCTGGCTTCTGTATCCTTCAGATAGCAGGCACTGTAGCCCTGAATCTGATCTCCTGTGAGCACAACAAGGTCAGGCTTTTCTTTGTCGAGAGCCAGAGTGATAAGCTTTATTGTATCAGGATTCAGCTGATAATTTTCCTGGATGTCGGCAATCTGCATAATTTTAAACTTGCCGTTTTCAAATTTAAGTTGTTTCATCCGTTATCTCCTAAAATTTATTATTGAAATTATACTATATTTTTGACTTGCGGGTCAATAGAATAAACACAATCGTAACATTTGTTTAAGATTTCACTCTAAAATCCGACATAAAACAGAGGACTCGGTGCTTATAATGTTATAGGTGATGAAAATGACAGGGATTATTTATGCCGATGTACTTTTTATTCTGAATGTCTATATAACCTATGCGCTTCTTATGCTGTCGGCATTGTTTCTCGGGCTCACACCAAAGAGAATGAGGCTTTTGTTTGCAGCTGTGCTTGGTGGATTCAGCAGCTTTCTGATATTAATACCGGAGCTCAGCGCAGCTCTTCTGGGCTTGCTACGTCCTGTACTCTGCCTTGTCTTCAGTGTTGTTGCCTTTTCTTACAAGGGTGTAAAGCAACTGATAAGACAAACCCTCATATTTCTGTGTGTCAACTTTGCTTTTGCGGGACTTATGTTCGCATTGTGGTATTTTGTAAGTCCCTCGGCAGTGTACTATAACTCAGGTATCGTTTATTTCGATATTGACGCTCTTAGTCTTATTATAATTACAGCAATCTGTTACTTTGTATTAAAGGTATTCGGTAGCCTTACGAGACTGAAAACACCTAAAAACACTATTTATGACGTAACTCTGAATATAATGGGTGATGAGATCCCTCTCAGGGGCTTTCTTGATACAGGTAACAGTCTGAAGGATCCTTTTACTTCGGCAGATGTCATTGTGGTTTCGAGGAGTTCGCTTGCGAGGTATTTTCCCCTCAACAGAAGTATCAGTGAGATAATTGAAACTTCAGAGCTGAAAATAAGATATCTGCCTTGCAGAACGATTTCGGGCAGTAAGCTGCTGCCTGTTTTTAAAGCTCAGAAGGTGCGCATAAGAGGGATTACAGCGGATTTCACATTAGAAGGCGTAATGATTGCTGTCTGCGATGAAAGCATTAGAAATGGTGATTTTCAGGCTCTTTTGCCTGAGAGTATATTTCAGAATAATTACAGCGACAAAGGAGAAGATTATGAAGAAATTAAAAGCTTTACTGTTAAACGCGATATTTAAGCTTATCAGCCGTCTTTATCACGGTGATGTTTACTATGTGGGCGGTACACAGAATCTGCCTGCTCCACTGACTAAGGAAGAGGAAGAGGAGATTCTTTCTGAAATTGAGGAAGAGAATTTTGTAAGAAGAGAGTTGTTGATAATACACAACTTAAGACTTGTTGTTTACATAGCAAGGAAATTTGAAAATACGGGAGTCGGTATTGAGGACTTGGTCTCTATAGGAACAATAGGTCTTATCAAGGCTGTAAATACCTTCAGACCTTCAAAGAAAATTAAGCTGGCAACCTATGCTTCAAGGTGTATCGAGAACGAGATTCT
>JAZQUF010000015.1:0-2549 GCA_045631165.1 Acutalibacteraceae bacterium
GAAGAATGGGAAGCCCTGCTCAAGCAGTGAGCCGAAGCCTATTTTTTCAGGAAGTGCCGTTACAGTTGCAGCTACACCTGTTAATCTGACTCCGAAATCACCAAGAATGAATACATTTTCAAGGTTTGCAGTTTCACCGAAGGGAAGTGTAATCTCAAGGATGTTTTCACCCTTTTGGATATTTCCGAGCTTCATTCTGCCGATTGAAATATCAACATAGTAGCCCTCTTCTCTTTCTGTGACTGCTTTGCCGTTAAAGGTAACCTCAGCAATATCCGCATCTTCGAGAGCGAGAATTGCACCCTCATAATCTATCTCGCTGCTGAAAGTAAACCTGAGAGTTGCCTTGTGGTCTTTAGGAAGCTTACCGAGTACCCAGGGCTGAACAACACGGCCTCCCCTTTTATTTATTCCGAGGCGCTCTCTTATAAGGTTATCAAGACGAAGTATCTCTTCCTTCGCAGAATAGTCTGCATCACCGTCAAGTTTCCACTCCGCCATATCGAGCACAAGCACATTTTCTTCCGAAAGCTCGTAATCACACATTTCACCTAGCTTTTCTCCTGCTTTTTCAGGAATATACTGTGTCTTTTCACAATCACTTTTACCTTCAGTAAGCTTAAGAAGAATTGAATCGTAGCCGAAAATACGATAGCGGATAATCGTCTTATCCTCTGTGTATTCCGCTTTAACGGGATATATCTCGCCGCTTGCAGTATCATATATCTCCGGTGAGAATATGCCATTAAGAATAATCTGAATATCCTTACCGTTATCTATGTGCTTATTATCAGGTTCTTTTGACGGGCAGATGAAAAGCCATCTGCAGTCATTATCCTCACGAAGCTGATATATGTAATTTTCTGTAAGTCTTCCGTCAGCATATCTTATGGTAAGAGTTCTGACATCATCAAGAGCAGTAAGAAGTGACGCACGGGAGAAATCAATATCTTCACTTTTTTCGAAAAGTTCTTTTGCACAAGAACAGGGCATTGCATCAACAAGCTTCGGAGCATCGCCCATAAATATAAGTTTGCCGCCTTTTTCTCGGAACTGTTCAAGTATTTCAACAGTTGTTTTTCTTAAGGTTTCACAGCCGGGTACAACTATAGCGTCATATTCCATTTCACCCACCTTAAGAGGTGCTGTTGCATCTTTGCAAAGAGATGGCAGAAGTGACTCGGAAATAAAATTGAAATCAACGCTACCCTCAAGAAGCCATTTTGTAATACTGAGGAATCTTTCATCAAGGCTTTCTCTGAACAATGCTGATTTATCGTTTGGTCCCCAATGAAGCCAATAGCTTTCAACGGGATGGATAACACCGACCTTAACAATGGGTCTGCCTCGTGTAAGAGCTGTATTGACTCTTGCAAAATGGTCTTCAATAAGATTATATTTTTTATACCAGGGAGACTGATAGTGAATTGAAGCGGGGTAATCTCGCTTCGCTTCACCCTTCATTGCATACCAGGAAAGGTGCGGAACTCTTATAGTTACACCCAGACAAGCCTGCCAGTCACCCTGATGCTTATATGTTCTGAAATCACAATCCCAGCCTGTTACACCGTAAAGTTCGGAAAGCATACCCTCATATCCGTATTGATGAACAGCAGACTGTGCCTGCTTTGCCGTGGTGAACTCGTGACGGTTGCAAAGCATATCAATACCGGGAAGTCTGAAGCTTCTGTATGAACGCATCGCTTCACCGAGAGCCGCAGTCTGCGAATGAAGAGTGGGTTCCTCCATCATATGTCCCGTAAGGGCGATGCCGTTTTTGTCACACCACTCACCCACAGTGTCAGCAAAGGAGCTTGCAAATAGCTCAGCAATAAAATCGTGATATCTGTAACGGTGTAAAGAAGGGGCCGAGCCCGGCTTATCCCAGAATATCTCAGGAAGGGTATCAAAAACATCTGCACCGTACATTTCTTTATAAAGCTCAGGCACCTTATCTGTCCAAGGCATTTCTATTGCCATTTTGTCAAAAGAGTTGTTCAGAACTCTCTTTCTGGCAAACTGTGGTTCATCAGTAAAAATTGCAGGAACAGTATTACTGAACTCATCGCCCACCTTTTCTTTATATTTTTCGTGGGTCACTTCAATAAACTTTTCTATAGCCTCGCGGTTAAGTGTATCCGCATAAGCCTGACCGTTGTACCAGCTTGAATCTTTTTGCACTTCAAGCACTACGCACCATTTTGCGCCCTCAGCCTTTTCAGCCTTATCAATTTTTTTATAGGATACAAGAAAGCCCTCACTATCAAGCATAATGTCATAGCAAGCAAGAAGATTTCTCGGACAACCATCATAATTTTCAATAAACGGAGCAAAATAAATGCTTCTGCTTCTGTATTTTTCGTCCTTTGTTACAAGACCGCCTGCTGCACCTGATGGCCAGCGATCCTCATCGTATAACCAGGCAAGCATTTCTTCCTTTTTTGCCTTGTCAACGCAGTCCTTCATAAGATTCATATATTCTTCGCTGAGATACTCATTTTCAAGACCCGTTCTTACATGAAGATGAAAGCCTCCCAGTCCCATTTCCT
>JAZQUF010000016.1:0-12440 GCA_045631165.1 Acutalibacteraceae bacterium
ATATCGTTTCAGTTGCTATTATGCCCTGTACAGCTAAGAAGTTCGAATGTGGCAGAGACGACGAAGCAGGCGCAGGCTATCCCGACGTTGACTATGTACTCACAACAAGAGAGCTCGGCAGAATGATTGATACAGCAGGCATCAACTTCAAGATTCTTCCCGATGAAAGCTGTGATGCTCCTCTCGGTCAGGGTACAGGTGCTGCTGTTATCTTCGGTGCAACAGGTGGCGTTATGGAAGCTGCTCTTCGTACAGCTGCTGAGGTTATCACAGGCGCAGAGCTTGAGAATCCTGAATTCCACGATGTACGCGGTATGGAAGGCGTAAAGGAAGCTTCCTACAAGCTTGGCGACCTTGATGTTAAGGTTGCTATTGCAAGCGGCACCAAGAATGCGAAAGTGCTTATGGATAAGGTTAAGGATGGCACTGCTGACTATACCTTCATCGAAATTATGGGTTGTCCTGGTGGTTGTATCAACGGTGGCGGTCAGCCTGTACAGTCGGCAACAGTACGTAACTTCACAGACCTCAAGGGCCTCAGAGCTGCAGCTCTTTATGAGAATGATAAGAACCGTCCTCACAGAAAGAGCCACGAAAATGAAGATGTCAAGGCAGTTTATGCTGAATTCCTTGGCGAGCCCAACAGCCATAAGGCTCACGAGCTTCTCCATACAAGTTATGTAGCAAGACCTATGTTCAATAAATAATATCAGAAAAGCGGCTCGTAAGAGTCGCTTTTTTTATTCCCTTACTCATCGGATTCCTCCGCAATGGTGTGCGTAAATAAAGTATAATGATACCCGGCAGTAACACATCGGTTATTTTGCGGTTTCATCCGTCATATAATTAGTGAGGTGATTGAGTTGAACTGCTGTATAACCGATCTCAGAAACAAGGAAGTAATATGCGCCAAAAACGGATGCAGACTGGGCTGTGTAAGCGATGTGGAAATTGACACCTGCAGTGGCTGCCTCGTTTCAATAATAATATGGGGAAGAGGTAAATGCTTCGGTCTCTTCGGCAGAGACGAGGATATCAGAATCTGCTGGAATGATATTGAGGTTATAGGTGACGACACTATAATAGTCTGCGGTGACATTTCCTGTCAGAGAAGCAATACCCAGACAAAAATAAAGAGAAATATTTTTGAAAATCTGTTCAGATATTAAAGACCTGTCGGCAGATGTCAGATTGACTTTTTTATGCAAAAATGTTAGAATACAAAAGTACAGCTGTATTTCATCTTAATTCGAAATACCCGCTGATTAAGACAAGAAAAAAAGAGGTAATATTTATGAGGTTGAGTAAAAAAATAATCAGCGCACTTATAAGTGTTGTTTTAATTCTCAGTGTGGCTATCCCTGCTTTTGCGGCAGTTGACGAAAATGTAGTTTGCCCCCTGATTTACGTACCCGGTGTTGATGCAAGCAAGATTTATGCTGATAAGAATGATCCTGACAGTGTGATGCAGCTGGTTGATAAAGACAAGCTTATTGCTATGCTTCAGAATGATATTGCACCGGCATTGGTGGTTTACAGTGCTGACCGTGACATTGATGCCCTGGCACATAAGGTAACAGGTGCTTTAAATGAGATTTACGGATGCTGGTTCAACAATCCTGACGGTACCGCCCAAGGAAACGGCGGAGCAGTTATGAAATATCCCGCAGCATCATCGGTTAAGAAAAATTCAGAATTCACCTTCTCTTATGACTGGAGAGGCGACCCTATGGCAGCGGCTTCCGAGTTGAAGGCGTTTATTGACTATGTTACCGAAAACAGCGGTTGCGATAAGGTTGCTCTTGCAGGACATTCTCTGGGTAATATTGTTATCCTCAGTTATCTTTCCCTCTACGGTGATTCTGATGTGATGGGTATTGTTTTCGACACATCCACTATTGACGGCGTTGAATATATCGGCGAACTCCTTTGCGGAGAAATGGAAATCAACGGTGATTCAGTCACAGCGTTTCTTAAGAGCGTTCTCGGTGAAAACGGATACAAAGATCTCATAAAAAGCTCTCTTGATATTTTTGATATGGCAGGCATTCCTGAAATGCTGGCAGTATTCCTTGATGATATTTTAAAGAAAATCGGCCCGACAATTTTCAAGGAAACCCTTATACCTATGTTTGCCTACTGGCCCTCAGTCTGGGCAATGACAACTGATGCTCAGCTCGACGAAGCTATGGACTATATTTTTGGTGTTGTTCATAAGGATGAGGATATGTCCGCTCTTACAGCAAAGCTTGAGGCTTACAACGAAACTGTGAGAAAAAATAAAAAAGCAACCCTTACAGCCTTTGACGAAAACGGCAGAGTTGCAGTTATTTCAAGATACGGTTTTTCATACTTACCCATAACAGGTAACAGCAAGCTTATCAGTGATACTGTTGTTGAAACAAAAACAAGCTCCTTCGGTGCAACCACAGCTGATGCAGGCGACTATTTCAGCGATGAGTATCTTAAGGGCAAGGATATGAAGTATATCTCACCCGATAAGACTGTAGATGCATCCACAGCGATGTTTGCCGAAAAGACCTGGTTCATCAAAAATATCTTCCATAACGAAAGCGAAGAGACAAGAGTTCTTCATAAGACACTCCTGTTCGCTGCAGAAGAAGCTGATCGCGACAATTCTGATTTGCCCGGATTTATGTATTATAACAGAGATACAGGTGAGTTCGTTGCAGATGAAACAGCTCCCGAAAAAGTTAAGAAGACAACTCCTCTTGAGAAGCTCTTCAACTTCCTCAAGGCTCTTATTGATAAAATAGTTGATTTCTTCACCAAGAAAAAGTAAAGCAGAAAAAATATATCAGTACCGTGCTTTTTGTACGGTACTTTTTTCAGGGCAAAAAAACAACACCGCAGAACAAATCTGCGGTGTTTGTTATCAACTCAATTATCAATTAAGCAAGCTTTGCGAAAAGTTCAGCGAAGAACTTCTCAAGATATTCTGCTACTGCAGCGAGAACATCGTTTGCGTCAAGATTCTCAAATTCTTTCTTGAAGTTGATTGAAAAAATCTTCTCAAAAAATGCTGCCATTGTTATATCCTCCTTATTCGAGATATAGATTTAAAGGTGAAATTATTTAATTTCTGCTGCAACGTCTTCGAATGCATCGTTAACCTGAGGAGCAAACTTCTCAAGGATAGCATTTACAAAGTTAACAAGAGCTGCGATGATAAGGCCAACGTTGTAAACCTTGCCGTCAATTGTGATTGTGTAATCTTTCATTATTGGGAACCTCCTTCTTCAAAAAATATGATTTTTCCAGAGATTACTCTGTTATCGATATCATTATACATACATAAACAATGCTTGTCAATAGAAAATTAACACAAATATTAAAAAATTGATAACAAATCAAGAAATTTTATAGAAACTATGCGACTAATGTATGATAATCCCCTATTTTTTGCCATTGTTTTTAAACAATAAATTACAATACTTATAAAAAATCGTAACGATTTTATAGTCTGAACAAAAAGTAAAAACACCTTTTAAACTGCTTTTTCATTTGCTGTCTGATAGCTAAAAACAGTTGACAAAGGGGTGCTGTTTTGATAAAATTGAGATATATTTGTAAGGAAATCTTCGGATTTTAAAGGGAGGATAATAAAATTGAAAAGAATAACAAGCTGGATTTTTTTAGCCCTTGAGGCAGTGCTCTTCTGCACCTTTGTTGCAATGGACATAATGAATCACAACTCTGAGAATATAGTCAAGTATATAGCCATTTCTCTTGTGGGACTCATGGGACTTCGTGCCGGCAAGCAAAGAGACAATGTCGTTGTTACTGCCGCATTGCTGTTCACTATGGTTGCGGATCTGTTTCTTATTCTTATCGGTAACTTCGTCGCAGGTGTAGCAGCATTTATCTGCGTTCAGACCTGCTATACCATCAGATTTTCCTTCCTCAGCGGTAAGCCCCTTGTAGGCGAGCTTCTCAAAAGACTCGTACCCGGCATTATCTTAGGCAGTCTTGCTACATATTTCCTCGGCATAGATGTGGGAATCATCGTCGCTTACGCCTGCAGCTTTGCAGTTAACTTTGCTCACGGCTTTGAGCTTCACATCCTCAAGCCATCACCGAGACATCTGAGATTCGCAATCGGACTTTTCCTTTTTGCCTGCTGTGACTGCTGTGTCGGCATTACAAATCTCAGACCCGGCTTTCTTACAGAACAGATGATAAGAAACGCAGAAATTGCAACATGGATATTCTATCTGCCAAGCCAGATACTCATTCTCACTACAACAGATGCACTGAGCTTTAAAAAGGATAAATAAGTCTATGGAAAATAAAATCGCAGTTGTAACAGGAGCAAGCTCGGGCATCGGCAGATGTACGGCTATGGCACTGAGAGATATGGGCTGTAAGGTATATGACCTTAGCAGAAGAAACATCCCCATTGAAAATGTAAGGCACATAAAAACTGATGTAACATCAGAAAGCGATGTTCTGTCAGCAGTGAAGGAAATTATTGATACAGACGGCAGAGTCGATATTCTCGTCAACTGTGCAGGCTTCGGCATTTCAGGTGCAGTGGAATTTACCTCTACCGAGGAAGCAAAGAAGCAGTTTGAAGTGAATTTCTTCGGCACCGTGACAGTAACAAGAGCAATTCTCCCCTATATGAGAGAGAAGAAAAGCGGACGAATAGTCAACATCAGCTCCGTTGCAGCAGTGGCGCACATCCCATTCCAGACCTATTATTCTGCCTCCAAGGCGGCAATTGAATCCTACACAAGCTGTCTCGACAATGAGGTGAAGTGCTACGGTGTAAGAGCGACAGCAGTCGAGCCGGGAGACATCTGCACCGAATTTACAGGCGCAAGACAGAAATCCTTTGAGGGTGACGACGTTTACGGCGGAAGAATCAGCAAAAGCGTTGCCGGTATGGAAAAGGATGAGGAAAAAGGTATGAGCCCCGAAATTGCAGGCAAGTATATTGCTAAGGTTGCTCTTCGCAGGAAGGTAAAGCCTGTCTGTGCAATCGGTATGTCATATAAATTTTTAAGTGTACTCTGCAAGACCTTCCCCTGTTCATTCAGAAATTTTGTAGTCGGTATGCTGTATGCGAAATAAAAAACTTGCACTCTGCGTTTGCAGGGTGCTTTTTTATAAGTGAGTGCAGACGGTGAAGCCGGGGCTCAGGAAAAATCCGCTGACGGCGGATTTTTGAGCGACGGCGTCGCTCAGCCGGATTTCATTCGGCTCCTGAGCCCCCCGTTTCCCTTAACCGCAGACCTCCCCGTAAAAACACTCTTGACCTTCCCCTCATATCAAGCTATAATTAAACAGTAAACCTATCATTGGAGGAAAATTATGAAGAACAGTGAACTTATAAGCAAAATGACCCTTGAAGAAAAGGTTGGTCTTTGCTCAGGTAAAGACGGCTGGTATCTCAAAGGCGTAGAAAGATTAGGCATACCTGAAATTATGCTCACCGACGGCCCTCACGGACTGAGAAAGCATAATCCCGAGGGAAAATTCAGACTTGAAAACTCCATTCCTGCAACTTGTTTCCCGACGGCTGTTACAAGTGCTTGCTCATGGGACCCCGAGCTTCTCTATGAAATGGGTGTGGCTTTAGGTGAAGAATGCCTGCAGGAAAAGGTCAGTGTAATTCTCGGCCCCGGAGTGAATATGAAGCGTTCTCCTCTTTGCGGCAGAAACTTTGAATATTTCTCTGAAGACCCCCTTCTTGCAGGTGAGTTGGCTGCAGGCTGGATAAACGGCGTGCAGTCACAGGGTATAGGCACATCACTCAAGCATTTTGCAGTTAACAGCCAGGAAAAAAAGCGACTTGCAATAGACAGCGTTGTTGATGAGAGAGCCCTGAGAGAAATTTATCTCACCGCTTTTGAAATTGCTGTTAAAAAGGCTCAGCCCTGGACAGTTATGACAGCCTATAATAAGCTCAACGGCACATATTGCAGTGAAAACAGACATCTTATCAAAGAGATTCTCAAGGACGAGTGGGGCTTCGAGGGTATAGCTGTTACTGACTGGGGTGCAGCCAACGACAGAGTTGAAGGTATCCGAAACGGCAATGAGCTTGAAATGCCCAATTCAAAGGGTTACTATGATAAGAAAATCTGTGCTGCCGTAAGAAGCGGTGAGGTCAGTGAAACTTTTGTTGATGAAGCGGCAGACAGAATCCTCACTCTCATTAAAAAGTCCGAGGAAAATTTAAAAGACGGATATACATACGATAAAGAGGCTCATCAAAAGTTAGCCGAAAAAATCCATAGTCAGTCAATAGTGCTTCTTAAAAATGAAGATGATATTCTGCCGGTAGCGAAAGATAAGACCATTGCAGTTATCGGTGAAATGGCAAGAGCCCCCAGATATCAGGGCGCAGGAAGCTCACTTATTAACCCCACAAAGATAAGCGATGCCTTTGACGGACTTTTAAGCGAAGGATATACTCTTAATTTTGCACCGGGTTACAACAAGAAAAAAGACGAAATAATGCCTGCAATGATTACCGATGCATGCAAGATTGCCGAAAAGGCTGATATTGCCCTTGTATTCATCGGTCTTACTGAGGAATATGAGTCAGAGGGATATGACAGAGAGCATCTCAGCCTCCCGAATTGCCACAACAAGCTTGTGGAAGAAATTCTCAGGGTCAATGAAAATGTTATTGTTGTACTCTCAGGCGGTGCACCTGTTGTTATGCCGTGGCTTCACAAGGTAAAAGGCCTTGTCAACGGATACCTTGGCGGCCAGGCAAGCGGCAACGCTATAGCTCAGATTATCAGCGGCAAGGTCAATCCCTCAGGCAAGCTTGCGGAGACATATCCTCTTTCACTTGCTGATACACCCTGCTACAAATATTATCCCGGCACAAAGAGAACAGCAGAGCATACTGAAAGCATTTATATCGGCTACAGATATTATGACACTGCCGGAAAGGACGTGCTTTTCCCCTTCGGCTTCGGTCTTTCATATACTCAGTTCAAGTACAGTGCTCTGAAGCTCAGTAAAAAGAAGATAAAAGATACCGATACTCTCACAGTTTCATATAAAATCAAAAATATCGGTGACTGCGACGGTGCAGAGATTTCTCAGGTTTATGTCAGCGATAAGGAAAGCACAATCTTCCGACCCAAGAAGGAGCTCAAGGGCTTCAGGAAGGTTTTCCTCAAGGCAGGCGAAGAGACCACTGTTGAAATTCCACTTTCAAAGAGAGCTTTTGCCTTCTATAATGCCGAGGTATCAGACTGGCAGGTAGAAAGCGGTGAATTCGAAATAGCTGTAGGCGCCTCCTCAAGAGATATAAAGCTCACAGCAGATGTTTTTGTCGAGTCAACATCGGCTTATCCCGTACCTGACTACCGTGAAACTGCCCCCTCATATTACGGTGCAGATATCATGTCCGTACCCGATAAGGAGTTCGCGGCAGTTCTTGGAAGACCTATACCCGCAAGAGAGTACAGTGAAGGTGATAAATTCGACAGGACCTGTTCTCTCGGTGGTGCCGCCGACACAAAATGGGGCAAGGTTATTGTTTCTATGCTTGATAAAGTAATTGACAGTGTAATCAAGGACAGCGAAAGAGACAGACTCAACACCAAGGCTAATGTTTTTGACGTACCCATCAGAAATTTTGTTACTATGGGTCCCGATGTGATGACAGAAGAAATATGCAACGGTCTTCTGATGCTGCTCAATGGTGAGAAGTCGGGTAAGGGTATTACGAAAATTGTAGCTGGTCTTGCGGGAGCAATAAAGAAAATACCTGAGCTCATAAAATAAAAACAATACTCAGTGAGGTAATTCAGATATCTGCGTTACCTCTGTTTTTTATATATCACAGGTAAAGTACTGACATAAAAAACAACAATCAACTGTCAGCCTTTAATTATTCTTTCAGTTTTATTTCTGCATATCTGCAGATACACCCTTATAAAGCACACATTTTCACATAAAAAAAGCAAAATCTTGTAATACAATATTTACAAACAAAAATTTATTTGATATAATGTATACACAAATTTTTTGCTGAAACTAAAAAGGAGGATCTCTTATGCAAAAAACACTGAAGAAAACCCTTTCATTCATCCTTGCAGTCATTATGATTGTGTCTGCAATGCCTATGGCATTCGCTGCCGAAACCGAAGCAACAGTTCAATATGACGGTGACCCCATCGTTGTTGTAAGAGGTATCGACTTTGCCGGTCTTGTTGATACTAAAACCGGTAAGAAAGCTATAAACATTGAAGCTTTTGACTTTACAAACCTCATTCTTAACTTTGGTATGAACTATATCAAAAAAGATAAGAACGCAGTTGTAAACACAATCACATCATTAGGTTGCGACATTTTCAAAGACATAAAGCTTGACAAAGAAGGCAACCCCGCTAACCCCAACGTAGCTATCCCCAAATACCCCGACTCAGCTGATAACTACGACTTATCAGACGACAAGGTATGGGCTGACACAGCTGTTGGTCTTTATCGTTCACTTGCAAGAAAGTTCGGCGGCGAAAAGATTTATCTCTACACCTTCGACTGGAGATTAAGCCCCTCCGAGCTTGCTGACGACCTCAAGAGCTATCTTGATAACGTAAAAGCTCAGACAAAGGCTACAAAGCTTGACATTGCTGCTTGCAGTATGGGTGGTATGGTAACAACAGCATATATCAGCAAGCACGGCACAAACGACCTTGATTCAGTATTCTTCTTCTCAGGCGCACACAATGGTGGTCACATCGTTGGTTCAGCATTCAGAGGCGACCTTGTTATCGATGCAAAGGGTCTCGCTGATTTCCTTATCGAAAAGACAAAGGGCAACTTCGGCGTTAACCTTCTTGTAAAGGTTATCAACGGCTTAGGCATCCTTAAGAATGTTGTTAAGTTCCTTAACGAAGTTCTTGTTGAATACAAAGAGCAGATTTACGGCGATTTCCTTCGTGAATGCCTTGCTGCAGCATACGGTCTCTGGGGTATGGTACCCGACGAAGAGTTTGACGCTGCTGTTGAATTCTTCTTTGACGGTGTTGAAGATGAATATGCAGTCGCTCTCGCAGAGATTGCTGAAGTTAAGGAATTCGTATGCAGCACAGAAGAAACAATGGCTAAATTAGCAGCCGGTGGCGTTAAGTTCGGTTATGTTTCACACTACAACTCAAGACAGCTTCCCATCTACTCAGGCTTCAAGGCTCACGGTGACGGCGTTCTTGAAAGTGACCGTACATCAGGCTTTGCAACATTCGCTGAATACGGCAAGACTCTTACTGACGCTGAGCTTGCAGGCGTTGCTGCTGAATACATTTCACCTGATAAGGTTGTAAATGCTTCAACAATCTATGATCTTTACAAAGACAAGACATGGATCATCAAGAATGCAGGTCATGTTGGCTGTAAGGACAACAGTGATCACACTGAATTTGCTATCTGGCTTGTTACTCAGGAAACTCAGCCCACAGTTTATACAAACGCTACATATCCTCGTTTCATGAACTGCGATGCAAATGAAAACTTTATTGGTTTCTGATTATAATTAACCACACAAAACCGCGAAGATATCTTCGCGGTTTTTATTTTCATAAAGTTTTTTTGTTGTTTAACTCCTCTGATATTCAACATTTTTATCTGTTTGTGTGCAAAAACCGGGTTTTATTTGCAAAATCAATTGACTTTCAACAAAAAACGTTGTATAATGTGCAAACTCGAAGGATTCTGCACGGCTTTTTAAGCCTCGCAAAATTTTTAACACAACGTAAGTTCATACTGAACAATTTGACGAAAGGAGACCTTTATTATGTCTGATGCTCTTGACTTTTTTTTAGAGTTATTTAAAGACCTTGAAGCAGCTGCAACAGCTCTTTTCAAAAGCTGGGATAACGTTGAAAGCGTAGCAACTCGTTTTCTTGTATTCGTTGAGAATATATCCCTTGCTTATCTCAATAAATGGTTCCCCGTATAATTCAGTTTATAAAAAAACAATCAGGAAAGAGGAAAATCAATGAACATCTTAAATGTTTTTTTAGAGTATTCTGATATTTTCAAGAATATCAGCGTTAAGCTTTTTGAGCAGTGGGATAAGGTTGAAGACGTATTTACACGTGCAATTCAGCTTACAGAAAACCTTGCAATGGCTATTCTTCAGAGAGCTTAAATTTTTTGGCAGATGGAATCCGATGATTGCATCTGCTGTTTTTTTGCTCTGACCTGAAATTACATCTGATTGGTGCCACTGACATCTCTGATGCGACATAAATTTATGGTGCTTTCAAATAAAATTAACATATAAAATCAAAGGATGGTTGACCCTATGATATTATTACTGGCAGTCATATATATTGTTTTCATTTCTCTCGGCCTGCCCGATTCCCTTTTCGGCGTATCCTGGCCCGTAGTACATAACGATTTCGCAATCCCTGAAAGCTTTGCTTCACTTTACAGCATTGTTATCGGCGTATGCACAGGTGGTGTGAGCTTTATTTCAGGCTGGCTCATAAGAAAATTCGGCACAGGCAAGGTAACTCTGTTTTCAATTTTCATCACAGCTATAGGTCTTATAGGCATCAGCCTTTCACCGAACATCTATGTTATGATGTTTTTCTCCATTATTCTCGGCTATGGCGCCGGTGCAATTGATACAGGTCTTAATAATTTCGTATCCCTTCACTACAAAGCTAAGCATATGAACTGGCTTCATTGCTTCTGGGGTATCGGCGTTACTGTAAGCCCTATGATTATGTCTCAGTTTCTCACAGGCGAAACAGGCTCCTGGCGAAACGGTTACAGAGTCGTTGCCATAATTCAGGTTGCCATTGCTATGATTGTTTTATTCACCTTATCAAAATGGAAAATCCTTGAGAGTGAAGCTTCGGCAGAGTCCGAAGAAAAAACCGATATGAAATTTTCAGATATTCTGAAAACCAAGGGTGTTATTACAAGCATACTTTCACTCGGACTTTACTGCTCAATGGAATTTCTTCTCGGCACATGGGGCGCCACATATATTGTCAACACCCTTTCACTTCCACCCGACACTGCTGCAATGTGGGTATCTCTTTATTACGGCGGTATAATGGCAGGTAGAGTAATCTCAGGCTTCCTTTCAATGAAGCTCAACGATAATAACCTTATCCGCTGCGGCATAGTTGTTTCCTCTGTCGGTATGCTTATCCTGCTTCTTCCTCTCGGCAGTAGCTCTCTTGCAGGACTCCTGCTTATCGGTTGCGGCTTCGGCCCTGTTTTCCCCAGTGTGCTTCACGCTATACCCGAGCGCTTCGGCAAAACATACAGCGCAGACATAACAGGATACAATATGGGTGGCGCTTATGCAATAGGCTTCGGTGTGCAGCTGATTTACGGCTTTGTCGCTTCAGCTACAACCTTTAAAATCACACCCTTTGTGCTGATTGCTCTTTGTGCAGGTCTTGCATTTTTCAACGAATTTACAATCCGCACTGTAAAAAACAAATAAAGTCTTTACCAACAGAAAAAATTGTGGTAATATATATTCATAAATTCTGAAAGGAAGTAAAAATATGAAAGAAATTCTTATGTCAAACATCCCTGCAGCTGTAGCTGTAATCGGACTTGCACTTTACTTTTTCGGTATGGCAATTGTTTTTATCGTAAGCCCTATAAAAAATGCTGAGAGCTTTTCAGTAAAGCCTGTCGACAATGCAGGTAAAACTGAAATCCGAGTTTATTACGGCGGTATTTCCTTTGCTTTAGGTGCATTTCTTCTCTATGTCACTTATGCAACAGGCACACCCGTACATTCACTTGTAGGCGGTCTTATTTTCTCAACCACTGTATTCACTACAAGAACTATTTTCCTTTTTGTTGACAAGGGTTGGAAGTGCCCCTACACAAAGCTTGCAATTCCTGCAGAAGGACTTTTTGTAATAGCTCTCTGGACTTGCTTTATTCTTTCAAAGACCCTTTATTGATATAAAAACAAGCAAAGTTTTGTCAAACTTTTACAAAAGTTTGCAGGGTGTGGGACAGAGTCCCACAAAGAAAATAACTTTGATGTAATTTAATTTTTAGGGTTTGCATTTAAGATTAGTTTAATCAGAATATTAATATTATTGAAGCGCGGGAAAGGCTGTTTGTGAAAACAACTCGTTTCCCGCCGCTTTTTTGTTTGTATGAGACTTTCAGTCTGCTACTGACGGAAAAGGTCAGTTACATTCAAAGCAGAACGGGGACGGTTCTGTGTGCTTTTCACTTAGAACTGTCCTCTGTGCGGACACACAACTCCTAATTCATAATTAGCTTCTGCACCGCTCGAGCCGCGGGGGCTCATACTTTTGTCGGTTGTGACAAAAGTATGCAAAAACACGCATTTCTTAATTAATCCGCAAGAAGAAAAAATTACCGCTTCAGGTTGTATCTTTACTTTTCTGTTTGTTCCCTTTCTGCTTGCTGTAGTTATAACAAAGCTTCTGCTTATC
>JAZQUF010000017.1:0-17306 GCA_045631165.1 Acutalibacteraceae bacterium
TTTTAAATCACGCCAATGCAAAATAAACGACCCCAATAACAATATATATAACTAAGACACAGCAACGTAAATTGCTGTGTCTTTTACAATTAAAAGCCCTGACCGATAAATTACAGTCAGGGCAAGTATTTCATTTTCAGCTTTCAAGACAGGGTACCAAAGAATTATCTTCCAGCAGAGTGTTGATATTATAGAGATACATAAGGTGGCTGAAATCGTTTTCTTTTATAATGCTGTCAAGACTGTCTGTAAGATATCTCGGATCGATTACTACTATCTTGCTGAAATAAGGTGTAAGCATAGGAATCATACAGTTTGCATAGGAGTCCTTGATAATAAGAAGAGATCTGTCCGAAGGCGCAACAGTACTAATAATAACCTTATCGTAGTTACCACCCATAAAAACCTCATACTGATTTTTCTGCTTAAGCTTATCCTTGAAAAACAATGATGCTGTCTTCTCCCCCGAAGACTCAAAGTTTACCACATAGGTGCCCTCAGAATTTTCAGGCACACATATCTCGATCACATCCGTTGTATCGTGTACACCCGATTTTGAAGCGAGAGTCCCCTCGAAGGTATTTGAAACCTCATAAAAATCAAATTTTTCATCTATTGCTTTTTCGTTTTTCTCAAGTTCCCAGGAAAGGCAGATTTCTTTAAAAATCAGATATGCACCCCTCGTTGTCCAGTGATGGTCTGTTTTATAGTAAAGAGCTGTTTCATCTGCTTTTTCCTTAAGAATCGTTGAGGCAGCAGGCCACAGTATACTGTCATCATTCATCCGTCTGTGCACAGCTCTTATAAGCCATCTCTGTTCAGGCAGCTCCAGATAATCCGGCAGATATTCAGAATACACATAAGTTGAATTCGGTGCAAGAACAAAAGCAGTCTTCAATTCCTTATGCTTTTCCTTAAAATTCAGAACAGCCTCACCTATTTTTTTGATATGAGCACTGTCAAGGGCTGTCTGCGCATCGAAAAGATAACCGTTTTTGCCGATATACACACCGTTTTCTTCATTTTTACCGATGATTCTGTCTGCAAGAGTTTTCAGAGATATTATTTCGTCTCTGAAAGGAAACTGGTCAGTAAGATATGTTTCAAAATCCTTCATAAAGCTACCGTCAGCAAGCGTTGCGGCAGAAAGCTTCGGGAAGTCGCCGAGAACTCTGTTTTCGCTTTCTGAAAATTTATTATCCTCTGTCAGGAAATGAAGTCCCGCCACGCCAAAAATAATAAGACAGAAAAGCCATATCATAATAAAACTTATAAAAGCACCTTTTTTCTTAAGGCTGTTATATCTGAAATCATAAAAATCTTCGTTGTCTTCCTCCATTTCATCAAGGAGGATATCTTCATTATCTTCCTCCATTTGGTCAAAGAGGGTATCTTCATTATCTTCCTCCATTTGGTCAAGGAGGATATCTTTATCTTCTGTATTCATAATTATCATCCTCAATTAAAATCTGAAATAAAGGAAGGGATTATAGGTTTCGCTTACAAGGTATGCGATACATAATATAAAAATCACAAGATAAACACAGCACTTCAGTGCCTTGTATACTCTTGTTTCCTCACGGGTGGATATCATATCAAAAACACCTACGGCACTAAGACCCATCACAAAAACAGAGAAGATGTTTTCCTTAAACAGATACATAGCCTGTGAGTCTATAAAGCTACCGTTACCAAATCCGATAAGTGCACCGATAAACTCTGTTGCAGCCGTGATATTTTCACTTGAGAAGAACACCCAGCCAATCATAACCACAATCATGGTACCTATATATCTGAAAATAAGCGGGATTTTTTCAAGAATGCCTTTAAGAAGATATTTTTCCACTATCAGAAGCACACCGTAAAACATACCCCATGCTATAAAATTCCACGCTGCACCGTGCCACATACCCGTAAGTGACCATACAATCAGAATGTTGAATATAGTTCTGATTGTACCTTTTCTGTTACCGCCTAAGGGAATGTATACATAATCTCTGAACCAACCACTAAGGCTTATATGCCATCTTCTCCAGAAATCTGTTATGCTTGTGGCCTTATAAGGGAAATTGAAATTCTGAATAAATTCAAAGCCGAACATCTTACCGAGACCTATAGCCATATCACTGTAACCGCTGAAATCAAAATAAATCTGAAGTGTATAGCATATTATACATAACCAGGCCGTTAAAACAGAGACATTAGCGAGTCCCTGAGCAGCTATATCGCTGTAGACAGCACCTATTGTGTTTGCAAAAAGAACCTTCTTGCCGAGACCTCTTATAAAACAGATTATGCCCTCATAAAAATTATCTATGCTTACCGTTCTCTGGCTGAGCTGCTTTTCTATATCGCTGTACTGAACAATAGGCCCCGCAATAAGCTGAGGGAACATAGAGATATAAGCAGCAAAATTTACGATTTTCGTCTGCGCTCTGACCTGTCCCCTATATATATCTACGACGTAGGAAAGAATCTGGAAGGTATAGAATGAAATACCCACAGGAAGAGGCAGTCCCTCATAATCCACAACTGTTCCGAATATGGAATTTACATTGCTGATAATAAAGCCTGCATATTTGAAAAAGCCCAACATAAACAGGTTGAAGCATATGCCAAAAATCAGCAGTGCTTTCATCTTACTGCTGCTGTTTCTGTGATTTTCCATATCGAGTCCGAGATGATAGTTGAAAAATATGCTAAGGCACATAAGCACTATGTAAACAGGCTCACCCCAAGCATAGAATATCAGACTCGCCAGACATAATATTAAGTTTTTCTTTGCTATATCCTTTTCTTCGTCACCGCTTCTGCCAACCATGAAATAAAGTATCAGGGTCAGCGGAAAAAAGACAAAGAGAAATACGGCGCTGCTGAAAACCATTATTCCACCTCTGGATTATTTTAAACTTGCTAAAAAATGTACGAGTGCATCAGTTGAATCTTCCGAAACACAGTAAAATATAAATCCGTTTGAATAAGAAAGATCATAATTCTTCAGAACAGCACTCTGCTCGGGCGCATACCCTTCAAAAAGAATCTGCTTTTCTTTTACTCTTTTTTCAATCTTTTCGGTAATATCATCAGCCTTGGCATTTTCCTTAAGCTTTATAATCATAAGCTCGTCAACTGTCATAATCGAATCACTTGCATAATAAACAAATGAGTCAACCCCGTCAAAATCTATGCCAAACTCTTCTTTTATCTTATTTTTTTCGATTTTCCGACACTTCTCTTTAAACTCCGTACTCTGGGGCAGAGAATCAAAAACCTCTTGGACTGTTTTATCGCTGTATGAATCATTGCCCGACAAAAGAAAGATAAATGCCACCAGGAAAACAACACTGATTATTTCAAAAGCTCTGTGCTTATTCATCCGACAATCTCCATCTCTTTAATTATAAATCTCAGCCAGTATTTTTCATAAAAAGCTTTTGAAAGATGAATACCATCACTGCCGTAGCACTCGGTATGTGCTTTTAAAACAGATGAGCTGTCCATATATTCAACCTTAAGCTCTTTGCACATCGCTTTCAGGTTTTTATTGTATTCATCTATCTTTCCGAAGCGCTTTGCCTTTGCAATATCCCTGTCAACCGGGAAAATTCCGCTGATAATAATTCTTGTATCAGGCAAGGCTTCCTTGAGCTCCTCGATAATTGCGGTGTACATAGCAATGTAATTATTCAGATACTTTTTTTCCGTAGCTATCATATTCACACCGTAATGAAGAATCAGTATGGGAGGATTGATTTTTATGATTTTATTCACATTGCTGTCAAGATGATAAAGGCTGGCACTTACCTGAGTAATAAGATGATTGGAATTGAGAATATTGTATGCCTCAAGTCCGTTCATAAGAGAGTCACCGACAATGTAAACATTTTTAAAGACTTTTCTGTAAGTGGTTTTGCCCTTATCAAGATTTCTGAGGGTATCTTTAACCTTCTGCTTTATACCTGTGGGATCCTTGCGTTTTTCTTCGGCCGTTTTAATGTTTTTCTGCGCTTTTTTTACATCGAAGCTCCAAAGACTTTCTATAACACTGTTTCCCGCCGACAAATCTGTTTCTTCTGCTTTTATACCGCTGTTGGCAAGGCTGACCATATTAAAAACCGGATAGGCCGATAAAACCGCAATCAAAACTAAAATTATAGTAATTTTTTTCAACTTTTTTCACCTGTATTTAACTTATTATGCTTATATTTATATATTATAATCTTAATATTCTGCAATCTGCGACATATTTTCGCATTCTATTATAGTTTACATCTTTTTTCGACGTAAATCAATAGAAACACGCCCCTTGATGTGTAAAAAATATATTAACCTTAAAGCGTGTTTTCGTATAAATTGTCTTATAACCCCCGTAACAGTCCTTTTTCTTGACTTAGCAATGCAGAAATGATATTATAATGCTGTAATTTATCGGAAAGGAGTCTTCAGATTGAACTCAGAAAAGCTCAAAGCGATGGAGCCGTTGTTCGGCTCGTGGTATATAGAAACAAAAATTTCCGAAGGTAAAAACTCAAAATTCTATAAGGTTTACAAGACTGATGGTATCCAGAAGGATTATCTCGGTTTGAAAACTATAAAATTCCCTTCAAGTGATAAGGAGCTCAGTCGTGTTATTGCCTCGGGCAGATACAGTAACATTGATGAATATCTTGACATATTACAGCAGACCGTAAGCAAAAATATGAGTATAATGCAATCTCTCTCATATCATAAAACCATAGTCAGATTATATAACTTTACAATAATCAGAGAGCCCTCCTGCTTTTACGTTATTATGCTTGTTGAATTGCTGAATCCGTTAAACGACTATCTCAGCTTTGAAAACGTAAGCAAAACCGATGCAGTAAAGCTCGGCAGGGACATCTGCCGTGCTATGGAAGCCTTCCGTGAGAAAGGCTTCATTCACCACAATATAACTCCCGAAAATATTTACGTTGATTCTTCAGGAAACTACAAGCTTGGTGATTTCGGGCTTTTCGATTATAACAGCAATATATCTGAAGGCTCACTTTATATGGCTCCTGAGCTTTATCATAAAAACTATCTTCAGGATACCTCCTCGGACATTTACGCTCTGGGCATACTTCTTTACAAGCTTCTAAACAACAACCGTCTTCCCTTCCTGCCCCCTCATCCGGCACCGATATCCCTTTCTGACAGAGAGCAGTCATTCGCAAAATGTATGAGAGGTGAAGCGTTTCCTGCTCCTGCCAATGCAGATTTCAAGCTCACAACCATAATATCAAAAGCAACAGCCTACAAGGCTGACGAAAGATATGTTTCCCCCATCGCAATGCTTTCTCAGCTTGAAGCCTATACACCGTATCAGCAGGCATCCTATGTAACACCGCAGCCCGTAAACAACTTTGAAATTACAGGCAACAACGGCATACGTTTCGATTCCTACGAGCAGCCTCAGGAAGAGTTAATCGAAGAAGCTTACGAGGAAGCTTATGATGATTACGATGACGAAGAACCGCCTAAAAAGCGTTGGTATTTTCTCGTTTTCGCTCTGGCTATAGTGTTAGCTCTTGTCGTTGCTTTAATCGTAAAATCCGACTCTGACGGCAAGGATAAAACTACCACAGAAAACACCACAATCACCCTCGCTCCTTCAACTACACTTCCGACAACAGAGGAAACAACGGAAGAGTCCACAACAGAAGAAACAACTACAGAAGAATCTACAACCGAAGAGACAACAACTGAGGAAACCACAACAGAGCCGACTACCGAAGAGACAACAACTGAGGAAACCACAACAGAAGAATCCACAA
Organism: Acutalibacteraceae bacterium; assembly: GCA_045631165.1. GTDB lineage: Bacteria > Bacillota > Clostridia > Oscillospirales > Acutalibacteraceae > UBA6857. The sequence goes on from JAZQUF010000017.1 coordinate 5,796, forward strand.
CCGAAGCCTTCGAAGAGCCGACTCTCGTAAGTACCAACCGCAAAAACGGCGACAAATCCGACGATGGTAAAACCTATATGAAAATCAGCAGCTACAACATTGAGGAAATTCCGGAAGATGAATTTTTTGACGAGGTTGTGCTCACAATAGGTGATAACCTCGGTGAAAATCTTATGGGCACCAAGGTTTATGTTTATCAGATGTGGGACTCCACCCTCATTCAGAAGGTCAGTGCAACTATAACCCCTGAAATCAGCGAGGACTTCGGCGGAAATATTCTCTGCACAATAACAATCGAGGATTCCGAATTCTACTATGAGCCTGAAAACTATCAGTACTATCTCTGCTTTGAAGAGGGCGCAATCGTATCCGATACGGTTATAACACTGCCCTTGCAGATAAGAATCGGAGCATAAAGGATATCAATAAATCATAAAAGGCGGCATATCTGCCGCCTTTTAATTATTCCGTTTTATATAATGTCAGCTGTTTCTTTTCATCACACAAGCCTAAGAATATTTCATTGGCATTTTTAAAGCCCTGCTCTTTTATCTTTTTCTCAAGCCATTTGCTGTCTAGACCCATACGCTTAAGATTTTCATCAATTATCCTTCCGTCCATAATAACCTCAGCAGAGATATATTCTGCTTCCGGCTTTAAATTCACATCCTCGGGGTTTATGGGACGTCTGGTACTTACGGGCAATATAGTCAGTCTTCCGTTATACTCAAAAACAGCCGTCTGAATATCAGCTAAATCAAAAAAGCCCTGTTGCCTGCACATCACCATAAATTCACTCAGATCCAGCTTCGCTTTTTTCATATTCTTACGATAAATTTTTCCGTTATTCATTACTATAGTAGGTGTTCCGTTGAAAAATTTACGCATTTTGGCAAACTTACTTGTTATAAGAGTCAGAATAACAGTTATGGCGCCGTAAACAAGCATAGCCACAAAAGGCTTCCAGGGTTCTTCAAGCTCTGTTGCCATCTCCGCAGCAATTGAACCGATTGTTATTCCTGTAATGTAATCAAAAAAATCAAGCTGAGACATCTGCTTATGACCTATAATTTTTGCGATTATAAATAATGATACGGCAGATAATACCGACGTCAATATAAGCTTAAGCAGCTCCATTTTATCTTCACTCCCTTTTTATAAGCATCCCCACACACTGTCCGTTAATTCTCATTTTTTAATATTATTTTTTCACATACGGCTCTGCCGGCAACTATAGTTGCAAGAGTATCCCCACGCTGCACAAAAATACTTGCAAGAAGCGACAGTTCTTCATCGTTATATTTATCTGCAAGGATATTTGCAATTGCAGTGATTGATGCTGTCAGTTCACAGTAATTCATAAAATCACCCCTGAACTATTCTATGTCGCGGACTATATAGCTGATTTTAAGGCAGGGTTCAACGTGTAAGACGGGGCTCCGTTGCCGAACATTGTTCGGCACGAGGACGCCTAAAGGCGTCCTCTGAAACCGCCCCACGGGGCGGTTTCACGGAGCCCCGTCCCACCTTTACCGCAAACAAAAAAATCAGGAAGCACACGGCTTCCTGAAGGGCTATTCATCTCTATTCTTTTTAGGTTTAAACTTCTTGATTATAATAACGCCTGCAACTATGATAGCCACACCGACAGCAGCATTTATAAAAATCATCGCAAAAGCAGGCACAGCAAATCCTGCTGGAGCACCTGTGAATGATAAAGCACCAAAAAGATTTGTCACAACTCTGTAAGCTCCGAGTATAATCAGCAATATACCACCAATCCAACCGTACCTTTTGAAAAAAGGTGCAAGCTTTTGCGGCAAAGATTCAAACCAGGCTAAAAATCTGTCAAAAGGGTCAAGGCTATTCATCTGCTCTTTCACAAACACGTCTTCATCATTTAACAGAAAATCTGTTGTAACACCGAAAACCTCAGCAAGACCTTTAAGCTTTGTAATTTCAGGCAAAGCCTCACCTGTTTCCCATTTACTTACAGCCTGCCTTGATACTCCGAGCTTTTCTGCCAGTTCCTCCTGAGAGAGACCTCTGAGCTTTCTTTGGGAATAAATTTTTTCGTGAAGTTTCACATTCACATCCTCCTTTCGTTGTGATTAGAGTTTATCACAACATAGGCTAAAAGACTATAAAGCAAACCTTGCAATTGCGCAACCAATGGTTGCAAAAAGAATTTTCATCAGTTTTTGTAATGATTTTTAAGTTTTTCGTATTCCTCGTCGGTAATTTCGACAATACCGCCGTGCTTAAAGCCGCAAGGGAATGAGAAGCTTTCCTTAGCCATAGTGAAATTGCTGTCACCGGGCTTTGATGACACAAAAGGCACATAACCCATCTTAGGCTTTTCACAGCCGAAGAAGTCAATCATCAGGCACCATCTGCCGTCGGGCAGAACTAAAGTTGTGGGAGCTTCATACGAGCCTGCATTACCGAGAGATGCCATATACTTTTCGAACTCTTCATCGTGCTTATATGGGCCATAGAGGTTATCGGAAGTTGCATGCATATTCATAGATGGGTGCTCAGCATTTTTATAGAACATATGATAAACACCATCGATTTTTCTTATGTGGGTATCGAGAATTTCGTTATCCTTGGTGAAGAACATCTTAGGCTCTGAGAATGTTTCAAAGTCTTTTGTCACACTGCAATAAATTGACATATGGCTGTAGTCGTCTTCTTTGACAGTTGAACCCCAATGAATAAGGTACTCCCCTGTTTCTTCTTCGTGGTAAACCTCAGGTGCCCACATACAACCGAAGTTTTCAGTACCGATAGGAGCAAGTATCTCTTCGGAGAAGTTGATAAGGTCTGGCGTCTTCCACATTCTCAGGCACTTACTGCCTGTACGGTTGACGATTTTCCAGTTGATGTTATAGTTTTCGTCGTATCGGTTGGCTATACACTCGTCTGTAGTGAGGATAACAAAACCGAAGTGTGTTCTTACGATTTCAATATCACGGCAACCCTTGAAGCCTTTTTCAGCTGTGAGGATAGGATTACCCTTGTTGAGTTCTTCCCAGTTAAAACCGTCACGGCTGACTGAAATATATACCTGCTCTCCGTCAGGAGTGAGCTTTTCTTTGAAGTGTGTGAATAAGTACGGCATAGTTGTTTTTCTCCTTTTTAATGCACCGCAGGTGCAATTTATGAAGCGAAGCTTCAATTCATGGCGAAGCCAATTCATGACCGTCAGGTCAATTCATCAATGCACCGCAGGTGCATACCGACAAAGAGAGTATATCATAAATTATCTTTCATTACAATAAAAAACACCTTGAAAAATTCCCGTAATTGTAGTACAATTCTATCATAAAACATAAAGGAGAAAATACTATGCTTGAATATAACAACTATGACGCTAATGGTGAGAGACTTGTCTGTGAAATGGGCAAGTACCACCCTGAAATGCTTATGACCATCAAGGTCAAAAAGTTTAAGGACAACGAAACCATTACTGTGCTTGACTCAGCTAACGAAACAGCTTTTCTTATCCTCAGAGGTGAAGCTTCAATTACATGGCAAGGTACAACTGAAACAATGAAGCGTAGCGGTCCTTTTGAAAAGACCCCCTATTGTCTTCACGTGCCCCGTAATGTTGAAGTATCAATAACAGCCAAAGAGGGCACTGAAATCCTCATCCAGCAAACCGACAACGATAAGGACTTCGCTCCCGTTTTCTACAAACCCGAAGATATCCTTTATCAGGAATTCGGTAAGGGTCAGTGGGGCGGTACAGGTCACCGTATCTGCTCAACAGTTTTCGACTATGACAATGCACCTTACTCAAATATGGTACTCGGTGAAGTTTTCAATCAGCCGGGTAAATGGTCAAGCTATCCCCCACATCATCATCCTCAGCCCGAAGTGTACTATTATCAGTTTGATAAACCTCAGGGCTTTGGTGCCTGCTTCATCGGTGACGATGTTTACAAAAGTGTAGAGGGCTCAGCTTCATATATCACCGACGGCTTTGACCATCATCAGGTTGTAGCTCCCGGTTACGAGATGTGCTATGTGTGGATGATAAGACATCTCCCCGATGACCCCTGGTATAAGACAACAAGATTCTATGCTAAAGAGCACGAGTGGCTCGCTTCTTCTAACTGATGCAGACTCTTGATGAAGCTCTCGACAAGCTTCTGACTTCTAAATTTCGAGCCTCTTTCCACCTGAAAGAGAAAGACAAAGCCTACATCCGTGACAAAGGTATGGACACCATAAGACTTCACGCTGAAGATTTTATCCGTACCCGCCTTGCACCCGAGTTCATCCCCAACGACGGAAAACAGACTCCTATGAAAGGTCATCCTGTTTTTATTGCCCAACACGCTACTGCTTGTTGCTGTCGTGGTTGCCTTTATAAGTGGTACAAGGTTAAACCCGGCAAGGCTCTCGACGATGTGCAGATAGGTAAGATAGTAAATCTCATTATGGCTTGGATAGAAAGAGAAATGAAGAAATAAAACAAATAAAATACAGGTCACTTCCGAAAGGTTGTGACCTGTTTGTTTTATCGCTCGCCGCGTGGCATTCTTTTTCCTATCGTGGAAAAAGAATCAAAAGCACGATTTGATTTTTTATTTAAACGGGAACATCTTCCTGAAGCGCTTCTGCCACTTGAAAAGATAAATCGTCACCATCATAGTAAGAAGCTTGTCAAAAAGCAGGAATGTCACATTACCGACTACCAAGGTTATGGGCAAGGCATACTGTACCCAAAAAGCACCCTCACCTTCTACACCTAAAAACTCAGCCATAGGCACTCCGAAAACCTTAATCATAACAAAACCTGCCAACAATACCTCAGCGTTGAAAACTATAAACTTGATAATATATTCGAGTATTCTCGGCATTTTTGCACCCTCAAGCAAGCACTTGATTATAGGGTAGTTACCGAAAAAGCAAAGATAAAACACCGCTGCTTCTTTGTTCGGCAGAAGTATAAGACTAAGCAAGGATACAGCAACAAAAATACCCACTGCCCATTTTTTATCAAGCTCAATTATAGTGAACATTATAAGAATACCTGCAAAAGCAGGTAAAGCATAGGTCCAAAGCCCCATAACCGTCGGTATCATCAGCACAACAGATAAAGCCGCCGTCATACCGCCTATTGCAGTTTTTGCACTCTGACTCATATTAACCTCTCTTAAAATTATTGCAATTCATAATTCCTAATTCATAATTAAATCAGCAACAAGGAATACAGTCTCCACCCATACATTCACAGCAGCAGTCGGCACATAATAATCCCTGACAGATACTGCAGGTGTCACAATCTGAATTGGATGAATTATGTCTCGAAGATGTTCTGAAACCGCCGGTACGCTGACGGCTGAGGTTTTCAAAAGCGTGTCTGTATTCAGCATTATTCGGCTCCATATTGTGTGCTGTTGCAAAATATGTGAATGCCTGATCAGTCCAGCCTCTCTGATAGTTAATCTGACCCTTGAGATAATACCACTGAGCTTCCCGGACATTCTGAGGCATATTTTCAAGAATCTGCTCTGCAGCATCGAGAGCACCTCTTCTCATCAGCTCTCTGACCTGAGTATAATCATTGAAGGAACCGCCTGATGAATAACCTTTATCTGCAGTGCCGTTCATAATAGCATCATAAGCCTCGTTGATCTCCTGCATCTTTTCGTTGGCAACATCAGCAAGGGGTGAACCCACATAATTATCGGGATGGTATTTCTTGGCAAGCTCTCTGTATTTAGCTTTTATCTGATCTTTGGTTGCACTTCTCGGCATACCAAGTACTTCATAAGGATCTCTCATCTTCTTTTCTTCCTTTCAATCTTTTGTCTTTACTACTGCCTTTCAGTATTCTGTCGAGACTTTTATGCATTCCTTCATAAATAATATTTTCCATTATAGGTCTGAGACTTTTGTTTTCTATTCGCTCATAAGCATCTATAAAAACTGCACTGCTCATATTAATTGTGCCCAGAATTTCACTTTTGATTTCTTCTGTAAGACCACCGGCGGTTAACTTATATTTATTAATAAAAACGTTGTAACTGTTTGATTCTATATCTTTTTCTATATCATCAAATGCATCTGTGAGATAAACCCACTTGCCTATTCCGTAGCCGAAACGGTAAACGTATCCGTCAAAATCACTGATATTATATGCTGCTATTTTACCCAGAGCCTCTGAACTGTTATGTGCCGCTTCATCAGTAATTGCAGAGTTTATCTTTTCAACCTCACTCTGTTTCTCCATACAATCTTCGATTATCTCTGCAATTTCGATATACATCTTTTTTGCTTTCTTATATTTGAGTGTAGCCCAAGGGAGAATCAGATACATCAGCAGCCTTTTCACGGCACTGCCATCGGAGATATTATCTCTGACTTTAAAATAAAACATCATCATAGAAACTGCCGCGGCATAGCGCAATTCTTCGTCAGTATTTTTGCAATAATTGCATTTTTTCGACGGATTAAAAGGACAGTGACCACCTGTAAAACAAGGCACTGTACCACTGAAAGAAAGCCTTGTCAAAACAAGAAATGCAATATCATAGCTAAGAGTCAATCGGGACAGCACACCGAAATGCTTTCCCATAGCCTTGCAAAGAGAGCAGTACAAACCTCTGTAGACCTCATACTCTTTTATTTTCATTTCAGGCTTATCGGTTTTCACATAACCAAACATAAACATCTCCGACCTAAGTATTAATTATCTTATTATATAACATTTTCAGTCTGTTGTAAACCACATAATATCCCTTCAACCTTAAAATTAAATAAGTTATTGATTATTTTTACAAATTGTATTATAATTGAATAGTTATCAAAAATCAGCGGAGGTTAAAATTATGGCTGTTATAAAAAAAGACGCATATTACCTTTCATCTACCGGAGTAAACAAAATACACTGCTGTATATGGCAGGACGATGAAAAAGAACCCAAAGCAGTTTTCCAGATCACTCACGGTGTTTCCGAACACGTTGAAAGATATGACGAATTTGCCCGCTTCCTTGCAAAAGAGGGCTATGTTGTTTGCGGTCAGGACCATATCGGACACGGCAAAAGTGTTGATTCCCTTGACGATTTAGGCTTCACCGCTGAAAAAGACGGAGACCTTCGTATGGTTGACGATATGCATATTCTCTATTCCATTATGCATAAGCGTTATCCCGATCTCCCCTATTATCTTTTTGGTCACAGTATGGGTTCATTCTGTGCAAGAGTTTATGCAACCAGCTTCGGCCATGAGCTTGCAGGTCTTATTCTTTGCGGCACAGGTGAGCTTCCCTCAGCTGCAGTTACTTTTGAGGGACCCGTAAGAATGCTCTGTGAAAAATTAGGCCCCAGAGCAAAGGTACCCGATGTACTTCTTGATAAAGTCCAGATGATACTCGTAAGAGGTGCCAAGGCACCCGTTGACTGGATTTCACAGAGTGAGGAAAACCAGCAGAGATATATTGAAGATCCTCTTTGCGGTGCAGGATTCAAAATGGCACTTCTTCGTGACCTTATTTCAATAGCAAACTCCGCCTGCACAAGTGAATGGGCTTCTCTTATTCCTACCACTCTTCCCATTCTTCTCGTTTCAGGAGCCAAAGATCCCATCGGCTTCAACGGCAGAGGTGTTATCAATGTGTGTGACAATCTCGAGGATGCAGGTCACGAGCCCACCTGTTATCTTTATCCCGGCGACAGACACGAGATTCTTAACGAAGACGACAGAGAGAAAATTTTCGCTGATATTCTCGCATGGTTAGAGAAGTAACAGATATCTGTATAAAGAATGAACACCTACGGACAGACTTAAAATTCTGTCCGTATTTTTTTATAAAATATCTCTGCAAATATTTCTTTGCCACAGCATCGGCTTACAACTATATTCAATTTTTGAAAATGCAAAGAACTAAATACGGTCGCAAATAAACGAGGTCTGTTAATTTCTTATTAATTATTTAGGAAAGTTTTCATCTTATTTGTCAATATAATACCGCAAACCTTATATAATCTCCCCCAACACCCTATCAAATATTAAATAATATATTAAAAACCATTAACATTTCTATAACATACCTATGTTAGAATAACCGCGGTTTATGTTGGGTTTCTATGTGAATATCAATTTGAGAATTTTACCCATGCAATGAATTGTAAAAAAAGAATTTTAAAAAAGTGTAAAGGAGCGTAACTATGAGCGAATCAGTTACAACCAAGAGAATCTCAGTTGAAAAGCCCTGGATGAAATACTATTCAGAGGAAGTTAAGAGTCTCCCCTACCCCCAGAAAACAGCATATCGTTATATGACTGAAGCAAATGCAGACAGACAGAATGAAGTTGCTATCAACTACTACGGCAACAAAATCACACACGCTACTCTTAAAAAGAACATCGACGAAACAGCAAACGCTTTTGCTGCTGCAGGTGTTAAGCAGGGTGACATTGTATCATTCCTTTCAGTTGCAACACCCGAAACCATCTACTGTGTTTATGCTCTTAATAAGCTCGGTGCAACAGCAAACACTATCGACCCCCGTATGGACGTTGAAAGCATCCGTCGTGCAGTTGTAGAATCAGAATCAAAGATTTTCATCGTAATGAATGTTGTTTACGAAAAGATCGCAGGTATTGTAGATGAACTCAAGCAGGATCTCATCATCGCTGTTTCAGCTTCACAGTCACTCCCCTTCATCAAGAGAGTAGCAATGAACCTCAAGGTTAAGACAAATCTTCCCTACAGCGATAAGCTCGTTACTTACAACACTTTCCTTGAAGGTGGTAAGGGTACAACAGCAGTTGAAGCTCCCTATCAGGGCGATGCAGTTTTCTCAATCCCCTACACAGGCGGTACAACAGGTTTTGCTAAGGGCGTTATGATCACAAACGATGGTGCAAACGCTACAGCTCACAACTTCAAATACTCAGGTCTTTACTATGACAAGGGCGAAACATTCCTTGACATTATTCCCATCTTCACATCATATGGTATGTGCTGCGGTATGCATATGCCTCTTTCAATCGGTCTTGTGCTTATCCCCATTCCCAAGTTTGACCTCAGCCAGTATGGTAAGCTTTACAAGACATACAAACCCAACCACACTGTAAGTACACCCGCTTTCTATGAGGCTCTTATGCGTAGCAAGGAACTCCAGAATATGGACCTTTCATTCCTCAAGTGCCTTGGTTCAGGCGGTGACACAATGAACAAGGGTCTCGAAAAGAAACTCGGTGAATTCACAAAGTCGCACGGTATGCGTTATCCCATTTCACAGGGTTACGGCCTTTCAGAGTCATCAGCAGCTGTTTCATTCTGTGTAAACGACATCTACAAGTCAGGCAGTGTTGGTATCCCCTCAATCACAATTACAGCCGGTATCTTCGACGAAGAAACAGGCAACGAGCTTACCTTCAACGAAATCGGTGAAGTTTGTATCACAGGTCCCTCACTTATGAAGGGTTACTACAAGCGTCCCGAAGAAACAGCTAATGTTATGCGTAAGCACGATGATGACGGTAAAGTATGGCTCCACACAGGTGACCTTGGTTACATTGATGATGACGGTTTCCTTTACATCATCGGCAGAATCAAGAGAATGATTACTCGTTTCGATGGTCATAAGGTGTTCCCCGTAAACATCGAAAGCCTTGTTGCACGTCACAAGGAAGTTATCAACTGCTCAGCTGTTGGTGTTGCAGATATGGATCGTACACAGGGTCACTACCCCGTTGTATTCGTTGAATTTGCAGACTATGTAGATAACAAAGAAGAATTCTGCAAGAAGATTTTCAAAGAGTGTAATGCTCTTCTTGAAGAACGCGGCAGACCCGTTGCTGTTGTTACAATCGACAAAATTCCTCTTACAGGCTCAGGTAAAAACGACTTCCGTACTCTTGAAAAAGAGAACGAGCACTTCGATTACAAGGCTTGGAATAAGTCAATCGGCGTTGAATAATCAAAATTTTATCCCTACCTTTTCGCAAGGTAGGGATTTTGTTATATTCTGCGTTTTCTTATATTTACTTCACTAAGGAATGTTGCCGATAAAATCAGCACAGCACCTACAACACTCAGAGCCGACATCTTTTCCTTCAGCAGAACAGCTGAGAGTGCTACTGCGACAATAGGGTCAATATAGCTCATAATAGCAATAGTCTGAGACTGAAGATTTTTCATAGATCCGAAATAAAGAGTGTAGGCTACACCCGTATGAACAATGCTGACAATTGAGAGCATTATGATGCTTTTTTTATCAAAGCTCAACTCTCCTATATTCACAGTGGCAAGACAATAAGGTAATATCACTATGGTTGCACCTATAAGCTGTACAATAGTTTTATCATAGGCAGGTACACTGCCGAGGCTCTTATTCATAAGCACAACACTGGAATAGAATACAGCTGCAAGGATACCAAGGATCACTCCCTTCATTTCTTCTATGTCACCTATACCTGTTTCCGCCACACCGGAAACAAAAATCATACCGACAAGCGCAACAAGGGTACAACATATTTTTTTAGCTGTAAGCCTTTCCTTATAAATGATACTGCTCATAACTATAACAAATATCGGAGCCATGTAATAGCATAGCGTAGCCGTTGCAACAGTGGTATAGCGATAAGCCTCAAAGAGGAATATCCAGTTTATACCGATGGCGCCCCCTGAGAGACACAGCAAAAGTAGCTTCTCTTTAACCGCTGAAAAGGAAAACTTCTTTTTAGTCAAAAGGCAGAAAAGCATCAGAAACAGCGCACCTGCTGAACCTCTTATAAAAGCAATTACGCTTGAAGGCATATCTATATTTCTGACAAAAAGCCCTATAGTGCCAAAAATAAGCATTGCCGAAGCGAGGCTTATTTTCGACGAAAAATCATCTTTTTTCATATTACACCTTACAAATTCGGGGACGGCTGAGCGTCCCCTTTTTTGATTATTTTTTGAATCTGATTACGTTGAATGAAAGAGCCTTGAGATTTGCAACTGTATTCTTTCCGTCTTCTGTAGGCAAGGGATTAGAGTGCATTTTTACGGTTTCATTGTCAAAGGTATTTTCCTGATAAACATTATAGCCATCCATTGACTCGAATGAAACCACCTTATAACCATCAAAGCCGAGAAGTGATATATCAAGCTGTACATCTTCTTCCATTGAGCGGTTGACAACAAATAGTGCAACCTCTTCATTTTCCTCGTCATATGACGCTACAGACTCGAGATAAGGTACATCTGTGAAGTCCTTGCAATCATACTTAGGACAGTCAATAATAGGCTTGAGAGCGTTGCCTCTTGCATACTTTGACATAGCCTGGAAGGGATAGAAAATAGTCTGTCGGAAAGCTCCACCGCCTGTCTTTGTGAAAATAGGTGCGATTACATTTACAAGCTGAGCAAGACAAGCGATTTTTACTCTGTCTGCATGACGAAGAAGAGTGATAAGCATACAGGCAACAACAAGAGCATCCTCAAAGTTATAGATATCCTCAAGCTGATTAGGTGCAACCGACCATCTTTCAACAGGTG
>JAZQUF010000018.1:0-3835 GCA_045631165.1 Acutalibacteraceae bacterium
GTAAAGTGCTGCTGCTTGATAAGATCCTTGAACTTAAGAGCACTGTCCTTGCTGATACCCTCGGGAAGCTTTGAGGTTTCGTCTTCATCAATGTTATAGAGCACTGTGAAGCCGTCAAACTTAACGGTATATCCGCTTGCAGTGAACATACAAAATCTTTCTTCGCTTTCGCCTGCATTTTTGCTCTTGATTTCGATTTTCGTTGTATTCTGTACACAGGAAGCCATAAGTGAAGCCACAAATCTCTTCCAGATAAGTGAATAGAGCTTATACTGCTCTGCTGTAAGGCTTGCCTTGATGCTTTCGGGAGTGATAGCAACGTCTGAGGGTCTGATAGCTTCGTGACCATCCTGAGCGTTGCTTCTTGATTTATAATATCTGGGCTTTTCGGGGATATACTTTTCACCGTAGTTAGCTCTGATAAACTTATCGGTTGCCTGTCTTGCTTCTTCTGAGATACGGAGTGAGTCCGTTCTCATATATGTGATAAGACCGGTTGAGCCGTAACCCGGAAGCGTGATACCCTCGTAAAGCTCCTGAGCTACCTTCATGGTTCTTTCAGGACGCATACCAAGCTTTCTTGAAGCCTCCTGCTGAAGTGTAGAGGTAATAAACGGAGGCGCAGGATTCTTTTTTCTTGTGCCGTTTTTAAGTGAGCTGATGTAATATTCAGCACCCTCAAGACGTCTGATAATTACATCTGTTTCAGCTTCGGTTTTAAGCTCAATCTTGCCTGTCTCATCGCCATAGAAGGCTGCTGAGAGCACCTTTCTGCCGGGAAGAGTGAACTTGCCGTCCAGTGACCAATACTCCTCAGGTACAAAGGCTCTGATTTCGTTTTCTCTATCAACAATCATTCTCACAGCTACACTCTGTACACGACCTGCTGAAAGACCGCGTCTGATTTTCTGTGATACAAAAGGACTGAGCTTGTAGCCTACAAGACGGTCAAGAATACGTCTTGCCTGCTGAGCGTTAACAAGGTCAATATCAACCTTTCTGGGATTAGCCATACCGTTTTTTACACCGGTTTTTGTAATTTCATTAAAAGTGACTCTGTTTGCTTCACTGAGATCAAGACCTAAAATTTCCGCAAGGTGCCATGAAATAGCCTCCCCTTCGCGGTCAGGGTCAGTTGCAAGAAAGACTTTATCGCTGTCTTTCACTGCTTCTTTAAGCTCTTTTACAAGTGATTCCTTACCCTTTACAATGCTGTATTTGGGTTCGAAATCCTTTTTGACATCAACGCTGAGTCTTGCAGCAGGCAGGTCTCTGACGTGACCCTTTGATGCCATTATTACATAGGAGGCGCCAAGATAATTCTTGAGTGTTTTAGCCTTGGAAGGCGACTCCACGATTACTAAATTTGCCATATATATTCACCTTTTCATAAATTTATTACTTAACACGGTAACAGTTGGGAGCATAAGCCTCAGCGAAGCCGAGAATCTCCAACTCAGTAAGAGCAACAAGTATCTGCCTCACCTCAAGCTCAGACCTTCTTTTTATCTCGTCGAGCTCATTTATACCATCGGACATTATATTATACACTATCTCTGCATTTTTAGAAATACCTGCAGGAAGATTTTTTATAATATTTTCAGTTTTTTTCTGAACTTTTTCTTCATTTTTTATTTTCCCGGAATCCGATGACTTATTTACTGTCGGTTTTCTTTTACGTTTTTTACCTTCGGGAGATTTCTCGTCTATCTGTGGGAAGACATTTCCTGTCTTTTCACCATTGAAGCGTCCTGATTTTTTCAGCATTTCGCAATTGACAAGAACATCATCTCCGGAAAAGACAGCAGTTGCGCCCTCGGTTATAAGTCTGTTTGAGCCTGCAAAGTTTCCGCTGTTTATATCACCCGGAAGCACAAAAAGCTTTCTTTTCTGACGAATTGCATGATTTGCCGTACTGAAGGTACCGCTGTTTTCTGCTGCTTCGATAATTACAACAGCTTCAGACATACCGGAAATTATTCTGTTTCTGTTTGGAAATGTTTGTTGACCCACCGATGCAAATGGAGGATATTCACTTATAACAGCACCGGAATGAGTAACCGCCTTACGAAGCTCAGCATTTTCTTTCAGGTAATCATATCCGTGACCGCAGCCCATCACAAGCACAGTCTTGCCCCCCGCTTCAATAGCTGTTTTATGAGCTATACTGTCGATACCTAACGCTCCTCCGCTGACAATAAGCCCGCCGTTTTCCGCAAGGTCTGCAACAATGTTTTTCGCTGCATTTTCACCGTACACACAAGGTGTCCTGCTACCGATTACACCGAAGGGTACCCCCTCATTGAGACACTTGTAATCCCCTCTCACGAAAAGCACCGCGGGGAAATTTCTGATTTCAAGAAGTCTTTTGGGATAGTACTCACTTTCGGGCGTAAGTATTTTCAAGCCATGCTTATCACAAAACTCCACGGTTTCGGCAAAATCTTCGGGAGCCTTCGTTTTGCAACGCTTATACGCACCCTGACGCTTACTGCCAAAGAACTCAAGCCTCTCACTGTCTCCTGCTTCATAAAAAGCTTCGGCCGTGCCGTAACGTTCATATAACGGTTTGATTTCACCTGCATCTTTTAAGATATGCTGTATCCACAACCAGTAATATCTGTCGTCCATATTACACCTCAGCGCATCATTTCCCACATCGTAATTGCTGCCGCCATAGATGCATTGAGAGATTCAGCTCTGCCAAGCATGGGAATTGTAACCTTTTTGCAAAGAGTAAAAACCTCATCGCTGACACCATTTGCTTCGTTACCGATAACAGAAACCACCCCGCCCGACATATCACTGTCGGTTATCTTTTCAGCAGATGAGTCAGGAGTTGTAGCATAGAGCTTCATACCGTTTTCTCCAAGCTCGCGAAGTGTATCCGTCAAGCTTTCACATCTGATAACAGGCAAACGAAGAAGTGAGCCCATCGCAGCTCTCTGAGCCTTGGGAGAATAGATGTCGCATCCACCCTCTGCAATAACTCCGCTGATACCGAGAGCCTCTGCAGTACGGCAGACCGCACCTAAATTGGCAGGATCCTGAATATTTTCAAGAGCTATGTATTTGCCCTTACAGTCTATATCGCTATCATCCATATCCTCTCTCATTCTGCAAAGACAGAAAAAGCCCTGAGAGGTCTGAGTGAGAGCAAGCTTATTTTCCACAAGTTCGGAAATTATAAAGGAGTTGTGCGACTTTTCTACAATGAAATCTGCATCCTCCTTAAATCTCTCATAGGCACGGTGACTGACAAAAAAGCACTCTATATGATACCCCGTAACAGCAGCATCACGGCAGAGTCTCATTCCCTCTAAAAAAAACATACCTGTCTGTTTGCGTGTCTTTGCAGAAGAAGCTATTTTCACTGCGGATTTTATTCTTTCATTGCTGACGGAATCTATTGAAATCATAGTATTTTCCTTTCCGTGACATATCATTAAATGAAACAAAAATTATTAGATTTAATCATAGGTCACACGTTAAAAATATAGCTTAAAGACGGTAAATCACGCCAAAATCAGCCGTAAATTATACCGCTTTAAAAACACAAATACGCCCGAGAAAAAAATCTCGGACGTAAGTTTTAAATTAAAGAGCAGCCTTTGCCTTTTCTGTAAGAGCTGTGAATGCTGCGGGGTCTGCGATAGCGATTTCTGAGAGCATCTTTCTGTTGAGATTGATGTCAGCCTTCTTGAGACCGTTCATGAATGTTGAGTAGTTCATGCCGTTAGCCTTGCAGCCTGCAGAAATTCTTGCGATCCAGAGTCTTCTGAAATCTCTCTTCTTCTGCTTTCTGCCGATGTAAGCATAGTTGCCGCTCTTCATA
>JAZQUF010000019.1:0-8695 GCA_045631165.1 Acutalibacteraceae bacterium
AACTACGATGAAGAAGGATAAGAAGAGGCTTAAAAAGGCGGTGGTTGTTACCGTAGCTGTTATGCTGTCACTTGTTACACTCGTTCTTATGCACTATTACGTCTATCACTATTTCAACTCTGTAAGTGCTGATGACATAGAAGCTATTGAAAAAACAGCCACAGAATATGTCGGCACCTATCACGACGGTGAAGAGAATATGAAAATAGTTAAAGCAGTAAAAAAAGAGTCATATTATTTTTATCTCCTTGAGGGTACAAACAAAGGTGAAAAGATTATGTCATTGGCTATATTCAGAACAAACAATATCTTCAAGAAAAGAATCACCGTCAATGCAGGAAGTATCGGTAAATACTACAAACCAAACACTATAGGACAGCACTGTTCAAGTGATTGGATCGACGGCAACCAAATAACAGTCAATGCATTTTACGGCTATGATATGACAGACACAGAATATAGCTATTATTATCGCGGAATTAAATCCGTCAAAACTATCGAGGATGGCATTTTATTGGATGTTTTCATCGATATCAACGACTCCTGGAGCCCTCCTATGATTATCTACAACGACTAAAAATCTAAGCAGGCAACCTGAATGGTTACCTGCTTTTTCGCTTCCTTTTTAATTTTATCCGTTCAGTTTCTCATTAAACTTCTTACCTGTACTCTTCACCGCAAGATAAACAATACCCCATATAAGGAAGAATCCCACTACAAAAATCACTGTAAACACTCCAAGCACCTCTGCCTTAAAGGGTATCCAAGAGTTAGTGATATAGGCAAGTGAATAGGCAACATAAAGAAGTCCGAAATGGCAAAAAACTGATTTCGGCACACTCCAATGCTCTATCTGATTAAATACAGTTGCACCGGCCTGCACAAATGCCAAGATGTAAGTTGTAACAATACCCCCAAAAATCGGCAATGCTGAAAGATCTGCCACATGGTCGAAATAGCTTATGCAAAGTATAATAATTCCGAAAACTATAGGTCCGAAGCCACCAAACATCAGACCGCGGTGAAAAAAGTCTCTGACATATTTATTCATTATAAACCCAACCTTTCTTTAACGGCTTTCATTTGTCTTCTGGATACATAATCTTTATAGCCGTTTTTAAATTTTATCATCAATGTACCCGATACCGACGTGTCAAAACGTGCGATTTTTCTGATGTTTGCCACACAGGACTGATTTATTTTCACAAAGTACTCGGGCAATACTTCCTCGAGCTGATAGAGTCTGTACTTAAGGCGAAGCTTTTCTTTTTCAGTTATTGCAAAGATTTTGTTATCGTCTGCTGTGAATACGTAAACCTCATCAGGCGACAGCTTAACGCCCTCACCATTTTTGTCATACCCTATAAGTTCGAGATTATTATCGTTCACCAGACGCTCGATTTCGTCGGTGAGCTCTGTTTTTTCTTTAGCGTAAACGATCACCTCTTCTTCTCGGTTTTTATCGATAATTATCGTGAATTTCATAGAGAAGCCTCCTTACAAGCACACTATATATTTTACCGCAGTACTTTGCAATAGATTTAGGGTATATGGTTGTTTTGTGGTGGTAATGGGCAAAATAAGAACCCGCCCCGACGAGCAATCAAAGATTGCGGCCGGGTGCCCCGGAACCTTGTTGTTTCACAATAAAAACCCGACCCGACGAGCAATCAAAGATTGCGGTCGGGTACCCCGGAACCTTGTTGTTTCACAATAAAATTGGCGGGAAGAGGTTAATCTTCTCCGCCATAGTAAGTCGCGTTACATTATCATTATCTATCCCTCGCCGGGCAGGCATTCTTTTTGCTAGCGCGCAAAAAGAATCAAAAACGCGCAATTATTCCGCCAGCTCTTCACAAGCCAACGTCGCTGCCACTGTGCCGTCTGCCGCCGCAGTTGTCAGCTGTCTGACAGGCTTTCGTCTGCAATCGCCCGCAATATATATGCCGTCACTCACCTTGCAGTCCTCACCCGCAATGACATAGCCGTACTCATCAAGGGGCAATATATCAGCAAAATCTTTAGTCGACGGCACCTGACCTATAGCAAGAAAAAGACCATTTACTGCTATCTCTCTTTCCTTATCTGTCTTGATATTTTTTACAGTCACGCTCTTAAGAAGAGGGCCTGCTTCAGCCGATACCAAAACACTATCAAGCACAAACTCAACATTGTCTTTTTCTCTGAGCCTTGCAACTAAGTTTTCCTCCGCTCTGAAAGCATCTCTTCTGTGGACAAGATAGACTTTCTTGCAAATCTCAGCTAAATAGAGAGCATCCTGCACAGCTGTACTGCCACCGCCCACAACCATAGTTTCACGACCACGGAAGAAGTTGCCGTCACATACCGCACAGTAGGAAAGTCCTCTGCCGATAAGACTCTGCTCATTTTCGAGACCTGACTTTCTCGGCTCTGCTCCGAGGGCAAAAATAACCGCCTTGGCTTCGTATTCACCTTTGTTTGTGATGACTTTTTTTATTTCACCGTCTATAACTTCGGTTACATTTTCATTTTTAAATTCACAGCCGAAGTCCTTAGCCTGAGCGTGAAGAGTCATGGAAAGCTCCGCTCCGCTGACATTCTTAAAGCCGGGATAATTTTCAACAGCGTGGCTCTGACTAATCTGACCGCCATAGGCTTTCTTTTCAAAAAGCAGCACACTTTTACCACTTCTGAGTGCGTACACTGCCGCAGTAAGACCTGCGATACCACCGCCGATAATGATTATATCTTTCATAAGTTTTCACCTTCCTTATGGTACTTTGTCTGTTTACAGATTTATTTTATCACAATCGTGGGCAAAATAACATAGCTACAGATATTTTTTTGAAAAAGTATAGGAAAATTATATAGCAGTATGGAAATTGTTGTTTTCTTGTGATATAATACTTTAGAATGTGTAATTATGCTTATTTTTCCTACATATTTTTTTCATACAATCTTCTGAGAAAGGATGTAACACCTTATGAACAAAACCGTATGCGGTCTCAACATAAACTACACCGAGCGCGGAGATGGTGATTTAGTTGTTCTTCTTCACGGTTGGGGAAGCAATATCACTCTCTTTGAGCAGTCTATTGCGATACTTGAAAGAAAATATAAGGTTGTGGCTATGGATATGCCGGGCTTCGGTGAAAGTGAAGAGCCTGCAGAGCCCTGGGATGTTGACAACTATGTAGATTTTGTTCTTGAGTTTCTCAAGGATTATAATCCCTCTGAAATCACAGTGCTCGGCCACTCATTTGGTGGCAGAGTCATCATAAAAATGTGTTCAAGAGAGCTCCCCTTTGAAATCAAAAAGGTTATCCTCGTTGACGCTGCAGGTGTAAAGCCTGAAAAGACTCTCAAACAAAAAACCAAGCAGAGCATTTTCAAGGCAACCAAGAAAATTTATTCTTCCGCACCTGTGCAGAAAATGTTCCCCGATGCTCTCGAGAACCTTAGAAAAAGAAACGGCTCAGCTGACTATAATGCAGCTTCACCTATTATGAGACAGACTCTCGTCAAGGTTGTCAACGAAGACCTTACACACCTTATGCCCAATGTCAAGGCTCCGACACTTCTTGTCTGGGGTACTCTTGATGATGCGACACCTCTTTCCGATGCACTTCTTATGGAAAAGCTTATGCCCGAAGCAGGTCTTGTAAAATTTGAGGGCGCAGGTCACTACAGCTTCCTTGAGTGTGCTCCCCAGTTCGGCAGGGTACTCGCAAGCTTTATGAACATCAATCTGTAACTTTCGAAAGGATTTTTGATATGGCTACTACTTTAGTTTTTATGTGTATGACATTATTTTTTATCAGCACTTCTATGGCTGTTATCGATTCAGTACACTTCTTCCAGCTCAACTCCTACCGTTTTGATACCCACACAAAATGGATAAGAGAAAATCTCCGCAAATATCTCAACCATAATATTATTGCGGTTTTAATGCTTATTGTTGTGTTCACTCCCTTTAACCCCATAATCAAAGCTATCTTTCTTGAAATCCTTTTCATCATTTCACTTCCCACAGAAAAGCCCAAAAAAGCAAAGAAGCCCCTTGTATATACTCCGAGAGTAAAGCGTATGCTCGCAACGACCCTTCTTGTTATTCTTGCAGTTCTGATCCCCACAACAATCACAGGTATCAGCTCAGCTCACGAAACCTATCCGCTTTTTGCAATGGTAGTAATATACACACTTGCACCCTATATAATTCTCCTTTCAAATCTTATTAATAAGCCCCTTGAGCTTAGCATCAATCAGTATTACACCAACGATGCAAAAAAAATGCTCAGAGCTTGTCCCGACCTTAAAATCATCGGTATCACAGGCTCCTACGGTAAAACAAGTGTTAAATACTATCTGACAACTCTTCTCAGAAGCAAATACAATGTTCTTATGACTCCCGAAAGCTACAACACTCCTATGGGCGTTGTAAAAACTATCCGTAGCTCACTGAAGGCAACAGACGAAATCTTCGTTTGCGAAATGGGTGCTAAATGGGTTGGTGATATCAAGGAGCTTTGCGACATTGTGCATCCTCACCACGGTATCATCACATCAATCGGCCCTCAGCATCTCGAATCCTTCAAGACCCTTGAGGCTATCAAAGGCACAAAATTCGAGCTCGCAGATGCTCTCCCCGAAAGCGGTATGCTCTTCCTCAATGGAGACGACGAAAACATCGCTGACCATAAGGGTGACAGAAAGCACATTTCCTACAGTCTTGAAAACGGTGACTACTCAGCCTTTGATATTTCCGTATCTGAGAGAGGCACAACTTTCAAGGTTAAGGCACCCGATGGCGAAACTCAGGAATTTTCAACTAAGCTCATCGGCAGACACAATGTACTCAACATTGTTGGTGCTATTGCTGTCAGCCACAAAATGGGCATTGCACTCAAGGACCTCCGCTCAGCTGTCAGAAAGCTCGAGGGTGTACCACACAGACTTCAGCTCAGCGACAAGGGTAATATGACTATCATCGACGATGCATATAACTCAAACCCCAGCGGTACAAAGGCAGCACTTGAAGCCCTTTCACTCTTTAATGGCTTTAAGATTCTTGTTACTCCCGGTATGGTTGAGCTTGGCAGTAAGCAGGATGAGCTCAACAGAGAATTCGGAAGTAATGCCGCTGATGTCTGCGACTATGTGGTACTCGTAGGTGAAAAGCAGGCAGTACCCATCAAGACAGGCTTACTTGACAAAAATTATGATGAGAGTAAAATATATGTTGCTTCAAACATCAATGAGGCTCTCTCTCACGTTTATGCTCTTAATTCTCAGAGCAAAAAGAAGATTGTTCTTCTTGAAAACGATTTACCTGATAACTATTAATCTTTCAAAAAGGTGTGATATATTATGAAAATCAAAATCGGTGTACTTTTCGGTGGCAAGACCGTTGAACACGAAATCTCTATCATTTCAGCTATTCAGGCTATGGGATATTTAGACAGAAACAAGTATGATGTCATCCCCATCTACATAACAAAAAATAACGAATTCTATGTAGGTGAAGAAGTAGGCAAAATCGAAAGCTATACTGATATAAACAGCCTTATCAAAAACTCTCAGAGAGTCATTATGGTCAGAGATGACAACAAGGTCAATCTTATCAGATACCCCCAGAAAATGTTCTCAAAGGGTGTTGTTGACTATATAGATATCGCCTTTCCCATTGTTCACGGTACCAATGTAGAAGACGGCACACTTCAGGGCTTCCTTAAGATGTTCAACATCCCCTATGTAGGCTGTGATGTGCTTTCATCAGCCGTAGGTATGGATAAATATGTAATGAAAACCGTGCTTAAAGATAACGGCATCCCCGTGCTCGACTGCAAATGCTGCACAGCTAAGCAGTACGACGAAAATGAAGAAGCTATCATTGAAGAAATCGAAAAGGTTATCGGCTATCCCCTTATCGTAAAGCCCGTTAACCTCGGCTCATCAATCGGCATTTCCAAGGCTGAAAACCGCACAGAGCTTTACGATTCACTCGATACAGCTTTCCGTTATGCTACAAAAGTGCTTGTTGAAACTGCAGTGCAGAATCTTAAAGAAATCAACTGCTCTGTCCTCGGCGACTATGAAGAAGCCGAGGCCTCAGAGTGCGAAGAGCCCGTATCCAGCGATAAGATTCTCACTTTCGCAGAAAAGTATATCGGCGACGGCAGCGCTAAAGGTGCAAAAGTCGTTGTGAAGTCATCGGGCGGCAGCAAGGGTATGGCTACTCTCAAAAGAAAAATCCCCGCTGACATCACAGATGAGCAGAGAGATACTATCCGTGACCTTGCAGTGAAGGCGTTCAAATGCCTCGGTTGTGGCGGTGTATCAAGAATTGACTTTATGATGGATACAGCTACAGGCAACATCTGGCTCAACGAAATCAATACTATCCCCGGCTCACTTTCATTCTATCTCTGGGAGCCCATCGGCGTTAAATATACAGAGCTTCTTGACAGAATGATTTCACTTGCACTCAAGCGTGAGCGTGAAGGTGAAAACATCACCTATACCTTTGACTCAAATGTACTCCAGGGTGTTAAGCTTGGTGGCGGCACAAAGGGTGCAAAGAGCACAAAAGTATAAGATAAAAAAACAAGGAAATTTTTGCTCAAGCTTTTACAAAAGCTCGAAGTACGTGGGACAGAGTCCCACAAATAAACAAATCATCAGACGGTTTTTCACTAAAAAGTGAAGCCGTCTGTTTTTTATTGTCATATTGTATAAACCCAGCTCATTCTATCTGTGTAAACTGCCTATTTTTTTCAGAATGTATACAAACAGTAGAATTAAATCTTTTTTTATGCTATAATCTAGGAATGATTAAAGAGG
The DNA here is from genome assembly GCA_045631165.1 of Acutalibacteraceae bacterium. Taxonomy (GTDB): domain Bacteria; phylum Bacillota; class Clostridia; order Oscillospirales; family Acutalibacteraceae; genus UBA6857. Next base: position 6,823 of record JAZQUF010000019.1, read on the forward strand.
CAAAATATCCATTTATTCTCTTTAAAATAAAACCCGAGGAGGAAAAAAATTGGTACAGACTTTAAAATCAAAAGTATCAGATTTCAGAACTTATTGGAAAATCCCTATGCCCGGTCGTTATATGCCCTTTAAAGAAATTATTGCATATGCTGTCGGCGGTATGGGTGCGTATCTTATCATCACAATGGCGTCAATTCTTATTGTCAGCACAAACAATATGGTTGTCAGTGCTGCTGTCGGTGTTTCACCCACCCATATGTACATACTCTACATAATTTCAACCATCGCTAATATCCCTCTCACCGCTCTGAGAGCCAATATGGTTGACAATACCCGTAACAAAGCGGGTAAATACAGACCTTATCTTCTTTCTATGGGTATCCCCACCGTGCTTATCAGCCTTGGTTATGTGTGGTTCCCCTATGACGCACTTTATAACCTTTTCCCCATGCAGATTTTCGGCTATGAAGGCGGCTATGTTGCAAAATTAGCAGTAGTTCTCTTCTTTAACCTTCTGCTGCAATTCTTCTTCAACTTCTTTAACGATGCTTATACAAACCTCGTTCATGTACTTTCACCCAACACACAGGAAAGAACCGATGTTCTCTCAATCAAATCAGTTATCTACTCCTTCGCTCCCTCAGTATTTAACTTTGTACGTCCTTTCATTGCAGGTGCAGTAGCTGAAGGTAACATCTATGATATCAAGGTTTACAGAGTATCCTATCCCATTTTTGCCATTATCGGTATCGGTCTTACAGTTTACATCTTTGCTAACACCAAAGAAAAGATCATCCAGGCAAGAAGCCGTGTTATTCAGGTGCGTTTTGCTGACGCATTCAAGGAAGTCGCAAAAAACAAGTATTTCTGGATTATTGCTCTTGCCGGCTGGCTCGGATTCCTTGAGGTTGCTTACAGTTCAGTTCTTGAATGGTCATACAACTACGGACACAGCTGTAGTGATGCCGCTTACGGCTTTGTAACACTTATTGTAGGTAACGCTTCTCTCTGGGGTATGCTTCTTGCTCCTTTCGCAATCAGAAAATGGGGTAAAAAGAAAGTGCTTATCGGCATTAACCTTATGAATGTTGCCTGCATTCTCGCAATGGGCATCAATCTTCGCAGCATGGTATGGCTTACAATCTGCATTTATATCAACTACCTCTTCGGTGCATTTGAGCAGATTCTTTCACCTGCTATTCAGGCTGACATCCGTGACTATCATCAGTACAAGACAGGCGTTCGCGTTGACGGTATGTTCGCTACTGTTGCCACAATCGGTGGTATGGTAACACTTGTTACTTCATCAGTTCTTCCCTTCGTATACGAGCATTACGGCATTTATGAAGGCAATGGTTACAAGAGTCCTTATGATATTCTCGATACAGTTACAGGTCAGGAAAATCTCCTTTACGATGTAATGGGTGCTCTTATCATTATGGCTGCAGTCGGTGCATTCCTCAATGTTGTTCCCTACTTCTTCTACGACCTTCACGAAAAGCAGCAGAAGGGTATCGTACGTGCACTTAAAATCCGTGCAATGTTTGAAGACTACGGTAATGGTGTGACCAATAACCAGACTCTTATTGAAGCTATCGATATTATCAGATCAGCACGCGAAAATGCTGACAAGGAAATCGAAGCTATCGACAAGTCCAAGGGCAGAAAGGCTGCAAGACAGACCAAGGAGCTTAACGAGGAAATCGAAATTTCACGCTTTGTATGTCAGGAGCTTGAAAAGTTCGAAAGCGGTATCTATAAGACAAAGTATGAAGCAAATCTCAAGGTTTATCAGGCAGGTCTTATCGGTCTCTATGAGATGAAAAAAGAAGATATTCTCGCTGAACTCAAAGCAGCCCGTGAAATGTCCAAG
>JAZQUF010000020.1:0-6149 GCA_045631165.1 Acutalibacteraceae bacterium
AAGTTTCTGTGCCGCTCCAAGGCACAAAGAAACTTTGGGAACCGCAAGAGGGCGTGGGGCAGCTCGTACGGGTTCAAGGTCTCGGCTACCGCCTCGGTCGGTGCTTCTGTGCTTAGCACAGAGGTGTACACCGGACACCCGTACCCCGTCTCTCGCACTAAAACTCAGTAGTTTAAATGCTACTGAGTTGTTTTTTCTATTATAAAACATCTGATAATCTACACTCATACAAAATGAATATACAAGAATACACCATCCCTGATGTTTCAAGGATGGTGTAAAATATATTTATAGCATTACATTAACTCGTTCTTTAATTCGGAAATGTTTCCAATATCCGAAAGAACCTTAACCAATGCTGTTAAGAACCACATAAGCTTGTGAGTAAAATTGTTTTTCTTTGATTTTACCACCTGAAGCTCCTGGGTATTTTCAGTAAAGTCTGAAGTTTTTATAAATGTAAAATCGCATTCTGCCGCATTATGGTCAGAAACAACTTCTCCGTTATCGTCGCAAACTTCCACATATCTGAAGTCATCTATGACAACATCTACTCCTCCACCAGACTTGTACATAAATCTTTCAACCGAGTCCCAGTTACCCCAGGCCGGAAGACCTGTTATATGCCAGTTGTAAAGATTAAAATAGTCACCGTTGTTATGATATTCCATCCATGCATCCTTAAGGCCGCAATCTTTATAAAGAATGTTATAAAGTGAACCGTTGTCCTCATGAGTGTGGATATGATAATTGAAATCACCTGTTACGATTACAGGTCTGTCGTTTTCAGCTGAGCGTGCTTTGATAAACTCAGCAAGCTGTCTGAACTGACTTGTTCTTGCAGCAGCCGAACCGGCTCCGCCATAAGCGTCAGCATGTAAATTGTAAAAATCCACATATATACCGTTACCGATATCAATAACGGTGTATACGAAGCCCTTAGGTGTAAGCTCGTCTGAACCATCTGTAAGAATACCGCAAGCTTCGTTCCAGGGAACACGGGTTTCATTATAGACAGGCATATCATTTGTAAATATGTTAAGTCCGTCGCCACCGGGGATATTGCCTGTATGATTAGTCATATAATTATAACCACTCATATTATTTACAAGATTTTTATGATATCCGAAATCCTCCTGAACAGCAACAATATCAAAGTTGTTTTCTGAAAGATATTTACCGATAATCTTTTGATTGGCTCCTACATTTGTACCGGTTAAAGCCGCAAAAGGCAGACCTGCAACATTGAAATTAACAGCCTTGAGATTAAACTTTTCAGCTTTGTCGTAATCGTAAAGCTTTATATCAAAGTATTCTGTAATTTCCTCTGTGCCGCAAGTATAGTTAAGCATCCAATAAATCTTATCATAATCTCTGAAGCCCTTAACATCTTTATCCTTCAGATAGTCTCTGTATAAGACGCCGTATTCGTCACGCTCAGCAGTTATTTCGTCACGTTTGAAGGTTAAAGGCTGAGTTAAATCAACGTTACCATCGGCATCTTTTTCCCAATAGTCAGGATTTTCTTTGGCATTGATTCTGAAGCCTCTCCAATTACCTTCACCGTCAAGAGACAACATACACTCTATTCTTGTTGTACCGGCAGGGAAAGTAAAAACATAAGAAAGATCGTTGATCGCACCGGATATAGCATAGTCCCCTGCAATGCTCTTCTCTTTGATTGCATAAGACTGATGGCTAGGAAATTCCATCTGGTAAAGCGTAGACTTGTAAAGGAAAGGTGACATTTCAACCTGAACGCCTTTTTCAGTTTTGAAGCTTTCTGCACCGGCAATCAATCCTGTTGATCCGGGCATAAGACAACAGCTCAAAGAAATAATAGCAGTGAGAATCAAACATAATACTTTTTTCATTACAATTTCTCCTTTAAATTAGTGTTTTCAATCACTTTGATAATAGATTTTATATCAAATTTATTTCTAAACTATGAATTTCTCCGCATTTTATAAAGCAATTAAATTCCAATAAAACCCCGTATACGTTCAGAAATACTTTTTTCCTATTTCACAAATCAAATCTTCTCCCCTCTTGAAAATTTTCCTGATATCTGCTATTATGTTAAGAAATAAAAATCATCGGAGGAAAACATACTATGTCGCTCAAAATATTCATCGATAAATACAAAAACCAATTTCAGGCTATGAACCCTAAATATGATGTTGTTTATGAAGTCAAAACCGATAGTCCCATTGTTTTCGAAGACAGCGCAAACGTAAAATTTTCAATGGCAATTATCGCTGACACTCACCTGCCCAACAGAGAGAGTGCTGAGGTTAATCTTTCAAACACCTTTAAGGACCTTGCCAATTCACCCGAAAAATTCGATGCCTTCTTACTTGCAGGTGATATTGCAGACTACGGCACTGACAACGAATACAAGAGATTTTTCCGTGTACTTGACAAGCAGAATGTTGTAAAAAATCTTTTTGTCACAATGGGCAACCATGATGCCCGTTTATTCTTCAAAAAGAATACCAGAATAGTCAGAGAAAAGACTGAGGAATATCTCAAAAAAGATCTCGGCGGCAAGATATTCTATTCATATGATATGAATGGTTACACTCTTATCGTACTCTGCACAGAAAAGAGAATTCTCGAAAAAGCTTACATATCAAAAGAGCAGATCGCCTTTCTTGACAAAGAACTTGCAAGAGGCACTAAAGACGGCAAGCCCGTATTTGTAATGTGCCATCAGCCCTTTGCTGAAACTCACGGTCTGCCTGAAGTATGGAAGACAGGTGATATGGGCGAACAGAACGACGAAGTCCGTGCAGTTATGGAAAAGTATAAGAATGTATTTTTCATCAACGGACATCTTCACGGTGGTATTTTTGAGAAGATTGCAGAGTCTCTCAACGAGGAAAATGGCGTATATTCAATCAGTATCCCCGGCTACAGAAAGCTCAACAACTTCGGCATTCAGGACTGCGGTGTTGGTTACTACTGTGAGGTTAATGACGACAGAGTTATCTTCAAAGCAAGAAAGTTTATCTCAGGCGAAAACCTTGAGGGCGACCTTACAAGACTTGAATATAAAATTAAATAAACAAACTAAAAGCAGCAACTTTTTTACGGTTGCTGCTTTAATAATTTTATCACTCAGTAGGCATCTCGATAATCTCTTTAGGATTGTTGGGGTTATAAGCTGGCGTGGTCTGACCTATTGAGCCTGATTTTTCTGTTACCTCGGGTTCGTCGACAGCATATCCCTGACTTGTGCTTACCTGAGTTGTGGCTGTTACATCAGATGCAGGCAGGTCGTAGGTATCTTTGTTTTCTGCCACCGCAGTTGTAGCTACGATATTCACGCCCTCAGAATTGTTCCACTGTGCTATTTCTTTACCTGTTGCGAAGTCGAACTTTTTAACAAGATAATCGCTGACAGTAAAGAATTTATCGCCGATATAAGTACCGCGGAAGCTGTAGATATCAACATAACCTCTGTCTTCGTGGATAAGCTTGTGCATAGTCTGAAGCTTACCATCCTGCACCTTAATGAGATAGTAACCATATTCTATCTGCTCACTGATATTGTAATCGTAAGTCTCAACAGGAAAGCCTATAATACCCTCATCAGCTTTATAAATCAGTGCTTTCGGGTTATTATTAACGGGGGTTGATACGTTTTTATCGTTGAGAACGATATTATCAAGCTCTTTAAGGTTAACAGGGTCGCTGATATCAAAAAGTGAAATCTTAACAGAGTTAAAGTCCGCATTGTTTGCATCACCGTCATAGCCTATGCCAAGCAGAAGATTATCACCGATGGGGTGCAGATATGCACTGTAACCGGGAAGCTTGAGTTCACCGAGAACAGACGGATTTTTCGGATCGCTCAGATCAATTGCAAAGAGTGGGTCTGTGTTACGGAATGTCACCACATAAGCCTTTTTGCCCATATAGCGAACACTCTTTATCTGCTCATTGTTGGCGATATCTTCGAGTTTGCCGATAACATCGAGGTTTTCGTCAAGAACATAAACCGAGCTTTCGTTCTTCTGAGTGTTGTAGTTATAGTAGGTTGTAGCAACTCTGAGATTATTTTCATATTCATCCAAGCTGTACTGACTTCTTGAAGTACTACCCTTTACCTCACCTGTTGCCTTGTAGCTGATATTAAGTCCGTCAAGGCTGAATGAGTTAATTACAGTATAGCTGTTTGAATCCTGAATTTTATATTGGCTTGAATTGTAATAGTTTTCAGCCAGAATATAGAATGTATCTTCTGAGCAGTAGTAATTTTCGGTACTGCCAAGCACAGCAACTGCACTGATACTGCCGTCGTTGTCGGATATATCAAGAGCTGTGAGACAGATATAGCTCTCTCCCATATTCTCGGGAAGATAAATGCAATCGCAAGCAATTTCTGCACCGCTGACTTTGGGTATGCAAACATTTTCGATAGTCTCTTCGCTCTCAGCGCGTACATAATATTGGCTGACAGTATAGAGAGTGTTGCCGATGAGACGGGAGCTTCTGTATGAGCCGTCCTGGGTTTCGCGTCGGATAAGTTTCGGTTCTGCTCTGTCGGTAATATCGTAAGATACAATAACGGTACTGCCCGCAGATCCGTAATAGCCATAAGCTACAGAACGATAATAGTCATAATTGTTTTTCTTAGCACAGACAGCAACAAGGATATTATCCTTAAGATACATATCGCTGACCCATATGATATCACCGTTTTCGTCATAGAGATAGCTGTTGTACACTGCCGTCATAGTAAGTGTATCGATAATTTTCAGTTTTTTATTACCACTGCCGTCACTGCCGACAAAATAAATATATCTGCTGTCTGTTTTGATGATATCACCCTCGTCAACACCCTGAGTCTGTGTGTTGGTTTCAGCGTGGTCTATGGCGCTTCCTGAAGCAGACTCATTATAGGATTCGTTTACGACACCATCTGCTACTGTTCCCTCAGCAACTCCGCCTTTAAGATTATCCATATCAGCACCATAGCCAAAGAGATAAACATATCTGTTATTGTTTTCTTTGTAGCTGTTTTTAAATTTATCAACTATTTCCTGACGGCTGTTTGCTTTGAGAAGTGCAGTTTCACCCTCAGGAAAAATCTGATTATTAAGTGTCGGAGCAACAACAGACTGAGTCACAGGTGTAGTTGAGTTTGCAATGTCCTGTATTTCTATGGACAAATCTTCGCGCCAATCGGTTGTTGCGACTATTGCACAAACCATAACAACAATCATTGCCGCAGCTAAAGAGCCTAACTTTTTAAAGCTGATAGTCGATTGCTTTTCCTGGGAAACGTTTCTGAGCTTTGCCACCACATTTTTCTTACTAAGGCTATCGGGCAACTCGGGACAATCGTCAAATTCAGAATGTAATATATCAAAGGTATCGTTGTTATTCATAGTTATCACCTCTTGTTATTTTTGTAAAAACTTTCGCATCTTTTCGCCTGAGCGCAGAATCTTCGAGCGTACGGTAGCATCCTTCATATCAAGTATTTCACCGATTTCCCTGCTCGTGTACCCTTGGCAATAGTGAAGAATAACTATCTCTCGTTCCTCATAGCTAAGGCGTAAAAGAGCCTGTCTGAGGCTGAGTTTTTCGGTTATGTCCTCCACTTCATCTGAAAGGTATGTCAGTGACGAATACTCAATATTTCCGTTGCTTACCATCTTTTCCCTCAGGGCACTGTTACAGCAGTTATGTAAAATTTTAAAAAGCCACGACTTGAAAGCCGATGTTTTTCTCAGACCGCCTATCTTCTGAAAGGCGATGCACACACACTCACTGACGCAATCCTCTGCCAAAGAGTAAGAGCCGAGATAGTAATAGGCAAACCTAAACATATCCTTAGCGTATATTTCATAAAGTTCGCCGAAAGCTTCTGCACTGCCGTTTTTTGCAGAAGAAACAAGACTGTCAATAATTTTTGAGCTCATATTTATCACATCCGTTCAGAAGATTAGATAATAAATAATAAGTTTTTGTTGCATAAAAAAATATTTTTTATGGTAATACTAATAAAAAACAGAAAGGTTGGTATTAATGGATAAGCAAAACAAGAAAAATCCCTCTGCTAAAAAGATAAAATCCGTCAGGGCTATAGGCAAAAAAACAATAAAGTCCGATGTTCAGGGGTCATATACAGGTGTACC
>JAZQUF010000021.1:0-27830 GCA_045631165.1 Acutalibacteraceae bacterium
AGAGAGCATTAAGAGCGATTTCAAGACACTTCTCAACTGTCTTGGGAATCATATTGTCACCCACGTCACCTCTTGTGTGGTAATATCTTGGTGGGCCGGGGTTCATAGCAGCGAGTGTTACTGCGGGCATACCTGCCTGCTGAACTGCAGCAGCGTCAGATGCACCAACGAATACTGATGAATAGGGAAGATCAAGACCTGCTTCAAGACCTGCCTTCTTCATAAGAGTGCAAGCACCTGAGTCCATCTTAACTGTACCTGTCATATCACGCTGATAAATAGCGATATCTTCATAATCTCTGAATGTTTCAAGACCGATGAATACGGTGGGAACATCCTTGAGTTCTTCGCCGTGAGCTTTCATATAAGCCTTTGAACCGCGAAGACCTGATTCTTCTGAACCTGCTGCCATAGCGATAACTTCTGTATGCTCGAAGCTGATATCGTTATCCTTGAGATACTTGAGGATAGCGATTGAACCGAATGTACCTGTAAGGTTATCGTTAGCACCCTCAACGCAAAGCTTGTTGTTTACAAAGAGGATAGCAAGGATACCGCCGGGGATACCGATGAGCTGAGCCCAGAAGAAGATATTGTAGATTGTTGTGCCTTCTTCAACAGCACCAAAAGCGAAGAGTGCTGAAGCAATAAGAATAACAAAGAGTGAAACAACTGCAGTAGCACCGCAAGCATAAAGCATAGGAGCACCGCCGAGATGTGTATATCTCCACTCATATGATGAGTCAACGTGTCCGCTGAAGATGATTCTCTGCTTAAGCTCACCTGTAGCCTTCTTGACACCGATTACGTTGTGAGAGGTCTTCTTGGGGAAGAGCACATCGTAGAAGGGCTTATAGAGAAGGAATTCACCGATGCAGAATGCAAGAGCAATTGCTGTGAGAACTAATGAAACAACGGGAATCTTGAGCATTGCAAAAATAACAGAGATGAGAATAAGGATACCGTCCATACGTACCCATGCCATAAATGCATCAGGTGCAAGCTTGAAGGGTTCCATTGTTACTTCGTCAGCACAGGTTTTCATCTGTTCTGTAATGTATTCCTGAGCCTTTTTTTCGCTTTCGCTACCGGCAGGTCTCGGGCCGATTTCTTTACATACTTTCTTGATCTCTCTGACAGTATAGTTTGTATACATTCTGACAGAGGCAGCATAGTTTTTAACGCTTTCGTTGGCTTTCAAAACTATTCTCCTTTACAAATAAATTACTCTGAGACTACACATAAGAAGTCCCTCAGTTAATGTCATAATTGTATCATAAATTCCTATAATTAGTCGAGTAATTTTGTCAATGTTAAACAAATGTTAAAATATTAATTAGCCTTAAAAGTTATTTGTTTTATTTGTTAAATTTGTTGCCCATTTATTAACAAACTATCTTTCATACACTTTCAGGTGAATCCTCACTCACCCAAAATATAAAAAGGTCGGATATCAATTTCTAAAAAACAAAAAAGTCGGCGACAGAGCTATAAACTGTGTCGCCTAAAGGTTACAATTTTGTAATATTTTAAGCTTTTTATTTCACTCAGATTTCATAATCCACACTTGCTCTGCCCTCTCTTATAAGAGACACAAAGGCAGAGATTTTCTTGTGCTCGGGGTGCACTCTGTAGCGTTCGACATCCTCAAGTGAATCGAAGGCACTTATAAGCACCGCATCATACATACTCTCCTTGGGATTTACATTAACATTGACCTGCATCTCTCTGATGAAGTCAATCTTCTCAGGCAGTGCTTCAAGCATAGCCTTGACCTTAGCTATATTTTCTGCCTTGGTACATCCCTCAGCTTCTTCTTTGAATTTCCACATTACAATATGCTTAATCATAATTTATATCTCCTTATTTTATTTCATCAAGGTTTGCACCCTTGGTTTCTTTAACCTTTGATACCAATATCACTATAGAAATCAATACACTGGGAAGTGCCACTATAAGACATGTCAGCCACACAGGTATGAAGAGCATACCCACAGCTGTAAGTATGTAGCCCACAGCAAGACCTATTATCAGAAGCAGACCCTCAGCACCGACAACAGATGCACGTATATCAGTGGGTACCTTTTCTGTCATCATAATATTCATATAGTCTCTGCCTATCCAGTAGCAACCCTGATAAAGACCGCAAAGGCCGCCGATGAAATAGGGATTCCAGAGATTATTTATACCTGCAGCAAAGAGAATGAAGCCTATTGCACAGAAGGTACCTGCAACAAATATAGTTTTCTTTCTGCCGATAAGGTCAGCAAAAAAGCCGGAGAAAAGAGTCAGCACCGCATAGACTATCGGAAGCACAAACATAGACTTTGTTATATTCTCAGTGCTCATACCTGCAATATGCATAGAGGATTCATAATAAAGAGCGATAGCGGGCATTCCTGCATCGAAGATGATATGAGCAATAATGAGATGCTTGGTATCCTTAGATGAAAAAATATACTTAACCGCATTGAACACACCCGACTGATTACGCTGAGCCTTTTTCTCTTCCTTGAGGCGGATTTTTTCTGCCTGTCGCACCTCATAGGGTATGGAAAGATATGCTGTTCTCTCGTTTATGAACACCTTGGTGTCCTTGGCAAAAACTATAACAAGCACGGCGCCTATAAGACCTGCTATGGCAGGTACAAGGAAGATTGTTCTCCACTTTGTCGGATCGTTACCCATAAGAGCATTACGCAGCATAGGTATACACACAACACCGAAAATACCAAAGCTCTTGAGTACACTGTAAATCATAGCTCTGAATTTATCGGGAGCTTCTTCAAGGATATATATAATCTGTATATCGTGAGCGAAGAAGAATCCTATTACCGCATAACCCACAAGGAAAGCTATGTAATTGGGTGAAAAATAGATAATAAACAGACCGATACTCATACCGAGAGTCGATATTACAAACAATGGCTTTCTGCCCCATTTATCGGCAAGAGCCTTATAGAAGGGTGTGATTATGCCGAAAACATAGCTGATAACACTGATAGATGTGTGAAGTGAAAGACCCTCTTCAAAGGTATAGGTCTTTCCGAAAAGTCCTTTATTAACGAAAAACTCCGTTACAAATGAAGACTGTACCGATACAGAAAGGTTACTTGTTACCTCATCAAGGATATTTACAAAGGCGATAAGAAACAACAGCATACCGAAATATCCTGCATAATTGCCCTTGCTTTTTACGGCAGTGAGCTTTCTGAGCTCACGCTCCTCTGAGGCTTTGATTTTCTCTGCGCTTTTCATATTATCTCCTCTTTCAGATTTTATAGTAGCATTATATCACACTTTTCTTCCTATTGCCATAAAAATATAAAATCCCTTTAAAATTATTGAAAACACTGAAAAAATCTGTTACAATATCATCATACTATTAAAGTAAGGAGAATTTTGAATATGGAAACACCAAGAACCTATGTCCCCTTTAAGGATTGGAAAGAAAAGTCAAAGCAGACCGAGTACACCGAAAGCACTCCCCTTCTTGCACCCGACGGCACTCTTCTTGCTAAGGGTTGGGCAAGACACAACGTTTTCGAGTACAACAGAGAATACGTTAAAAAAGGAAATCCTATGAGTAAAAAGGAATGGGACTTCTATCAGGTGCAGGATGACAAATATATGGTACAGCTCAGCTTTGCCAATATCGGCATCGGCGGTTATGTAGCAGCGAAGCTCATCGGCCTCAAGGCTGGCAAGGTTATTGCAGATGCAACTCAGCTTTACCTTGGCGGCAAGAAGCATCTTCCCCCACCCAAGGGTGACGTACCCAACAGATACAAGGACAAAATCGGCAAGGCTGAATTCGACTTTGATACCAAAGAAACAACAAGACGCCTCTGGTTCAAGATGCCTCTTAAAGACAAGATGGTTGAGTGCGAATTCAATATGGACATTATGCCGGGTCTTGAAAATATCACAACCGTACTTCCCTTCCCCGGTGATAATAAAAAGTACTTTATGACAACTAAGCAGAACTGTATGCCCTGCGAGGGTACATATAAGTTCGGTGATGAGGTTTATACCTTCTCAAAGGACACAGCCTTCTGTGCTCTCGACTGGGGACGTGTAAACACACCCCATAAAATGGTATGGTACTGGGGTAACGGCTCACAGTTCATCACTGACGAAAAGGGCGAAAAGCACATCTTCGGCTTTGAAATCACCTGGGCTATCGGTGACGAGAGCAACGCTACAGAGACCTGTCTCTTCTATGACGGCAAGGCTCACAAGTTCGGCGCTGTTGACGTTGAGGTATTCCCCAAGCCCGACAAATATATGAACGAGTGGAAGTTTATCTCAGAGGACGGCAGATTCAACCTTACAATGACTCCCACCTTTGACCATCATTCAGATATGAACCTCGGCATCGCAAGAATGCACACACATCAGGTACACGGCTGGTGGAACGGTGATGTTACTCTCGACGACGGCACAAAGCTCGAAATCAAGAATCTTTTCGCTTTCTGCGAATATGTAGAAAACAAATGGTAAACAAAAAAGACGCCTTCGGGCGTCTTTTTTTAGCTTATAAGCGTATTTATATTTTTTTCCATAAGATCAAAGAAGTTATTAACTATCTTTTTATCTTCGTCATTTCCTCTTACACACATTGAAAGTGTGATTACGTTTTTATATGTAGTAACTGTCAGCAATACAAAAGGCTTATATTTTACAGCACCTGACATAAAGGCATCTACGGGATCCTTACCGTCAAGACTGAAAAGCTCACCTTTGAGCACACCGATATTACTCATAGCAATAAGAGGATTGGAATATCCTATTTTAATAATCTCTTCCGATGCCGCATGAGGAAGAATATTATAGCCGAAGTTCAGAAGAGGCAAGCCGTAGAGCCCCATAAACTTATCGTTTTTGAACTTGTTTGAGCTTAACACAACATACTTGACAGTTTCAAAGATATCTCTGCCTCTTTCAGGCACAGCACACTGCATCCAGGATGTGTGGTTTGTAAAGCCCTTGTCAGCTACACTGTCCATATGACGTCTGAGGTCAATGGCATTAGATATCATCATTTTATCGCTTACGGGGTAATCAGCAAGCTCATATACACTGTAAAAATAGCAGGCAAGTAAAAGCTCATTTATTGTAGCACCAAGTTCCTTGCCCTTAGCCTTGAGCTTCATTAAGGTTTCTTCACTGAATTTTTTACGTGCAATGAAGGATGTATCACGGATATTATCAGCAGTGAGTGGGAATTTATGATCATCTCTTGCATTGATATTTTTGAAAAGACGCTGTGCAACTCCTGCTTCAGTTTTTGAGAAGCCTGAGTATACATCGTCATAAGAACGTGAACCCGTTCTGTAATTAATGGGGCTTACTCCCTCTTTTACATATCTGTTATAATTACTGCAGAATGACTCAAGGAAATATTTCAGGTCACCGCCATCCATACACATATGATTTTCAATAAAGCAAAGAGTGCTCTTACCATCCTTTATAAACAGGGCAACCTTCATCTGAATATGTGACTCGGGAGGTATGTACTGTGTAAGAAAAGCATCGACAGCAGCCTGCATATCATCTGGGTAACTTACAGTGAAAACTTCATCAATATCATAGGGCATAACCTGCCAATGAGTGGAAAGCTTTGTATCAACAAATTTTGAATGAAGCACGGGAATCTTTTCAAAAGCACATATAATAACTGTCCTGAGAGCTTCAATATCAGGCACAAAATCATAGTTAAGCTCAACGTGAACCATGCGGTCATTGAAATCACGGAAAAGATAATGCATTTTATCCCAGAGCTCGGCTGTTAATCTGCGTTCCATTATTCTTCCTCCTTTCTGTAAATAAAGTATTTCATATTGCTCATCATAATCGAAATAATATAGAGCACGTCAACTACAAGACCTAAAAGTATTACGGGCCAGCCTGCTGTCCAGGAAATAATTCCATAGGCAGCCAGAATAATATAAAACATAGTTGCTATAACAGGCATATATACAAAGAGGGATATTGTACGGAACTTCTGTTTTGTGGTATAAGAAAAAACAAGATCAGTAGCAAGCGCCAATGCTACACCTGCCGGTAATATCGGCCATACTGTAAAATCATCGGGAAGCATCATAACCTGGTATAGGAATACAAAAACCATAAACAGCATTACACATCCGACAATCAATAGGCGGGCAATAGGATGAAACACACGTCGCATATGACAGAGCTTGTTAATAGCGAAGCTTAGATAGAAAATAACCATAGCGAAAATACCACCAACTATAATCAGCCATGTTTTATCCCACGCCGAAGTAATACTGCTGACAGTAAAGTAAGCAATAAATATCATAATAAGGAAAAGCAGACCTCCCACCGGAAAAGCAATTTTCATAAACTTACTGCGTTGCTGTTTTTTTCTTTCTTTCAAAAAAAGGCTGTATCCTTTTTCAATATCACCGAACTCATCAGCAATAAGATCAAGCATTACATTTTCATCTTTGAGACCTGCTTTAATCATTTCAGTTGCTCGATCCGACATATCATCAAGCAATTTTTTCTTGTAATAGTATGTAACCTGATTGTCTTTTAATCCACTGCAGGATTTTTCTATATAATCAATTATTCTTTGCATAGCAATCACTCCTTTATTCTGTTTTATTATTTCATAAATAGTTATATATTACTTAAAAAACAAATTAAATAATTATAAATTAAATTTTAACACAACTTATCTTTAACAACAAAATCACAATTATGTCTATCTTACAATTTTTTAAATTTACAAAACAGGCTATCAAATAACAAATATTTATGCTATTATAACAAGGAAAGAATTCATAATTTAAAAAAGGTGAGACTATGAAAAACAAAGAAGTCCCGATAAAAGCACTCATCACCTCTCTTATAGGCATCGCCTTTATGGTCTTTGGCATCTGCAGAGGTGAAACGGCAACTGTTTTAGCAAAAGCAATAAGAATATGTCTGGAGTGTATCGGAATTGGTTAAAGATAAAAATAAAACTAAAAGCGAGAGCCTTCGCCACAGCGTACAAGCCCTGTGGACAGTTGCAACCAACAGCTTTGTCACAGGCTTTCTGAAAGGTAAAATCTATACGGGCTCCCTGAAAAAATTATGTGTACCCGGAATGAACTGCTATTCCTGCCCCGGAGCTCTCGGCTCGTGCCCTATAGGTGCTTTGCAGTCGGTTATCGGTGATAAAAATTATAATATGACCTTTTATGTTGTGGGCTTTCTTATGCTTGTGGGAGCAATCTGCGGAAGATTTGTCTGTGGCTGGCTGTGTCCCTTCGGGCTGTTTCAGGATCTGCTTCACAAAATACCCTTCGTCAGAAAAATAAACACCTTCAGAGGCGACAGGATACTGCGAAAACTCAGATATGTGATTCTCGCCCTGTTTGTCATAATTCTGCCTATGTGTATCGCTGACGCTGTGGGCATCGGTGACCCCTGGTTCTGCAAATATATCTGCCCTGTCGGCACCCTTGAGGGTGGTATTCCCCTTGTGCTTCTCAATGAAGGCCTCAGACAGGCTGTCGGCTGGCTGTATACCTGGAAGCTCGTAATTCTCGGTGTGCTGATTATCCTTTCTCTTATCATTTACCGTCCCTTCTGCAAATACCTTTGTCCCCTTGGAGCTATATACGGAGCTTTCAATAAGATTTCCGCCGTGGGTCTTCACTGCGATAAGGAAAAGTGCATTTCCTGCCGTAAATGTGAAAATGTCTGCAAAATGGGTGTGTACCCTGCCGAAGAGGCAAAAAGTGCAGAGTGTATAAGATGCGGACTATGCGTGAAGGAATGCCCTGTTAATGCACTCAATCTCGGACTCAAAAACAAATAAACCAACAAAGCTAAAAGCAAGTCCTTTGATAGGACTTGCTTTTTTTGATTAACATTTATGCTTCAGAGGATATGATCTTTTCATACAGTGCCTCGATTTCATCAAGCTTTCTGTAATTTTTTTCCTGAATGATAAGATTATTAGCATCATAATATGGCTTGGTAATTCTGCGATAAACAGAAACGCCTTTAGTATATGCCTTGAGCTCCTTCTTAGCCTGACGTCTCTGACTTTCATTATCAAAGGTTCTGCTCTTGATTTCCTTGACTTTGCTGTTATCGGGAACTACAAGGTCATCCTTGCCGTATTTTTCAAGCAGCTTATATGAGCGCTTTTTATCTGTTGCCGCCTTGATTGCATCGGATCGGATAATTCTCTCTTCCTTAGTAGATCTGCTCAGGC
This sequence comes from Acutalibacteraceae bacterium, assembly GCA_045631165.1. Classification (GTDB taxonomy): domain Bacteria; phylum Bacillota; class Clostridia; order Oscillospirales; family Acutalibacteraceae; genus UBA6857. The sequence goes on from JAZQUF010000021.1 coordinate 8,240, forward strand.
TCTTAGCTGCTTTCTTTTCCTCTTTCCAGTCTGAATAAAGATAAACCTCACCCAGACCTACAGTTACCCTTGCTCTTTCAAGCTGAGCCTGATATCTCAGTGTATTGAATTTATTCAGCTCTTCAGTTACTATCGGCAGGCTTGAAATCAGCTTGTTATGATTTTTTGCCAGACGGATTTCAGCTCTTTCTTTTTCAATCAAAGCTGTATCATGGGCTTTTTTCGCCTCTTTAAGTCGGGATTTATCCACAGGCTTTTTCTGAAGATTGTTCCTTGACGCATTGATTATCTCCATTGCTTCAACAATCTGAGACTCTTCCGCTTCACCGTTTCCGTAATCTTCAAACATCGCTCTGATTTTAAGAACATTGACGTAACCTCGGTGCTTCTGCTCTGTAAGGTCATAGAAAAGGTAAGGTATAAGATTTAAAACAGCACCGATAATAGAAGCAACTATGAGCACCTCAAAAAGGTTGTTACGCATTTCATCGTTATAGAGCACATTGTAATCTTCCTTAAGACCCATATGCTCATAAATTGCGGGTAAAACCAAGCCTGTACCAAAGCCTATAACAGTGCCGATAAGGCCTAAAGGACCGAAGAGACCATCAACTCTTACACCTGTTTTCCACTGATGGTAGTCTCTCATATCTGCCTGAATGTTCGGGAAATAGATATTCTGGAAGGTGTTGACAAATGCATTTATGTAGAAAATCACGCATACTAGAATCAGATTATTATAGCAAGGTATAAGAAGCATAAGCAGAACAACATTTATAATATTATGTGCAATAAGAAGATTTCTTTTGCCAAGCCAGTTCATCAAAAACGGGGCTACAATCATAGACCATAGTGCCGCATTGCTGATTACAGTGTTTGCAAGACCGAGATAAGCCTGCTTTTCACCGCCGAATGCATAAACAAATGACCAGCTGAGAATTACACCGTAGGCACTTTCAAGAAAGCCTACCCAGCCCGCTGAATTGATTATCCAGAAATACTTGTTTTTTGCCACCTCACGAAGAGCATCAATAATACTGACATATTCAACACCACGCTTGGGCAGAACAATACGTTCATTGAGCTTCGGGAAGAAAATAAGGAGTACCACAACACCGATCAGTGTGAATGGCGGATAAATAATACGGTAAGTCCAGATGTTATTCATACCGAAGGTAAGACCTGCTACAGTTGGAATAACAAAACCTGTTATGGTCGGTGCAAGTGAATAAATAATCTGCGAAATGCTCATTACATAAGCTCTTTCCTGAGCATTGGGAGACACAACCTGCTGGAAGAATGCCCAACCCTCGCCGTAAAGACACATAAAGAACTGCAGAATCATATACATACACCATACAACTACAACCTTTGTCCCATAGGTAAAGTTTTCATAGGGCAACCATACAAATACAGTTGAAATTGCAACTATAGGTATAGGTGTACGAAGCATTATAGGTATAAACTTGCCACCGGGCATTTTGTGGTTATCGAAAAACCAGCCTCTGAAAAACGCTATAGGCATACCCACAAGGTTAGCAACTATCAGCATTATCGACAGATGGAGTGGCTGAAGGCCTATACTTGCACCTACAAGGAAATTGGATGCATCAAGACCGATTGTAGATGCCAAGGTACTCGTCCAGTGTACACCGAAGCCTGCCGCACCGATGGTGACAACCTCTTTGTAAGGTATGTAATTTCCTTGAGCAGGCTCATTCCAGTTTTGTTTGATTTTACCAAGTAAGGATTTTATATGGTTCATTACTACACCTCTGCTTTGATTGATGGGCTATAATTAAATCTTTATCTCCAGAGCTTCACTTCTGTTGCCCCATACGTCCTCGGCAACAACACTGACTGTGAAGCTTTTGCTGAGATTAATAAAGCCGTCAAAGGTTATGCTTTCGGGCTTATCTGAGAAGAAGTACTGTGAAAACTCCCAATCCTTATAGATTACTTTACCCTTTTTATTGAGCACAGAAATCCTGTATATGAAAACCTCATTATCCTCGCTCACTATTGCCTGAGGTACGGTTACGTAATACTTACTGCCCTTTTTCTCACACTCAAGAGCTGAGCTCTCGGGGAAAACGGGAGCTGAGGCAGCTTCCTTTCTTGTATCAAAGGCGTACTTGGTTTTATTTTCTTCAGTGATATTATCAAGAAGGAACTCTCTCATAATCTTTCCTGCATCAACATCGAGCACCTTGATAAGGACTCTGTTGTCAGCATCGACCTCGACTATAAGAGCCTGTGTCATTCTTTCCTTGCCCTCGGGGAACTGTCCGTTTCTGCCGTCTACAGCCAGCTCATAATAAGCAAGACCACCGTCGTTTACAGCTGTGAAGCTACCCTGCCATACAGCTCTGGGATCGTTTGCAGGGAAATGTGAATGTCCCGAAATGTGAACCACCTGAGGATACTTTGAAAGCACATCAGTAAACACATCAAGACCCCAGCCATCAGATTTGCTGCTTCCGTAAACTGTGTCTCTTACGTGCTCGTGCTGGAATACAAAAACAGGCTTTTCAGGGTCAGCCTCAACTGCGGCAGCAATGTTTTCATCAAGCCACTTCACCTGATCCTCAGTATAATGCTTCAGCTTTTCGGAACGTGAAATGCCGATAAAATGGAATCCGCCTATTACTCTGTGAAAGTCAGTTTCCTGACCCGTTATGCCTTTAAAAACATCGAGGCTTTTATTATAAAATCTATAGCTGTCGTGAGCTTTAGCTACAACAGCAAGGCGCTCAGTTCCCTCACGGATTTCACTGTCTGTTACAGCTGCAAAAGCATAAAATGAATCCATGTGACCTTTATCGGTAATATCACCCGAAAAGACCACAGCATCCAGCTTATTGTAATCTTCATCTGCTTCACTTATAGCGTAAGCGGTTTTTATCATAGCTGAAGTCCTCTGACAACCCGTATCGCCAAGGGTCTCTATGTGGGTATCACTGGTAGCTACAAAACGCATAACAGGAACAAAGTCATCCTTTGCCATCTCAGGCACAGGAGCCACATAAGACGGAGTCATAAAGGAAGCAAAAATAGTAAATACACTAAGAATGATACTGGTTAAAAACGTTGATATGCTCATACTTTTCTCCTCTGATTATGTATAATTTTCATATTACAATAATATCACTAACAAAAAGCTTTGTCAATATAATGACAGCTCCGTTACATATATGCCATAGTGCTGACAAGCCGACAAAAATCATTTTTTTATTTATCTGTTTTGGTATGTATATAACAAAAAAACGGCACCGCAGGGGTACCGTTGTTTCAATATAATATTTCAGCTTCAGGCTTTTATTTGTCAGCTATGCCATAAATATCAACGTCAGCGATTCTTGCGATGTTGTCACTACCTGCCTCATTGATTGCTATACGCAAATATGAAGCCTTGACAGACTTGAACTGCACATCACTCCAGGAAGCAGTGTTGCCTTTTACTTCGGCTGCTGTTGTCCAGTTTACATTGTCGGTACTGACCTCAACAGTAAAGCTCTTTGTATTGAGAGATGCATCAAGGCCGTTTGCTTCTGCATGATAAACGGCAACCTCATTAACCTCATAGGTTCCACCGAGAGAATATGTGATGCTCTGCACTCCCTCAGCTTCAGCTGTCCAGATGCTCTCACCGTAACAGGTACCGTCTGCTGTAAGCATTGCCTTGTCACTGCCGCTTGTTGCAGTTGCTGTAAGCTCTGATCTGAGGGTTATATCCTGAGGAAGCTTATTTGCTTCATAGTAAAGATTATAGAAATGATCAGCTCTCACAAATTCAACAACATCTTTACCGTAGATTTCTTCATAGTAATCCGAAAGATATTCTTCAAGAGCAACCACATCACCTATATTGTGATAACCCCATACGCTTACCTGAGTTGCAACAAAAACCGGTTTACTGCCGTCGTATTTAAGATAATTGACAGCATCATTGATAATATCTCCTATTTTTGTAAGAGGATGATTACCTTCAGCATTCTGAGCAAAATAACCCGGTGTCATCTGCATAATAAGCATATCATTTGTAACACCTGTGAATCTCTTTTTAAGTGAACTGTCGGTAAAATGCTGCACAGTAAGTCCGTAGAGATATGTTCCTCTTTCGGTGTAGATATTTCTCTGCGTGATAGAAAGGTTGTCCCATATAGTTACAGTACGAAGGCCTGATTTTTGCAGATATCTGTTTGTCATATCAACATAAGCGGCAAACTTTTTACTGTCAGGGAACTGATTGCCTGTGTATTTACCGAAGGTGTTTTTAGGCATAGTATAGCCCATACCTGAGGGTCCGCAAACAAAGCACTCTGTGTCTGTTGCTCCCCTATAATAGTAGTTCATCATACCCGGAGCTATGTCAACAAGGGCGGGGCTTATAGTCCAGTTGACAGGTACCTTGCCCTTCTGTGAGCTGTTGTTATCCCAGAATTCTCTCATAGCGTGCATATCATATTGGATATTGTCACCGTCACTGAGGAAATATGCTATGTAAATCTTATTTTCAAGCTCGGGCATATCGGGTACTGTAGGAACAGCTATATCCTGCTTCTGAGCAAAAACAGTGGCATTGCTGAAAAAGTCTGAGGGTACACAGGAAAGTCCGCACTTTCCTGCAGCATTCATAAGCTCTCTCTCCTGGTCAGCATACCAGCCCGTAACAATAGATTTACCCGGGGTCATATCATTAAGATACTGTTTGAACAACCAGGTTTCAGTACCTCCCGTACAAGACAGATAAACCACTGCCGAGCCTGTAGCGGCAGCAAGGTCTCTCATTTCAAAGGCCAGACCCGGACGCTGTACAAAAATAATTCTCTTATTGCAGTCATCCCAATAATTATCAAAGAAATATTTATAAATTTCGGTGGGATTATCATATGCAAGCCCTCTGATATCAGCCAGCACGGGAAGAGCAATACCTTCACTGCACCATTTGTCATAATCCTCTGCTGTAAGAGGCAAAGCATTCATTGTGTTACCGATAGAGGCGGCAATGTTAATATATTCGGCACTGAGCTCATCAGAGTAAAGCACAACGCCTGCTACACTATCTTTGCAAAGCTCTTTTATGTATCTGTAGACATCTTCTCCCGACACAGTTTTATATCTATATCCGTAATCACCGAGCCATTTTGAAACATCTCCTGCAAGAATTGCAACACGGGTTTCGATTGCATTGACAAAGCCCTGCAGACTCGCAAGAGCCACCATCTCCTTGTGGCTGAGAATATTATCCGGAAAAGCTATAAGCTCATCCTCCGGCTCAGAGAAATAGGGAAAGATCTGATCATCGGGCCAATCGAGATTTTTTTCAGAAATCTTTAAAGCTTCACCTAAAGGATATTTGCTGTCAGGCGGTGTAACTTTGTTATCGCTCATTCCGAAAAGAGCAGAAATACCCGTTGCTATAATTGTGAATATAATCACGAGCTCTTTGAGAAAAACATTTATCTTGCTGTTCATTTAATTACCTCCCTGAAACTGTATTATTTGGTTTATGGCTTGAACTGAATTTTTACTGCAGATGATTTTAACATCATTAAACTCAGTATTTTTACTTTACCTTGAGTTTGAATTCAAATCTTGCATTATCTTCATACCACAAGGGGAAGTTTGTGCCCCAGACATTATTATAAAGCACAAAGCTTATGCCGTCTTTTCTTATATCTTCAAGCTTGTTGTCAAACTCAAGAATTTTACCGCCACCGAAAGATACAAGGGGACAGTGAAGAGTTTCTATCTCGCAGCCATCCCAGAGCACACTCTGCACCGCATGAAGATTACGGCTGCCGTTGTCGGTTACTTCATCGGGACTGACAAGTGAACCAAGCTTTTTCAGAAGCACCTTATAAGCATTCGGGAAAAGATTGAAATATATAGCCTCTGTAAGTCTGTTGGCATCCTTGCCAAACCAGCTTACATCAATAAGGAGCTCTTCTTCTCTGAGGGTATATGTAATCTGAATAATTCTCGGAGCTCCCAGCTTTTCGCAGAGCTTTTTATCACAGGTGAGATCAACTGTAATCATATTATCTTCAGCCTGAATTTTTTCAGACTTATACTTAAATCTGCCTGCGGGATATTTACCCTCAAAGGTTTTAAGATTAGGCCTTGCGAAGTCTCCCAGAGCCCACACTGCAGTTTCGTGAAGATCTCGTGAATAATGAGTCAGCCAGAAGTCATAATCCTTATTGCAGAATGAACGGTAGGTCACAGCAGCCTCGTTATTGCTTCTTATGATTTGTCTGCCGTCATAGCTCAGCTCACCGATACCGCCGTATTCGTTGAGCTTAAGGCTCCATTTTCCGTCAGTGAGGCTTCTTCCACCTTTATCTGTGATCACTTTGGCGCTGACGGGAATAAGTTCTGCAATAGCCTTTTCGGCGGCTTCCCTGTGTACACTGCCGAGAACTGACAGCGCTTGGTTTACATAAGCTCTCTGCTCTGCCCAGCTCTTTTCGATAACACTGTAATATCCTCTTTTACGTCTTCCGTCAAAAAGACTTACAAGGGGCAGAATACTCTGTGGAAGATCTGATAAAAGATAGCGGAACTTCACCTTATCTTTCTTCCTTGCCCTGACGAAATCTTTTTTGAGATAGTGTCCGTAATCTGAGAAATATGTCTTACTGTCCATACCGCAGGTATGCTCAGCTATACACAAAAGTGCATCGGTGAAATTTTTATATTCGTCGCTTTCTCTCTCAAGGGAGCCATCAGCAAGCCATTCATTTTTAAGGCGCATCAAAGTGCGAAGACAAGATGATTTATACGGATCAGCAGCACTGCCGTGAATCCAGCTATCGCCCATTTCACCCTCAAATACGGGGAGCTTATCTCTGACCTGCCATATTACGTCGGCAAAGTCATCAATGGTGCCCGCTGTGATTTCATAACCGGGATATTGCTTCTGAATATCGTCAAAGTGAGCAAGAACCTTTTCAGGTGACGGTGCACCGTGGTTATCGAGTGTGTGGTCAAAATAGAGTATCTCTTCCACAAGGTCACTTTCAAATGCTCCGCCATAAGCGCCTGAGTAAATCACTACCACCTCACTGTCACCATTCTTCCACAAAAAGCAAGGCGGTACATCAACAAGAGCTGAGGCTCCGTTGACACCTATATGTAAAAGCTTGATTCCGTGTTTGTGGAGAAAAGGTACAAGCCCCTTGGTATGACCGGGTACATCTGTCATTTTAGCGGCAACAGTCTTTCTGCCCCGAAGCTCATCGAGGGCATCCACAACAGAAAGTCCGAAATCGAGAGAGTCCTCGTCCAACAGCTCCGTATGAGTGGTGAAAGGCATAGCGTGAGGCACAATATTGCCATCTCTCATAGCTTTTTCAAGCTTTGCCCTTCTTTCAGGCACTCCGAGAGCCTCTTTCAAAATCCACGAGCCCGTAGTCCAGACGAAGTATTTTTTGCCGTCTTTGTTTACCTTTTCGGCAAGGTCTATAGCCTCAGGGATGAATGTGTCAATATACTTCTGTCTGATATTTTCGGCATAGTCCGTAAAGCCTAAATCAAGATGGGTCTTTGAAACAACAATTACTTTCTTCATATTATACCTCTTTTATTGTTTTTCAGTGCCGTATACTGCTACTTCCGTAAATGCAGCCCATCCGCCTGATTGGTCGGGAACAAGGCTATTAAGCTGAAGCCCGGTTATAGGTTTATCAAAATCGAGGGCGAATATCTGTTCTTTACCTGTCCATAAAATAGTGATATTCTGCTCTTTCTCCGTACCGTCTTCAAATGTAGCAATAACCTTTGCACTTCTGAACCAGGTATCGTGTCCCATATCGTATCGGATTGTTATTCCAAGCTCCTGTGCATTGACGCCTCTGCCGAAATCGAGAGTGAGCCAATGTGAACCACTGTTGGCAGGTCCCCATGACTGAAGAGGATAACCGCCGTGACCCATATTGGCAGTGAAGCCGTCTATAGCATTTCTTGCATAGAAGTGAGTTTCACCCTTTGTATTTTCCCATTCGCTTGAAGCTGATATATGGGGATATTGGTCAGTAATATCAGATTTTACCGTCTGATTATCTGTGTAATCATAAGGATTGAGTGCAAGATTGCGTTTCTCTTTGAGCTCATCCTCAGTGAGAATTCTCGCTGTGAGGTAGTTGGTGGTGTTTGCATAGCTCTTACTGATAGTCGTTACCATATTTGAGGTATCAGGCACAACATATTCGAATACACCATCAGGGCAGTAAACTACAGACTCTCCCATTTTAGCCGACAAGGTAAATCCTACATACTTAACACCCTCTGGAAGTGTAACCTTAACTCTGTCACCCATTTCATATTTAACGGGCACATAGAGGTTAACTATTCCCTCGCCGCTGAGTGAATATGTTTCAGAGCCGCTGACATCTGCAAACTCTGCAGTAAGAGTACCCTCAGGCAGCTTCTTAGCAAGAGCCATTCTCGAGTAATCGTTGAGCATATTATAGTAATCGCGCTTGTTCTGCTCTTCCAGAGCCTCTCTGTATTCGTAAGCATCCCAATGATTATTGGCATCATAAGAGCCGTAAGCAGGTACGCAGAGGTCAATCCAGGCTGCAATTGTGCGAAGCTCAGTGTCTGTAAGCTCAACACCCTTATGACCACTGCGGAGCATTGTCATAAGATTTGACTTTAAAGCACCATAAGTTCCGGGAGCTATAATTGTAGGCTCGCTCATTGATGATAACCAGTTGATATACCGGTTATCAGGCTCACCTACCCATTGAACTCCGCTTGTAGGCTTGGAGCCTGTAAGCACAAGATAGGAAAGAGGGAAATATCTTGACATTCTCGATGAACCGATATTATCACCCTCAAGTGAGAAGGGTGCTTTTGATTCTTCTGCATCGGGGTCAGGATAAACATAAGAAAGACCCATATCAAAATAGCATCCGCCTGTGTGCTGATTAAGGCTCACAGCGATAACATTTTTACCCTTTTTCAGATACTCAGTATATTTTGTATCAAGAGTTATAGCTGTGTATCCGTCTACCCAGCCACCGTCTGTAAAAATAACATTGCCGTTGAGATAAATTATCGGTGTATCATCATAGAAGATATTAAGACGAAGAGACGAACCTTCAAGAGCTGACAAATCATCAATAGTAAATTCTTTTCTCAGGAAGAGCCAGGACTTTTCACCTGACCACGATGTATTCACTACAGCACCTCCGTCGCCGTTACGGTTACCGAAGCCTGCCTTACCGCTTTTCCAGATACCGATAAAGTTTTTCTTTGTCCAATCAAGGCCTGTTCTGTTGTTTTTCTGTATGGTATATTTCCATTCACTCTGTGTAGGGAAAATTTCCGTTTCAATGCCCGATACGGTTATGGTAACACCGCTTTCACCCATAGCACGTACATTTATCTTTTCATAGGATTCGTTTTTATTGTTGTGGCAGGAAATACAGTTTTTATCCAGAATAGGCTGAACCTCTTCGAGATAATCAAAGCCTTCATCTGTTGTATATGGGTCATAATCCTCATCATCTTGCCAGACATCGCCCTTGAGAGTCTCAACGCCTGCCCTGAGTGCCGTTGTAACTGTACCTGAAGCAGGAGGAGCTGTGTTATTATCCTCGTGACATCCGACACAGGAATAGCTTTCACCCGGCATAAGAGTTGACCAGGAGCGCATTGTCTGAATCGTATTGCCATCCTTATCAAGAAGCTGGAAATATACGGGAGTTTCACTTGGTACGCTGAACAAAGCTGAGCCGTCATCATAAACTGTAGCAACACCGAGAACATTTTTAACATCCCAGGCGCCTCTGCCCGTTGCTATAGGAGTATAAGGGTCAGCTGAGCCTGAGCCCGATGATACAGTTGCACCAACAGCATAAGCACGATAATCAAGAGCAACGACACGGAGCTGCTTTACTGTACCTCTTTCTATACCTTGCATAGCTTCGCCCTGATAAACATCTGCAACATAATATGTGCCTGTAGTTTTCGCATAGTCAACCATACTCGGTCTTACAAAAACATCTCTTGTTTTTACGGGTACCGCCTGAGCTGACGGGTAGCTGCTGTTGCCTTCAATAAGCTCAATTTTTTCTTTTGTCTCAGCATCCATAAGCCACAGACCGAAGGGTGTGTTTTCTCTCTCATCCGACCAGCCCTTCTTGCAATAAGAAACCATAAACTGTGTTTCACTTAAAGCATAGGGATACTGATAGATTGCACCGCTTTGTCCGTATCCGTCAATATTATCATCTTTGGATTCTTTGCCAAAGGGGAAGGTGATGGCATCAGCGCCGTCTCTGTAACCCGAAACATCTATAAGACAAAGCTTGCCCGCCTGATATGTATGATGTCCCGTTGCAATTGACACATAGGTTGTTGCATTATCGGGAACAGATCTTGTATGAATAAGAGTTGTCGGGAAATTGGAATTGTTGCCGTAAAGCTCAGTCTGATTGGTACCGTCGGGATTCATCTGGAACATACCCTGTACCCACATCTGAGTTCTGTCATTATAGTCCCATCTCGTATAGATAACCCTTCCGTCTTCTGTAACAGTGGGATAAGTTGTATGAACCTGGTCATAACCGAGACGTACAATATTCTTGCCGTCAGCCGACATTTTATAAAGGTTGGAAACAGGAGTTTTCCAGCAGTCGACGGTCTGCACTGCTCTTGTTGATGCGAAAAGAATTTCACCGTTTGGCAGATACACACATTCAATATCAGCAACACCTGAGCCGAAAGTCAGCTGTTTATAGCTGTAAATACCCGAAGTGAGCTCCATTTCGTAAATGTGGAAATCATCTGAATTGCTTTTCTTCCAGGAAAAGATACACCTTGTACCATCAGCAGAAACATCCACATCACGTATACAGCCCTCATCGGATGTAAGAATAACCTTTTCGGTTTTCTTTACCTTATCACCCTCAGCTTCAAACCGCAAAAGAACAAGTCTTGAACCCGGGCGGAAATTACTTTCTGTGCCGACATTACTTGCCGCATCGCCTGTGGATTCCTCATAAAGCCCTTCGGTATATGCATAGTGCGAACCGCCAAGAGCCTTATGCTGAGTGACAAGATATGTTGTGGAGTTTTCCATCATATCATAAAGCAAATCACAACCGACAAGATAAGCCTCATCCTCAAGGGGTAAATATTTATCTGTAAAATTGTTATTTATACCAAGATGCACAAGTAAAGTCGCAATCATACCTAAAATTATTGCAAGCAGTGAAAGTTTTTTACCCATAATATTTACCCTCCTTTACTTAATAATAAGTGTTGTAGCAAGATTATCGGCGTTTTCATCCCTGAAGGATACGGCATATGAACCATCCTCCGGCAGGATAATATCATCACCGACATTAATTACATAGGAAGTATTATTACCGAGAGTCGGTATTGCATAATCTTTGCTATAAACCACATTGCCGTCTTTGTCTGAAACTGTGAGATTTACGGTAGCATTAACTGCTGTGGCTGATTGCTTTCTTATAATCAACGTGTTAATTACAGAGCCTGCCTCATATTTATTATAGATTTCGCTGCCGTCAACTGCCGTTGATCTGATCTGCTCGAGAGCATAATATTCACCCTCGGCACCTATAGAGCGTACATAGTCGCTGAGCTGTCTAACTTCTGTTTCACTGAGGTCTTCAGCAAAATATCTTACTACCTCTTCGATAGTATTCATAGATCCGTCGTGCATATAAGGTGCAGTACGCCATACCTCATTAAGAGTGGGTACATCATATTTACCTGAATCACCGCTGAAGTGCTTTGTGCCTACATCATAGAGGTTATTATCCGTATAAAGAGGTTCAGGGTGACAGGATGCGCAGTTTTGCTCAAAGAGCACCTTACCCGCCTCGGCAGACTCTGTCAGGGTACCATCCTTATTAAGATAGGGTGATGGTACAGGAGAAAGAGACTTGAGATATTCATCTATATACATAAGCCCCTCTTCATCAAGGGTATTGAACTGAATAAACTTCATACCTGCGCCTACTGCGATTTCAGCATTGGCACGGATACCCGTACTCATAACAGGCGGTGTACGATGGGAATAGAGCATTGACTTTGTGTTTTTACCGGCGCCACCAATACCGTCATTGAGATTATCCCAGTTAAAGCCGTCAACAACAGCGTCCGGGTGACAAGAGTTGCAGGACTGCCAACCCTGATAGCAAAGTGTAGCATCACTCCAGAGAATGTGTCCCTTTCTCACCTCATTGGCTTCGGGCTGAGCGGTAAAATCAAGGCTTGTGACCTTCTTATCTTTGAGATTCAGAGCATCGACTCTGCCGTCAAAATAAAGACCGCAATAGAGAATTCCATCTTTTTCCGCTATAGCACGTACACCCTTGCCGACAGATATTCTTTCACGGCAGGTATTAAGGAAAGGCAGATAGTCCACGATAACATCTTTAGAATTAACAAAAGCTGATGATTTCTTGTTCACAACATCGTCAATGCGTCTGTGCATTTTTGCTCTGTCGATAAGCATAACCTCATCAAGACCTGAGAGTGCCACACAAAGATATTTTCCGTCAGCTGTAGTTGTAATGCCCCAAGGATTAGCCGCACCCTTATCCACCTCGTCAAGAAGCACACTGCAGGTAATCGTCTGAGATTTTGTGTCAATAACAGAAACACAGTTAGAATTTATCCAGGCTCTGTCAAGCTGAGTTGTGGGATAAGCGTATCTGCCCACAATGTGAGAGATATAAACTGTCTTGCCGTCAGGTGAAGCACAGATATCTTTAACGCCTGATGAACCGTTTACAAGTGGAAGAGTCTTCGTGAGCTTATCGGCCGAAGCTGAAATTATATTGAGATTTGCACTCATAACAGATTCTTTTGTGCTTTCATCAGGAAGGTGACATGCAACATAAATATTATTATCCACCGCAACAGCACAAATCGGCTCTCTGCCGTCAACCTTAATGGTATTTACAACTGTCATATTGCTGAGATTTACAATAGACACATCATCAGAAAAACGATTGACAACATAAGCCTTTCTCTTTGAAAAAGCCATATCACAGGGAGTATGTCCGACCTTCGTAACAGAAAGAATATCGAAATTCTTCGATAATTTCACCACTGCACCGTCAAGGCTACCGGTAAGCGCATAGATATAACTGCCATCAGTCGCAATGCCGTTGATTACAACTGTTGACGCATAGGTTGCCTCAATTTTTCCGTCAAGAGAAAGTCTGAATATCTTTTTACCTGTCTCATCAGATGCGAAAATATTATTGCCGTCAGCTACAATCCCGTTAACAGAGGTATAAGCCGACTGATCGCCCTCAATACCTCTCAACAAGCTGTTACTCAGCTGAATAATATCAGTATCAGGCAATTCTCCGTTTTTCTCAGAAGAATTATCCGAAATAAAAGCATCATCAAAAAGTGAAGGAATGCTTGTCTGATTAGTCACGGCAAATGATGATATAAGAACAACCGCAACAATCATCAATACAGCTGTAAGAATATTTCGTTTTTGTTTGTTAAGCATATAAGCTCCTCCGTTCCGCCGATTATTTTAACTGTAGGCGTGTATTGAGCTATTGTCAAACATACCCACAAAGAACAGTGTTATTATTTCAAAAACAAAAGCAACAATTACCAGTACCTTTGCATATTTTCCGTAAACTGCCGTACGTCTTAAATGTAGATACGACGACAAAATCATCACCGTAAGAAGGGACCAGGTTTCTTTAAGATCCCAGGACCAGAAATTACCCCAGCAGGCATTTGCCCATAAAGCACCGAGAAGCATACCCAGTACCATAAAAGGGAAGCCTGTAATCACAAGATGATAGACAGCTTTTTCGTATTGTAGTCTGTTTTCATCCTTTAAGAAAAATGATATTATACACATCAGTGCCGCCACAGCAACTAAAGTATAAGATATCATATAGGAGAAAACGTGTGGGATAAAATATGCCGATTGCAAAGCCGGAGGAAAATTCCAGGCTGATGCCACACGTCCCATAAAGAATACGCCCACCATAATAATACTCTGGAAAATCATAAAGTAGGGCTTCATAAACCCACCTTTGAATCTGTATCTGATATAAACAAACACCAAAGTATATGTAAGTGACAGGAAGGTCAGCACCTGATACATACTGACAAAAGGCATATAACCATTGACAATCCAGTTACTGATAACTATAAGACCGTTAACAGCAGTACCCACACCCCATAAAAGCGAGGATACTTTTGACAGCCTGCCTTTTCCTGCAAAGAAACAGCCAAAAGCCGACAAATAAAAAACAGAACACACTATAGAGAGAATATGTCTTACCGTGTCACTGATAGTAAGAAGCTCAAGCATCTGCAATCACTCCCCTCTTTTTACTGCTGTGTAAGCTCACTTTCTTTGGCAGAAGACACATCATAAAAGTACCAAGAACAGTCAGCACAATGCCTGCAACTGTCAGGAACTCGGCAGGATCCTTTTTTAAAAGCAGATTGACCTGCTCATAGCCATAAACTGACGTACTCACACTCATAAGATAAATTTTCCAGGTGCCGCGATATATCGGGTGATTTACTGTCAGCGGTACAGCTTCAATTGTACCGTCACTTAAAAAGAATTCGGCCGTAGCTTCATAGTGTCTGACAGCTCCACTGTCTTCGTAATATTCTGTAGAAAAATCTGTTATCCTGAAATTAAAGCCCAGATCGATAATTTCACCGTCGTCAGTACCAATCTGATTCCGATAGCTTCTGAGTCTGTCAATATCATTGTCATCCCGGCCGTAAGTGTTTTCCATCTGATTTTCAACTTCATCTGTAACAGAAGACAAAGCCGGCAGGACAACATAATGCTCTGAGCCCTTCAGAGCAAAAATCATCATACCCAAAATAAAAATCACTATGCCAATATGTAACAGATAAAAGCCTATATCATAGAAGCTTTTCTGAGGGTTAAAAGCCACAATGGAAACTGCAATTGCACCACCGAGCAAGATAAAAATCAATGCACTTACCATAGGATAATCAGCGTTTTGTCCCAGTGCAGATGAGTATATTGTCAATACCAGCAAAGCGGCTGTTGCCAAGCCTAAAACAATATACAGAATTCCGGCAAGATTATTATTTATTCTCACACCCGGTTTTATTGCCTTTACAGACGGTAAAGCAAATTGTTTTCCGTGAGATTTCATAAAGCTTTCCTTTCTTTTTCCAAAAGAACTAACTGTAGTAATATTATACAATAAATTAATTTCACACGGATAAATTATATTACAATTAAGCAAAAAAGTCAACGTAAATCAGGCTTTGATAACAGTTATTATAATAAAACAAGGAAGAGCCGTGACAGCTCTTCCCTGCATCGTTATAATTTTTTTAAAATTGAAAGCGATTTAGTCTGCTTAGAAATCAACTCACTTGAGCATACCGTGATATCTGCCCATCCAATAAGGAAGCGTATAGGTTGTGGAGCCTTCCATTGCATAAGGTGAATGGTCACTGTCAAGCTTGTAGGTTGAATTATTAAACTTGTGGAGTGCTCTTTCATCAGGAGCTGCAACCTTCCATCTGAGGTTACCTACTGTAAGAACAATACCGATAAGTCTGATGATTTCATTGTCAGAATCCGAGAACCAGGGTCTGCGTACATTGGGGTCATAGCTTATTTCTCTTGTGCCGTCGATACCGCAATCTGTCTTGAGGTCGATTTCTTTTACGTCGTCTCTGTTTGCATTTGTTGCAAGATACTTTCTTGTATCAATGGGATGACGTGAAAGAGCCCAGGCAGCAGTGTCAAGAATATTATTGCCGTAGTAGTCTTTCTTTGTTTCACCCGGATAAGCCAGCTGATAAATATAGTACCAGAGGGGATTTTCGCTGAAGCTTATTGAGTACCACCAATCTTCAATACCCTCTCTGTAATATTTGAGAAGCTCTTCATCATCCTCCATCTGGAAAAGCAGATAGTATGCAAGCATACCCATTTCTTCGTCAGAATAGTTGAGAATCATACGGTAAACTGACTTGATGGTCTTACTTTCCATAAAGGGTCTGAGCAGGAAGGGAATGATAGTTGACACCTGTGCGGCATATTCCATAATAGCCATCTTATAGCGTTCCCAGTTCTGAGTCATAACCTTTGCATATTCGTATGCCGGGTCAAGAGCCATCATACGGTATTCATCTTCCCACTTCTGATTGCCTGTCATATATGAAGCAAGCTTAAGAGCTGATAAGAGTACAGCTGACTGAAGAGGTGCGCCACCGAGATTCTGTCCGTTATGGAGATATGTTCTGTTATATTTACCCCATGTTGTCGGCTGACCTGTTGCTTCACAAAGTGAGTAGCCGTTATCAACAAGATGCTGAGCAAATTTTTCAACTGTATTGACAATAAGAGCCTTGAGCTCGGGGTCTTCATCACCGAGAATATCATAAGCAAGCTTATAAATGAACAAGTGACCGATAACCTCGTCTGAGCTTGTGTCGCCCTTATAAACAACATCAGTGATATCATATCCGCTGCCTATAAGATCATTCCAGAGTCTTTCAGGCATTTCAGCTGATGCATCAACAACAGTACCTCTTAAGTTTTCGCCGTGAAGAAGATATTCGCTTTCACCCGGCTGTTTTGATGATACACCTGTTGCAGTACCGTCGCCGTTGTGTTCCCAATAAATATTGCCGTGGATTGAGTTACCCTCAGCCTTGAGTGAATATGTTCTTGCCCAAAAGCCGTCAAGAAGTCTTGTTCTTGTTGCGTACTGATTATCTGTAGCAACAGAAGGGTCAGCCCAATCATCAGTGTTAAAACGTGCAAGATGGTCAGCATCCATAATATACGAGCGATTACCGAATAACATATAGTTATTATTCATCTTGCTGAAGGACTCTGCCGGGCTTGTGCCGGGAATATTCTGTGAATAGTCGCCACCCTTTAAGAGAGCTTCACTTGTGTAGTACTTACCGAGATCGAGATTTGTAACATTGCCGTTTCTCTGTGCTCTGACATAGCTTTCAGTTGTACCCTGACGCATTGAAACATAAGTCAGGAAGAGGACTGCTTCTGTTGAAAGAGTTGCAGTCTGTCTTGCCTTTTCGATTTCTTCTGCAGTTGCGGTCGGGTCATCACGAAGCACAGCATAGCGCATAAGCTCACCTGCACCGTACATAGCAGTCCAGAGACCGTCATTATCAGTTTCATTAGGTACCCATTCACCATTTATGAGATAAGCTTCTGCTACCATACCACGTCTCGAAACATATTCCTGAGTGGTGTCACTCATAAGCTCAGCCTTGTCGGTACCGTTCATTTCAACCATTTCGATATGGGTATAACCCTCAGCCATAACTGTCCATATACCATTTGCATCGTCAGCAAAGATAGCAAGAACTTTTCCGTCACCTGAATCGGCTGAATAGAAATATCTGTCACCCATAAAGCGTTGCTCAACATCACGTGAATTACCTGAATTTTTATCAGTACGAAGAACACCGTAGCTGGTGATTTCCCATACAGCTCCGTCAGCAGTTGTAGCCTTCTGAGCATTCTGATATGTACTTTCATTCTTTACAAGAGCAGGTACATCAGCGCTGTCATTTTTAGCATAACGGGTAATAATCTTCTGAAGAACATCGTTTTCTTCGATAGCCTCACCCTCATAGTCATGCTTTTCCTTAGCGGAACTTTGTGATTTAGTAGCTTCGGCAGTTACCTTAAGCACAACGGAAGATGTAAGCCCATCAGAAGTTTTTGCTGTAACTGTTGCTGTGCCTTCCTTAACAGCGGTAACTCTACCCCATTCATCAACGCTTGCCACATCGGCAGGGTCTGTGCTCCAGGTAAGCACACGATTAGTGACGTCCCCTGTAAAAACAGCCTCAACGCTTCTTGAGTCTCCGATGTTCATTTCCCAGTTCTCGGGTACTACAAGTCTGAGAGTCGCTTTTACACCGAAGCTTAAAGCCGATGCAGGAATGCACACTGAAAACATCATAATCAGCGCAAGGGCCATTGCGATTGCTTTTTTCATATTATTTCCTCCTCAACCTATGGTAAATTACCATATTGTTAATATCATTATATCACCGCATTAAAGTAAAAGCAATATTCAATATTAAACAAATAATATCGTAAATTCTAACGAAACAAAACGGTAGCACCTGATGAGTTTAATATTGACTTTTATCATACTATCATATAGAATATAAATGAGGTGATAAATATGATTACAGCATTTTTTATGAAAACACTTGCATTGGTTATGTCTTTGTTAATTTTTATGCCTTTAGGCTCAACTCCCGAAGCTATTGACAAAACTGATGCAGAAAATTGTCTGCTCTCGGCAACAATTTTATCTGACCTGCATATGGAGGGTACCAACCCTGAACGTCACAAACGAGTCGGCGGTGTTTTACGTGCAGCCAAACAAGCAGATAACGACCTCTTACTTTTGTTGGGCGACAATACAATGAACGGTCAGATAATAGAAACTCTTTTCGCTTACGGCCTTGTTGACCGCTTCTTTGACAGCGATGCTGTTATGGTTGCTCCTGGCAACCACGACATGGATACAAGCGAAAACACCAACGGCACTTTTGAAACACTGCAGAAGCGTTATGTTACAATGCGCAACAGCTTTTTCGGTGACAGTGGCGACAAGGTATATTACAGCCGCGAAGAAAATGGTTATAAATTTATCGTACTCGGTGGCGAGGGTCGTACAAAAGAAGACGGCAAACAGATTATCAGCGACGAACAGCTCAACTGGCTTGAAAGCGAGCTTGCACAGGCTAAAGAAAGCGGAAAGCCCTGCTTTATAATCAATCATTATCTTGTCTATGCACGTAACGGCGGACGCTCATATGCAAATTTCAATATCGCTGACCAGAATGATCGTCTGACAGAAATTCTTGAAACAAGCGGTGTTCGTACCTTCTATTGCTGCGGACACTCACATTACGGTGTAAGCGATGACTCCGTACAGACCACAAACAATGTTACATACATCAACCTCCCAGCTACGGGTAACCCCGGCAACTACTACCCTGCAAATGAAGAGTGCGGAAAAGACGGTATCGGTATGCAGATGGAAGTATATGAAAATCGAGTTGTACTTCGCTTCCGCAACTATATCACAGGTCAATGGCTTGAGGGATATGATAATTATGTGTTTGAGCTTAATTGATAATAGATTAATATAACAGCAAACCTCCGAGAAAAACTCGGAGGTTTTGTTTTTGCTGTGTTTGCAGGTCAATATATTAACAACTCGACAAATTGGAATTTGTCAGTTTAATACAGCCTTATACCCGTTTGCTTTATCGCCAGTAATTGTAATGAAGTATTCTTGGCCAAAGTACGCCTTCCACGAAATAGGAGTATCTATATATTGGGTAATATTCTCTGGATATATGTTTTCATAATTGGGGTCCACGTACACAGTTATGATTCTAAAGTGTATTTACAATTCTACAGCATCAGAAGAACTGCTTAGTTCCTGCTTATTCCATACCATTATGCTATCAGAATTAGACTTGATTAAAGATTTGTCTGCATTTGATATACCGCCGCTGTGTTCTTCATCATCTACATAGTAATCAAAAA
>JAZQUF010000022.1:0-2051 GCA_045631165.1 Acutalibacteraceae bacterium
GGTCTTATCGTTGATTGTATCAAGCCTGCTGAAGACGGCAACGGATATATCGTGCGTGTTTATGAGCCTTACGGTATTCCCGGAAAAACCGTAATGAATGTTACACACGACGCAAAAATCACTGAGGTTTCACCCCTTGAAGAGTATATCGGAGAATGTTCCGGAGAAATCACATATAAGCCATTTGAATTCAGGACATTCCGCATAATCTGCTCAACATAATGATTGAATGAGTACAAACAATAAGAAACATTCAGCAAATAGCAATTAGGATAGTTGGCAATAATTTAATATCCCAATTAAAAATGTCGCCCGAAAGTATCGGGCGACATAACTGCATTATCATAAATACTAAACCTGCACGTTACATAACGAAGACAAAAAGATATGTAATGTGCAGGAATTTATTTTTAACTATTTCAAGATGGAAACCGCATCACTTATTGTTTTTTCGAGTGCTTCTTTTCCGTATACATCAACTTGTGCTTTGTTCTTTTCTCCGTGAGTAAGACATCCTGCACCGCCGATACAACCGCCTGTACAAGCCATACCTTCGATAAAGTTTGCATCAAGAACATTTTTACTCTTCTTAAGAAGGGCTGTTTTACAGGCTTCGATACCGTCACAGACAGCAGATTTTACTGTAAAATCAATCTTCTGTTCAGTCAGAGCCTGAACGACTGCATCAGAAAGACCGCCTGAACGTGCGAAAATTCTTCCGTAATAAGAAGCATTATCAAGTACATCTTCACCGAGAGTTGTGATATCAATATCCTTACTGTCATAAAGTGCCTGAAGCTCTTCAAAAGTAAGAACAGCATCAACATAAGGCTTGACTGTATCAAGCTGTGCTTCTGCTTTCTTTGCAGTACAAGGTCCTATGAACACGACCTTTGCACCCTCGTCGGTCTCTTTGATGTATTTCGCAAGCATTGCCATAGGTGACAAATTGTGAGATATATGAGGAACAAGTGCCGGAAATGCTGACTTTATATACTGTACAAAAGCAGGACAGCAGGAGCTTGTCAAAAACTCTTTTTCGCTGAGCTCTTTTGCTTCGCTCATAGCTACCATATCTGCACCAAGAGCTGCTTCAACAACAGTGAAAAATCCGAGTTCTTTAAGTCCCGTAATTACCTGACCGAGTTTTGCATAAGTAAACTGGCTTGAAATTGAAGGAGCAACAACTGCATAGACCTTATATTTTTCATTATTCTGACTCTTTTTCAGAATATCAATAACGTTGATTATATAAGATTTATCGTTGATAGCACCGAACGGACACTGATATACACAAGCACCGCACTGGATACATTTGTTGTTGTCAATTTTTGCGGCATTATCGTCATTAATTGAAATTGCTTTGACTTTACAAGCAATCTGACAAGGACGCTTACGGTTAACAATGGCAGCAAACGGACATACCTTTGCACACTGACCGCATTCAACACACTTTGACTTATCAATATGTGCAACGTGGTTATGGTCAAACGAAATCGCACCGCGTTTGCAAACGTCCTCACATCTGTGTGCAAGACAGCCGCGGCATGAATCTGTTACCTCATAGCCGGCTGCAGGACATTCGTCACAAGCGATATCGATAACCTCAATAACGTTCGGATTTTCCTTGTCACCGCCCATTGCAAGCTTTACACGCTCACCAAGGATTGCGCGTTCTTTATAAACACAGCAACGCATTGTTGATGTTTTACCGGGCACAATCTTCTGCGGAATGTCAAGAAGATTTTGAAGAAGTGTGTCGTTCCATGCTTCACGTGCTACCTGACGCAAAACCTTATATTTCAGATACTGTACTTTTGTATCAAACTTTTTCATTATTTGCACACTCCTTAGAAATAACTTACTTTGATTCTTTTACCCATTTTCTTAAGAGCCTTTGAGAGCTCCTCAACAAGATTCATCTTGATGTTGAAATTGATGGGCAGATCGGGATTCTGATGAGCAGGGTTAATCGCGCGACCTACGTAGAAGTTGATATCCGTAGCTTCTTCAAACAGAAGGCGGCAGATAAGCGATGCACCGTCTCGCTT
>JAZQUF010000023.1:0-6684 GCA_045631165.1 Acutalibacteraceae bacterium
GAGAAATGGGTTCAAACTACAAGGTAACAATCGACGACAAATCATACACTCCCCAGGAGATCTCCGCAATGATCCTTGCAAAGCTTAAGGCAGATGCAGAGAGCTATCTCGGCGACAAGGTAACAGAGGCAGTTATTACTGTTCCCGCATACTTCACAGACGCTCAGCGTCAGGCTACTAAGGACGCAGGTAAGATTGCAGGTCTCGAAGTAAAGAGAATCATCAACGAGCCCACAGCTGCAGCTCTTGCTTACGGTATCGACAAGGAAGCTGATCAGAAGGTTATGGTATACGACCTCGGTGGTGGTACATTCGACGTATCAATCATTGAAATGGGCGACGGTGTTCAGGAGGTTCTTGCAACTGCAGGTAACAACCGTCTTGGCGGTGACGATTTCGACCAGAGAATTATCGACTGGCTCGTTGCAGGCTTCAAGGCTGAGCAGGGCGTAGACCTTCGCGGTGACAAGATGGCTATGCAGAGACTTAAGGAAGCTGCAGAAAAGGCTAAGATTGAGCTTTCAGGCGTAACATCATCAGCTATTTCACTTCCCTACATCACAGCAGATGCAACAGGTCCCAAGCACCTTGAAACAACTCTTTCAAGAGCTAAGTTCAACGAGCTCACAGCTGACCTTGTAGAAGCTACAATGGGTCCCGTTCGTCAGGCTATGGCTGACTCAGGTCTCAACGCTTCAGAAATCGACAAGGTGCTTATGGTTGGTGGTTCATCAAGAATTCCCGCAGTAAGCGACGCTATCAAAAAGTTCATCGGTAAAGAGCCCTTCAAGGGCATTAACCCCGACGAATGTGTTGCTATGGGTGCTGCTCTTCAGGCAGGTGTACTTGGCGGCGACGTTAAGGGTCTTCTCCTTCTCGACGTAACACCCCTTTCACTCGGTATTGAGACAATGGGCGGTGTAAACACAAAGGTTATTGAAAGAAATACAACTATCCCCACAAAGAAGAGTCAGATTTTCTCAACAGCAATGGATAATCAGCCCTCAGTAGAAGTACACGTGCTTCAGGGTGAAAGAGAATTTGCTAAGGACAACAAGACTCTCGGCGTATTCAGTCTTGACGGCATTATGCCTGCACGTCGCGGTGTACCTCAGATCGAAGTTACATTTGATATCGACGCTAACGGTATCGTACACGTAAGCGCTAAGGACCTCGGCACAGGTAAGGAACAGTCAATCTCAATCACATCCTCAACAAATATGTCAAAGGAAGATATCGAAAAGGCTGTAAGAGAAGCTGAACAGTTTGCTCAGGAAGACAAGAAACGCAGAGAAGACGTTGATACAAGAAACGAAGCTGATCAGATGGTTTACCAGTGCGAAAAGATTCTCTCAGAAGAAGGCGCTCAGAACCTTCCCGAAGAGGATAAGGCTGAAATCCAGTCAAAGATCGACGCTCTCAAGAATGCTCTTACAGGTGAAGATATCAACATCATCAAGAATGAAAAGGAAGCTCTTACTCAGGCATTCTACAAAATCAGTGAGAAGCTCTATCAGCAGGCTCAGGCAGCAGGCGGTCAGGCAGGCGGCTTCAACCCCGAAGATTTTGCAGGCGCTCAAGGCGGTTACGCTGATGGCGGCGCAGGTGACGGCTATGCAGATGCAGGCTACACCGATGCAAACTTCACAGACGCTAACTAATTGAATTTTCGGAGCTGTCCGATTTCGGGCGGCTCCATATTGTGGTTATAAACCCAATGAGAGGAAAATAACAAATGGCAGAAAATAAACGCGACTATTATGAAGTCCTCGGTGTCAGCAAGGGCGCTTCGGACGATGAAATAAAAAAGGCCTACCGTAAAATGGCTAAGCAGTATCACCCTGACCTTAATCCCGGTGATGCTACAGCTGAAGCAAAGTTCAAAGAGGCTAATGAAGCTTACGAGGTACTCTCAGACTCTGATAAAAAAGCTCGCTATGACCAGTACGGCCATGCAGGTGTAGACCCCAACTTCGGTGCCGGTGGCTTCGGCGGAGGTTTCGGTGGCTTCGGTGATGCATTTGATCTCGGTGACATCCTCGGCAGTATGTTCGGTGGTGGTTTCGGAGGCTTCGGTGGTGGCAGACAGTCTAATCCCAACGCTCCGAGAAAGGGTGCAACCATTCAGACTACAGTTACAATCTCCTTTGAAGAGGCTGCAAAGGGCTGCAAAAAAACTGTCAACGTTGTAAGAGACGAGGTGTGTTCTGAGTGTGGCGGTAACGGCTGTGCAAAGGGTACATCACCCGAAACCTGTAAGACCTGCGGAGGCAGAGGCCAGGTCAATGTTCAGCAGAGAACACCCTTCGGTGTAATGAGTTCTTCAAGACAGTGTTCAGACTGTGGCGGTAGAGGAAAAACTATAAAGAATCCTTGTCAGAAGTGCCGTGGTACAGGCGTAGAAAGAAAGAGACAGACAGCAGAGATTGATATTCCTGCAGGTATAGATGACAGACAGACTCTCAACGTACGCGGTGGCGGTAACCCCGGTATCAACGGCGGTCCCAAGGGCGACTTAAGAGTAAATGTAAACGTAAGACCCCATCCCTTCTTTGAAAGAGACGGATACGACGTATGGTGCGAGGTTGCTGTTACCTATGCTCAGGCAGCCCTCGGTGATACACTCTATATTCCCACTCTTGACGGCAAGGTCAAATACGAGCTTCCTGCAGGTACACAGCCCGGTGAGGTTTTCCGTTTCAGAGGCAGAGGTATCCAGCAGATACAGTCAAGAGGCAAGGGCGATCAGTTTGTCAAGATTGTTGTTGAGGTGCCGAAGAATCTTTCTTCCAAGCAGAAAGATATGCTCAGAGAATTTGATAACACTCTTGAAAATAAGCCCAAGAATAATGTTCCTGACGGTAACATCGTAGGCGAGGAAAAGAAGAAGTCCTTCTTCGATAAATTCAAATAATATTTAAAAGGCAATCGAAAAAATAATTCGGTTGCCTTTGACTTTTTCTATTGTAAAATTCGACAAAATGTGATAAAATATCACATAAGAAAAGAGGTGAGACTGCATGACGGAAAATCCGAGACTTTATTATTTGCACGAAAAGGCTGCAAGGCTTCCTATGACTCCGGGAGTCTACATTATGAAGGATAAGTCAAATAAGATTGTATATATAGGCAAAGCAAAAAAGCTCAAAAACAGAGTAGGGCAGTATTTTGCATTCAAAGCATCACACGCTCCTAAGGTAGCAAAAATGGTGGAGAATGTTTACGATTTTGACTATATTCTCACTGACAGCGAATTTGAAGCCCTTGTTTTAGAGTGCAGTCTCATCAAACAGAATATGCCCAAATACAACATTCTGCTTAAAGACGATAAGGGCTATAGCTTCATAAAAATCACTCCTAACCCCTGGGGCAATATAAAGGCCTGTTTCAGAAAAGATGATAAGGATGCAGAATATTTAGGTCCCTATATGGGTAACTACAGTGTTACAAATGTTGTTGACCAGGCGAGGGAAATTTTTCAGCTTCCGAGCTGTAACAAGACTTTCCCGAAGAATATCAATCCCCATTCCAGACCTTGTCTCAACTATTTTATCCATAAATGCTCAGCACCTTGCGCTGCTAAAATATCACAGAAGGACTATGAAGAAAGCTTATCTGCTGCTGTTGAATTTATAAAGGGCGGAAGCGGTGAGATGGTGAAGAGGCTTCAGAGACAGATGGAAGAAGCTGCAGAAAATATGGAATATGAGAAAGCGGCGCGTTACCGTGACAGGATACGCTCTATAGAAAGAATCGGTGCAAGGCAGAAGGTTGTAGTAGAGGGCAGTGTCAACGAGGATGTTTTTGCCATAGCTCAGCGTGGTAACAAAGGCTGTCTTGCGGTGCTGTCCTTCAGAGAGGGACTTTTAGCAAATACTGAGCACTTTGTTATAGACTACTCAGAGAATCTTGCTGACACACGCTATGAGCTTATTACCTCTTATTATTCCACAGGAAGACATATACCGCCTCTGATTGTTGTTGACGGTGATGTTACAGATAAAGAGCTTGTGGAGGAGTACCTTTGCAGCAAGAGACAGAAGAAAGCTGTTATCCTCAGACCTCAGCGAGGTGAAAAGGTAAGAGTTATGGAAATGTGTCTGCAGAATGCGGCACAGAAATTAGGTGAGTATCTTGGTAAAGCAGGCAGAGAAACCGCAGTACTTGATGAGCTTGCCAAAATATTGGGACTTTCAAGAACTCCTGAATATATTGAATCCTACGATATATCCCACACAGGTGGCAGTGACAATGTTGCAGGTATGGTTGTATTTAAAAATGCACAGCCTTACAGAAAAGCATATAAGCGTTTTGCCGTCAAGGGCTTTGAAGGGCAGGATGATTACGGCTCAATGCGGGAGGTCATATCAAGGCGCTTCAACAGATATGTCGAGGAGCAGGAAACAGGTGAGGGCTTCGGCAGGCTTCCCGACCTTATACTCCTTGACGGCGGTCAGGGTCAGGTCAATGCCGTGAAACCTATAATTGAGGCCTTCGGTCTTGATGTGCCTGTTTTTGGTATGGTCAAGGATTCCAAGCATCGCACCAGGGCAATAGCTTCAGGTGGTGAAGAGATAAGCATAAACCACGGCAGAGAGATTTTTACTCTTGTCTCATCCATTCAGGAGGAGGTGCATCGTTTTGCTATATCTTATCATAAGAGCAAGCACACAAAGAATACAGTCAAGACTGCTCTGACTCAGATAGAAGGTATCGGTGAAAAAAAAGCAAGCAATCTGCTTTTATATTTCAGAACCATAGCAAAAATTAAAAATGCAACCCCTGAAGACCTCGGCAGAGTACCGGGAATAAGCAAAAACGATGCTCAGAGAATATACGAGCATTTTAAAAGATAAGGAAGTGTAAATATGACATTGGCAGAATCTATAAAAAATATCAGAAAGCAGTATAAAATGACACAGGAGGATGTGGCTAAATTTTTAGGTATCAGCCGAAGCGGATATACCTATTACGAAACAGGCAAGACAGTGCCGTCAATTGAAATGCTTAAAAAGCTGGCTGTTATATATAATACCACTATTGACAGTATTGTAGGCATACCTGACAAGAAAATGAAAACCACCACTGAATCTGCTCTTGTAGGTGAAACCTATAAAGACCCTCTTATGTATATGAAGAAAGAGGAGCAGACTCTTATTATGGCTTTCAGATTGCTTTCAGAAGAAGACAAGAAGGAAATCACAGAAAAGGCTCTCCTAAAGCTTGATAACAAAAGCGAAGATTAAAGACGTCTGATGCTTATAACCCATATCTGAAAAAATTACTTGACAAAAAATAACAGTATGGGTTATACTTGAATTACCAAATTTAAGGAGGCAAATAATTATGAAAAAGATTATTGCATTATTACTCGCACTTATCATGACTTTCTCAGTTGCTACAGTTGCTTTCGCTGCAGACGAAACAGCAGAAGGTACTGAGACAACAACTCCCGTTGAAGGCGAAGGCAGCATCACTGATGATATCGACGAAGCACTCGGCGAATACAGCTGGATTCTTGATCTTCCCTTCGGCACAGTCGGTCCTGCTCTTAAGATTGCTATGATGGCTCTTAAGTTCCTCAAGGTTTACCTCAAGATCTGTAAGGTTTTCGGCCTTGATCCTCAGGAAACAGCAGAAAAGATCTTCGAGTTTGTTGGCAACGCTGCAGAGGACTATTTCCCCTCAGAAGACACAGAAGGCACAGAAGAAACAACAACAGCTCCCGTAGCTGCATAAAAAACTCCCTTCGGGGAGTTTTTTATATGAATTATGAATGGCGACCTGACGGCCGTCATTTTTTTACGTCTGATGAAGAGGAGGGGCGGCTCCACGGCCGAAGCCCCGAGTGGCTTCGGCTCAGCGACTCATGTCGCTGTAAATCGCTCTTCCGGGCGATTTAATGGAGCCGCTGACCTGTTTTCTGACACGTGTTACTCACCCTTAACACCACGTATTTTATATACTTTCAACAAAAGCAACAGTGCCGATTTATACAAAATATGCAAGTATACAATTTTTTACAGAAGACAAAAAAATCTTGACAAATTTTACACTTTGGGATATAATACTTAAGTCTGCGATTATGCAGATTTACATTTAAGGAAAGGAGATGCTACGATTGCCAACCTTTAACCAGTTAGTTCGCAGCGGTAGAGAAACACTTGTAAAGAAGCCTAAGGCTCCTGCTCTTCTTAAGGGTCTCAACTCAAAGAAGAACGTGATGACTGACCACAGCTCACCTCAGAAGCGTGGCGTTTGCACAGCAGTTAAGACAGCTACACCGAAAAAGCCTAACTCAGCTCTTCGTAAGATCGCCAGAGTACGTCTTACAAACGGAATTGAAGTTTCAGCTTACATCCCCGGCGTAGGTCACAACCTTCAGGAACACTCAGTAGTTCTCATCAGAGGCGGCCGTGTTAAGGACCTTCCCGGTGTGCGTTACCACATCGTTCGTGGTACACTCGATACTCAGGGTGTAAACGGAAGAATGCAGAGCCGTTCAAAGTACGGTGCTAAGCGTCCTAAGGCAGCTAAGAAATAATTCAGCAAAGTTCTGAATTAAAACCAAAACAAATTTTTATGAAATTCCGTAGTCAGGCGGAAAAACTATGAATTGACAAATCTTCTTGCAGGCAGACAGCTGTAAGAGGCTGTCGGAATGTGAGAGTGTATATATATTAT
>JAZQUF010000024.1:0-3001 GCA_045631165.1 Acutalibacteraceae bacterium
AAGTTGGACTTCAGCCTGCTTGATTTTTGTATCAAGAGTTTCTTCTTTCTTTTCAAGAGCCTCGACCTTCTTGTCGAGAGATTCTTCTTTCTGGATTAATCTCTTTTCCTGTCTCTGAACTTCGTTTCTTCTTTCACGAAGCTCACGTTCAGTTTCGGTTCTTAATCTATGAATTTCGTCTTTTGCTTCAAGAACACTTTCGCGTTTCTTTGTTTCAGCCTCAGTAACAGCCTGGTTAACGATACGTGTAGCCTCTTCATTAGCTGAGCCGATAAGTCCCTCAGCAGTCTTTTTTCTGTGAGCGGAACCTAAAATGAAACAAACAATACCTGAAATTGCCGCAGCAATAAGAGCGATAATTATTGTCTTCATTTCCAAAGTAGCAGCACCTCCTTCTTTTTGTAAATTCTTGTTTTGTAAATACTCGTAAACAAGTTTCCTTGCAGTTAATAAATACGTGTCCGAATTTGTCATCAAAAGAATTACAGTATTATTACTCGAAGGATGGCATACTATTACACCATCCTAATCATTGTAAAGCAAAAGATAAAATATGTCAAGTAAAAAACATATAAAACCAATACTTTTTTAATATAAAATGTATAAAATTTCATACGTGCTCCGAAATATCTTGTAAAATATACAAAAATATTTCAGTTTAGCATATACACAACTTGGGCAATATTTTTTTGTACGCGAGTAAGCGAAACAAAATCGACGGGTGTCAGCCCGCCGATTTAATGTTATATTATACAAGCATCACAAGGTGTGTAACCTCTTGCGACTGCATTGCTGTAACTGATTTGTATCTTCGATTTGCTTAATGATCTGCACCCGTCAACATGATATTTTTTACCGGTTTTAGTTATATAATACACAGCAGGAATAGTTGCAGATTTAATATCACTGAAATCACCATAAATTACCTTACCGTCAACTTTGACATAAGCTCTGACCTTGAAATAATAAGTCTTACCGGCTGTAAGCTTTGAAGTTGTATATTTGACAGTATCAGCTGATACACTCTTCATCTTTTCATAAGTGCCGCTCTTGGAAGTTGAGTAGTAAACCTGATAACCGCTTTCACCACTGACATTATCCCAAGTTAATGTAACTTTTCCACTTGAAGTTGTAACAGATTTAAGCTTAGGTGTTGTAGGTTTGGTTGCCGTTGCAAGAGTTGAAGAAGCGCTACCCCAGATGACAGTACCATCTTCACTCTTAACATAAGGCTTAATCTTAAACTTGTAAGTTGTACCTACCTTAAGAGAGCTGACTTTATATGTTGTTGTACCCTTTACAGAAGCCTTAACTACATACTTCCCCTTGCTGGGGCTGTACTGATAAACTCTGTAGCCTGTAGCACCTGTTGTTGCACTCCAGGTAAGTGTAATTGTTTTTGTTGTCTGTGTTTTAGCCTTAACACCTGTTGTTGCTTTGGGAGCAATTGTGAATGTCAGATGTTTTCCACCAATGTAGTTACCCTTAAAGAAAATCTCGATATCATATTTACCGGGGAGCTTCATACCATCAGGGTAAATGACATCATAGTCTGTACCCTCTACAAGCTTTTTGCCATCTGCATCTTTAACTGTAACAGAAGGCTTTCTCACCTTGCCGTTATATGTAACCTCAGAAGATGAGAGCTTGTACTCTGCCGGGCGCGCAAAGAATTCCTGTTTGAAAACTTCATTGCAAACATCACAAGCAGTCATATATGCTCCGTCACCGCCATAAGCAGCATTTTCATCGGTAGAAGCTTTCATAACATATTCAATTACATCGTGACCTGTTGCAGGAATTTCTCTTTCAAAGTCATTATCACAGTTGCGACAATATGTCCACTCTAAGCCTGCTTTTGTACAAGTTGGTTTTGTTTTAACCCACCACTCGTTATAATCATGGTCATTCTTTTCAATGTCTTCGGTATAGCTGTCGCCACATTCGCAAGTGTAGGTTAATACACCATCACGCCAGCAAGTGGGTTCGGTCGTTATGGATGAGGTGTAAGTGTGAGCTGTTATCGGTATAATTTCGTGTCCTTCTATCCATTTAACACAGTCAGGGCAGTATTTACCTGCTGTGAAACCTGTTTGTGTGCAAGTTGCAGGAGTGCCGTTTTCAGCTGTTGCATTTGAGTGGTTGATAGCAGGAATAGATTGTGTAAAAACATAACTACAAGCACACTCATATTCACCTGATCCAACCTCAGTGCAAGTAGGCTCTATTAAAACTTTTTTTAATGTTCTTGTTTCGACATGATTAGTTTTATCAACTTCTGTTTCAGCTTCATAGCTATAACCGCAAGCGCATGTGTATTTTAAGGTCGCTTTGTCTATGCAAGTGCCACTTTTAATATTAGAAGTTATAAATACATGTTCATGCTCAATAACCATCACTTTATATTGCTCAATTATCTGATTACTATCTTTCACCAATAAAAATAAATCAGCTTCCCCCAAAGCAACGCCTTTAATTGTGGCACTCATAAGGCAAGTAACATATGAACCAATGCTTGTTGAAGTACTACTAATCTCAGGTATAGAAATAACATTTGAATATTCTAACCAATCGCCTTTAGAATTAGCGAGTTTTTCGATTTTTACGGTACTTCCAACTTCAACAATTATCGCATTACATAAACTACACTGTCCATTTTTAGTAGTATGATTACACGAAGATGTTGCATTAATGGTAACTGCTGACATTATAAACAATAACATTACTACCAATGTTATTATCATTATTTTCCATATTTTCTTCATAATTTTCACCTCTATATTTTTGTAAAATAAATATAACACTACTAATCTAAAAAATCAACACAAAAATAAAAAATCCACTCACTTGGAGTGGATTCAGTATGTACCTTCAAAACTAAACAAAGGAAGCAAAGCAAGGATGTTTGTAGTAGTTTGAACCAAGAATATGGTCAAGCCCTCGACCTATTAGTATTGCCTAGCTGAATGCATCACTGCACTTACACATGCAACCTATCAAC
>JAZQUF010000025.1:0-6394 GCA_045631165.1 Acutalibacteraceae bacterium
TATAACGGACTTTTTGCTTGGATAATTAATAAAGCTCCCACGTGGGAGCTTTATTTTTTTGTGTTTATTTTTCTAAAAAAAAGGCGCCTTATGGCACCGTTTCTGGCGGAGAGTTAGGGATTCGACTCTTGCCGCGCAACGCGGCTTCGGTCATTCGCGGTCACAACAGTCCACCGGACTGTTGCTCTGTACCGCTCCTACTTCGAATCCCTATTGTTTTTTTGTGTAAAAAAACGGCGCCTTATGGCACCGTTTCTGGCGGAGAGTTAGGGATTCGAACCCTAGGTGAGTTTCCCCACACAGCATTTCGAGTGCTGCACCTTCGACCACTCGGACAACTCTCCATATGTTAAGCTGTCATCTTCAGACAGCTTTTACATTTTATCAAAAAGATATGATTTTGTCAATACAATGCAAATTATAAACTGTATTTTTTTCTTCCTTCGCTCGTGAGATAATAAGCTTCAGTAAAACCGCATTTTTTGCAGTAATCTATCATTTTGTCAAAGGCAAAATCCAAAGATTCACAGCAATGTGAGTCGCTTGTGATTGTTATGTGTCCTCCCCTTTTGTTTATGTGTTTCATAATAAATTCAGCAGGGTATGGCTTAGGATTGCCCTTGCGGTACATTGCGCCCGTATTAACCTCAAAAAGCATATCAGACTTGTTGTCGACTATCTTATCAAGAGCGCTGATAGCTGATGCCTTGTAGCTCTCGTTTTCTTCGTCAAAAAGAGGGTTCTGGCCGTTAAACTTAGTTATAAGGTCAAAGTGTCCGACCACATCAAAGTCACCTGAAATGGCGAAATTCGCAAGATTAGAGAAATAAGCGTCTGCCATTTTGTACCAATCATTGTCAAAGACTTTTTCTACACACTCGCTGAGTTCATTCGGGTCAAGATCAACGGAATAAATATGGTCTTTACCATGAAGCTGGTGAACACTTGCGATAGTATAATCAAAATCGGACAGATTTATGTCTGAAAAATCTGCATCGAGCTCAATTCCGCAAAGAATATCAATTTTATCTGCGTAAATCTCTTTTACTCTTCTTACATCATTTATATACTCCTCTACATTATCCTTGTTCATAGTCCAATCTGCATCATAATACATTGGGCTATGTCCTGAAAAGCCAAGTGATGTAAAGCCTTTCTCGATTGCTGCCAAAGTCATTTCTTCGGCTGAGTTTTTTCCGTCACAAAATGTTGTATGTGTATGACAGTTTGATTTTATCATATTTTTCACCTTACCTGAAACTATCCCTACTTTACAGCAGGGATAGTTAAATAATGTTTATATTTATTTATGACTTGTTAGGAGTCTTCTTCCACTTTTTCTTCATCTTTCTGTGGTGTCTCTTTTCTTTTGAGGTCATCTTATAGTCAAAGACACGATCAGAAATTCTATCATAAAGCGCAGACTGAAGTTCTGTGGTTGTTTCTTCCTGGGTCTGAGTTGCAGCAAGAATAACGAGACCGTTATCATCCGGAAGTGTAATCACACCGCTTTCTCCGACAGGTACCTCATACATAAAGAAGAAGAGCTGCTGCGCAGCATTATCGCCCTGAGGTGAGTGTGTATGAGTGCATTCCCATGCAAGCTTGTCAGTCTTGATGTTTGCAGTCTCTGCAAGGTCATAAAGATCCCATTTACCTATTCTTTCATTGATTGACTGAACTTTAACAGGATAAATCTTTCCGTCAACCTTGAAGTTATACTTCTTATCACCGTAAAGGCTTGCACCTACAAAGTAGAATTTCTTGCCTGAAACATTAATCTGCTGACCTGCGCAGATAATAGCGTTGTTTCCTTCACCCCAGATGTCACCGGTTTTGAAGCTGATGCCGTTACATTCGATATCTTTTGGGAAAATTTCGCCGGGTACAGAAACGTTGATAGTAGGAATAACAGCACTGTCTCTGTTGTGATTGAATGTAACGATATCTGTGTTATAAGGAAGCTCAACAGTTGTCTGAGTAGCCTTTGTTGATACTTTGCTGTCAGCAAGCTTAACTGCGAAGGACTTAACCTCATAGGGTTGAAGATCAAATACAAGTGAACCGTTTTCAATAGTTGCTGCTCCGATTTCATCTTCTACAGCGTTAACCTCACAAGCTTCAACAATTCCGTTGCCGAGCTTGATCTTTACGTTTCTTGCATTTCTGTCAGCCCCTTCATTAACACGTACAATAATATAATCACTGTTTTCAGCCTTTTTAATTGCTCTGATGATTACATCGGGGTGGCTGATTGTACCGAATGAATATTCACTGCCGAGTGAACCCTCGTGCTTGTCGGTGATGAATGCAGCAGCAGGCTGATTAAACATACGAGCTCCAAGTTGTGTACCGCTGGTGTAATCACCGCTGTGTGAAT
Source organism: Acutalibacteraceae bacterium (assembly GCA_045631165.1). Classification (GTDB taxonomy): domain Bacteria; phylum Bacillota; class Clostridia; order Oscillospirales; family Acutalibacteraceae; genus UBA6857. The sequence goes on from JAZQUF010000025.1 coordinate 2,381, forward strand.
ATATAGCGTAGCCATATCTGTTGAGACCGAATTCAAGCATACCCTGAACGCTGTCGTCTCTGTAGTAGTTTTTGGGTGAGTGAAGAATTGTGAGTCTGAGACTCTTTTCATCCTTCATCATCCAACCGTATTTTGAATCACTGAAGATTGATACACCGTAGTAGTTTGATTTGTCAGTAAGGTCAGCCCATCTCTGTGCAGGTACGGAGTAAAGCTTCTTATTAGCCTTTTCTCTCTTGATTGTGCCGAGACCGAGATCATATGTTGATGTGTTGTTTTTAACGTTGAAGTAGAATCCGTTATGAAGCGCACGTCTGAATTCTCTCCATTCAACCTCATTGTATACGCTGACCCAAGGACAACCTGCCATAAGTGAAACATAGTATGTAAATGTTGATTTTGAAGCTGTCTGTGTAACCTTGATTGTTACTCTTACAGGACCGGCCTCAACAATGCTCTGCTCACCCTTTTCAGCGAATTCCCAAGGATATTTGTTAAGTTCTTTATAAGTAAGCTCCCAAGCAACATACTCTTTTGTTCCCTCGTACTTGTTGATTTCGTATCTGATGGGCTTTCTGAGGATTTCTGTATCATTGAGAGTCTTATCGATAATTGAAGCGATGTCGCCGTTTCTGTCTATTGAAACTATATATTTGAAGTTTTCAAGGACACCCTTGCTTACGCGTAAGCCTGTATTAACAGTGCAAGGCTGCTCACTGTAAAGAACATCGACAACCTTATATCCGAGAGCAGGTACGAAGGCACCGATAGTGATGTTCATCTTATCACCTTCAATGCTGTTAACCTGAGCAGGTACTTCGCTACCGTTTTTCTCAAATACTCTTACATACTTATATCCGTAATAAGGTACCTGAACGTCAACGACGCACATTCTGGGATGCTCAATGGAGTTGTTGATTACTACAGCCTTACCCTTGGTCCATGAAGTATCAAGATTTTTGATAATCTCTCTTGCAGAACCTTCGTAAGCATTTGTTAACTGGTTGGCACTGAGAACATAGTCATTCCATGAACGCTGATATACGCGCTGTACTGATGTACCTGTGATGTCATCGTGGAAGGTGTGAGCAATAGTTCTCTTCCAACCCTTTTCAATTTCACTCTGAGGATAGTTTGCACCGGCTACAGTCATAGCGGTAACGGATGCTCTTTCAGCCATATCAGCAATTTCCTCGTTGCGTCTGTTCATTCTCTTACCGAAGGCTCTTGAAACATAAGAACCAACACCGTGACAGGTCATTACAAGCTCGTTGTTGTATGTAGGAAGCTTTGATTTTACTGCATCTGACAATTCATCAAGATCATCAAAAAACTCTGTAGGTGTTGATGAAAGAACCTTGATTTCGTTTGAATCATTTGAAGCAATTTCATTTGAAACAGCGATTACAGAAGGCTCTTTAGGTGCACCGCCAACGTCACCTACGCCATGATAACCGAATGTCATCGGCAGATCGTATTTCTTTACATTCTTATCGAGCTTTTCAACGAGATCTTTCTTTGTTCTGATCTTTTTAAAGGTTGTGCAATATGACTTAGCATCAATTGAAGCGTAAATAGGCTTGCCGTTTACTCCGTACCAGAGACCAATATCGAATGGAACGCCGTATGCGCTACCCCATGTAAGCTTCTGAGTTGAGAAGCCCTTAAGACCAGCATGCTCAGCTATTGAGGGTAATGCCCAACCGAAGCCGAAGCAGTCAGGAAGGAAAATATCATTGCTTCTCTTGCCGAATTTTCTTTCGAAATAAAGATTACCGTAAATAACGTTTCTGAACATGCTTTCAGGTGAAGGAATGTTTACATCGCCATTTTCATAGCAGCTGCCGGTTACATTCCACTTGCCCTCTTCGATGTACTTTTTAAGCTGTTCAAATTTTTCGGGGTAATACTCTTCAAAAAGCTCATATCTGTATGCACCCTCGAAATTGAAACGGTAGTCAGGATACTGCTCAAAGTACTTGAAGTTCTGCTCAAGCGTGTCCTTGAGGCAAACATTGATAACGTGCTCGAAATCCCAGTTCCAGACAGTATCAAGGTGTGCTGTTGCGATTGTGTAAATTTTCTTGTCCATAATCCACCTCTATAGTGTATTTGTATTTTCAGGCTTGCGCCAATAATTTATTTGTTTTTAGCTTTAACAGCTATAAGTGTTGCAACTGTAAACTGTAATACGGTTACAATAATTACAAGTATCTCAAGCTTATCAAATACAGTGCCTGTATAAGGGGCTACAAAGCCTAAATCAAACTGGCTGATAAGATAAGTAAGATATACGCTGAAGTTAGACACTAAAAGCACTGCTGAAACAGCCACAAAGCCGAACAGTGCAAAATTTGTCAGATAGCCTTTCCAAAGCTTATAATCTTTAAGAAAAGCGAACATAAAGCTGATTGCACCTATGAATGAGAATACAGGTGATAATATAAGAATCCAAAGTGCGTCTTTACCGGAATACTGGATTCCGTTTGCTATTTCCGAAGTTGGCAGCAACATAAAAATAAGGAGTGCTGCAAGAGAAAAAGCGGAGCCAATGAAAGCCAATGTTACAACTGCTTTTTTATTAATTTTCGGCATAATAATACTCCTTTTGTGTATACATAATTAATCAAATATATGATAACACAATATATCGTGTATTTCAACAAAATAATCATAACTTTTTAAAAAATTAAAATATAATATAAAAATACCGGACATTTTACTGTCCGGTACTGTACTGAAGCTTATTCAGTTATAAACTTAACAAATATCTTCTTGCCTTTTTTTACAATTACGTGACCTTTATCGAAATCTGAAACAGCAACTGTGTCTGTAAAGCTCTTGGCTTTTTCGTCATCGACACTTACACCGCCCTGCTCAATAAGACGTCTGCCTTCACCGCGTGATTTGATTATTTCAGCTTTGAGCATCATATCAATAAGTGAAATTGCTCCGTCGGTAAACTCATCAGCGGAAAGTATTGTTGTAGGCATATTGTCTGTGTTTACACCGCCGCCGAAAAGTGCCTTCGCAGCTTCATCAGCCTTTTTGGCTTCTTCCTCGCCGTGTACAAGCTTAGTAAGCTCAAAAGCGAGAATTTCCTTAGCTGTATTAAGCTGACTGCCTTCCCAATCATTCATCTTGTCGATTTCTTCAATAGGAAGGAATGTGAGCATTCGGATGCACTTAAGAACGTCAGCGTCAGCAACGTTTCTCCAATATTGATAGAATTCATAAGGACTGGTTTTATTTGGATCAAGCCACACAGCACCACTCTGAGTTTTGCCCATCTTCTTACCTTCTGAGTTAAGAAGAAGAGTGATGGTCATTGCAGCACCGTCTTCCCCAAGCTTTCTTCTGATAAGCTCTGTACCACCGAGCATATTGCTCCACTGGTCGTCGCCGCCAAACTGAAGATTACAGCCGTACTTCTGGAAAAGCTGATAGAAGTCATAGCTCTGCATAATCATATAGTTGAATTCAAGGAACGAAAGGCCTTTTTCCATTCTCTGTTTATAGCATTCAGCTGAAAGCATACGGTTAACTGAGAAGCAAGCACCAACCTCACGCAGTACCTCAATATAGTTAAGGTCCATAAGCCAGTCAGCATTGTTAACCATAATAGCCTTGCCTTCTGAGAAGTCAATGAACTTGCTCATCTGCTCCTTGAAGCAGTCACAGTTGTGCTGAATTGTTTCAGTTGTCATCATCTGACGCATATCACTTCTGCCTGATGGGTCACCGATCATAGCTGTACCGCCGCCGATAAGTGCGATGGGTTTGTTACCTGCCATCTGAAGTCTCTTCATAAGACAAAGAGCCATAAAGTGACCTACGTGAAGTGAGTCAGCTGTGGGATCGAAGCCAATATAGAAAATAGCCTTGCCGTTGTTTACAAGGTCTCTTATTCTTTCTTCATCTGTAACCTGTGCAATAAGTCCTCTTGCAACAAGCTCTTCATAAATTTTCATTTTTTATCCTTCTTTCTGAAAAACGTACTTTGTCTATTCTACT
>JAZQUF010000026.1:0-3442 GCA_045631165.1 Acutalibacteraceae bacterium
GTCATAAGAGCAAAGCCGATTACGTCAACGATGATGGGAATTGCAATAATGCTTCTTCTTGAAGCGTCGATGAACAGAACTTCCCAGTTACTGTTGAAGCCGAACTTAAGAAGGAATAAGGGAATGATAAGACCTACGAAAGAGGTAATGGGGCCTGTGAACCAGCCGAAGATACCTGCAAAGCTTTCGAGTCTTTCACCTGAAAGATACATCTGATAGTCACCGATACGTGCGTTCATATCGTGACCTGCAGTTGTGGGAACTGTCTTTGTCATTTCCATAAGGAAGAGAACTATAATACAGATAGTACCGCAGAGTGACAGGTTGTCACCGCAGAACCAGATAGCAGCAGCGATTGCAGCGTTACCGATAGCACGGGAAAGCTGATAGAAAATCATAATCTGCTTGTATGAGAATCTCTTGAGGAAATAGGGTGAGAAGAAGTCGGGCGGTGTACCTGCAAATGAAACAAGCGCAACAATAAGGCTGTAGGGAAGACCTGCAAGTCTGAATGTGTACAGATAAAGAATTGTTACAAAGGGAAGCATACCGTTACCAAGTGAGTCGATAAGACCAACGATGGTATTGATAAGCAGATACTTGTTACGAAGCACGCCGAAAAGACCGTCCCAGAACTTAATCTGAACCTTCTTTTCAATGGGAGGCTGAGGAATTCTTTCTTTGATTCTGCCTGCAAAGAGCATTGTGAATACTGCGAAAGTGATGAAGATACCGGGAATGAGATATCTGTAAAGGTTGATGTCAGCCCATTCGTAACGGAGCATACCTACGAATACGGGAATAACAATTGCAAGAATTGAATGTGCAAGGTGAGAAAGCTTGATGGGATAGCTTCTTACAAAAATTCTTTCCTTTAGGTTGGGGCTGATTTTCTGTGTACAGGTTTCGAGCACGTTACCGAAGCCAAAAACGTTATATGTAGCGAAGAGGAGGTTTGCAACCCACACTCTTGTGGGAACATCTGCGATGTTGTAAACGGGGAGCCAACCGATAAGTACAACCATAATGCACTTGGGGATAACGTCTGAATAGAGTGAATACTTATAACGGCCGAATTTAGGGATAAGTTTCTTACGCCAGAAGATGTTACGTGCACCTACCCAACCTGAATAAAGGAAGTGGGTACCGAAGGTTTTGAAGCAAGCCGTAGCATTCATACCCTCAAGACCGTTAAGGTATGTAATAAATGTGCTTGTGGGATTGAAAAGTGAAGCGTAGTCAAAAACAATGGTCGATATACCAAAGACTATCATCGCCATATAGACGCCATATAGCTTCCGCTCTGTTTTCTTTGGCATGAAGCCGAGGTTGTCACAAACGAACCACCAAATAAGAGCTGTTACATAGCCGAGAGGCATATTAAGGATACCGATTACCGAGAAGGTAAGGTAAGGCAGCTTATAGTGGTGCATGATAAGATAACAAGCTGACCAGAATCCGATGTATTCGAGAATCTTTGAGCCTGCATAGTTACTGCCGACAGCAATGAAAATGTCCTTATACTCTTTATAAGGCACATACTTGCCCTCAGCAGGGGTGTTCCAATGGGTCTTTATCTCAGTTGCAAGGCCTTTTACCTTACCCATAAGTGACCCACTTGAATTGTTACTCATTGGGATGTCTCCTCCTTTAAATATAGTCATACTTATTTTAGCAGAAAAAGGATGAAAGGTCAACAAATTTCGTGCTAAACTTTCATCCTAAATATTATATAAATTACACAAATATACTTGCTGTGTGCATAATCATAGCCGTGAGAATCGCTCTTTCATCAGGGCAGAATTTATCACTATGAAGAGGATAGTCACACTGACATCCGATATGATAGAAACATCCCTTTGCCTCGTGAAGATAATATCCGAAATCCTCCGTTGTCATAAAGGGCTCACTGAGCACACTGACATTTTCACTACCTAAGATATATTTTGCTGTTTTTTCGATATACTCTGCCGATGAATTGTCGTTGACTATACCAGGATAACTCTCAATTATTCTGACATTTACCTTACCGCCCATAGCCTTTGCAATACCCTCAGCCGTTTCTTTTATTCTTTCACGAAGATACATTCTCATCTCCTGCCCGAGAGATCGTGTAACACCTGTGATTGAGAACTCCCCTGCTACTGTGTTTCTGAATGTACCGCCATTTGCTGTGCCGATGGTTAAAACTGCGCTGTCGAGAGGTGAAACATTTCTGCTGACAAGAGTCTGAAGCGCTGTTATAATCTGCGCACCGATGACTATAGCATCAACATTTTTATGAGGCTCAGCACAGTGACCGCTTTTGCCAATGACATCAATTTCAAATATATCCGATGCCGCATAGAATTTGCCGTATCTGACAGCCACAGTGTCCACTTTCATTTCAGGTCTTACGTGAAGTCCGAAAACTCTGTCCACTTTGTCCATAACACCCTTTTCAATGAGTCGCTCTGCTCCCCCGTCACCCTCTTCGTCAGGTTGAAAGATAAACTTAACAGTACCTGCCAGTTCGGATTTGTTTTCAACTATAATCTTAGCCGCACCTAAAAGAGATGCAGTATGGATGTCGTGTCCGCAGGCGTGCATAAAGCCGTTTTGTGATTTGAAGGGCACATCTGTGTTTTCAGTGATAGCGAGAGCATCAATGTCAGAGCGAAGAGCTGTGGTGATTCCGTCTTTTTCGCCCTTGATTGTTGCGACCACACCTGTATCAATGAGTCTTTCGTAAGCTATTCCCCACTTTTCAAGATAGCTTATAATAGTTTCTGTTGTCTTATATTCACTTCTGCCTTTTTCGGGACACTTATGAAGCTTGCGTCTGATTGCAACTATTTCATCGTAGTTTTCTTCACACAGAGCTATGATTTTTTCTTTTGTCATACTAACACTTCTTTCAATTACAAAAGGCAGAGAAACTACTCTGCCTTAGTGTTTTATTCGAGGATATTATCCATATTGTAAAAGCCATTTTCCTGCTTTACGAGGAATTCAGCAGCTGACACTGCTCCGTCCGCGAAGAGACTTCTGTTTTCTGCTTCGTGCTTTAAGGTGATAACCTGTGAGCCCATAGCAAAAATGATTTCGTGAGTACCCACCTCACTGCCCATACGAAGTGAGTGGATGCCGATTTCTTTCTTATCTCTCTTGCCGTAATCACTTCTTCCGACAACATATTCAGCGTCGGTCTTTACAGTTTTGATAGCATCTGCAAGTAAAATTGCTGTGCCACTGGGTACGTCAAGCTTCTGATTGTGGTGCTTTTCCAGGATTTCAACATCAGCATCGGGAAAAGCCTTTGCGGCAATCTTTGCAAGACAGGAAAGAAGTGCAACGCCGAGGGACATATTCTGTGAGTAGAACACGGGGATACTGTCAGCAGCACCCTTGATGATTGCAAGCTCTTCTTCGCTCTGACCTGTTGTAGCCACAACTATGGGAA
>JAZQUF010000027.1:0-5633 GCA_045631165.1 Acutalibacteraceae bacterium
GCACTATACCGCCTGTTTTTTCAATCAGTTTTTCATCAATTATTTTTATTACCATATTTTTATTTTCAATACTAGACGGATTTATTTTAGATATCTCTACATTATATCGGCAGGGTCCTGACTCGTCGGTTGTAGAAATAATTTCCGCTTTGCCTTCTTTCACCTCGCAGCCCAAAGCAATCGGAACAGCCTTACTGTCGGAATCGATCTTGGTTATAGCTCCATATACACCCTTTTTATTGTTGGAAAGCAAAACTCCTATGGTGTCATAAGAAAACACTCCGCACAATTCTCCGGCCTTACCTTTTTCGCCTTTATAACAACCGGTAATTTTTGCTGCAACTATATCTCCGTCGGAAAACGGAAGCATTTCGCCTGTATCAACATCACACACTCCGTGACCCAAGCCTGCAAACACACCTGTCATCGGATCATAGAATGTCATCGTACCTATGCCTGCAGCACTGTCTCTTATCCACATACCTGCTTTGTATTTACCCTGGGAAACACTGTAATAAGTATTAAGGACCGTAGTGTATTTCTTACCGTCTCTTTCATACTCTATCCCGAATACCGTCTTATCTCCTCCGGATAAAATCTCACTCAAGGTATTACTGCTGTCAACTTCTTCTCCGTCGACCTTTAATATTACGTCACCTTTTTTTAGTCCCGCCATGTCACAAGGCGATACATTCCCCGATTCGGCATCAACTGTTTCTGTTTTTATTATCAATACACCTTCAGTAAAAAGTCTTAGGCCAAATATCTCACCTGAGGGTACAACATAATGCCTGTCGCTTACAGTCAGCGAAGAGTTCTTGATAGGTATAGTATTGAACAGGTTTACACTTACATTATACCTGCCTTTCTTTCCGTAAGAGCCTACATCTCTTTTGATTTCCTCTTGCCGGTAAGTTACAGTATAAAGATTGTTAACTCTTATATTCTCTCCTGATACACCATATATTTCATCAGGCACAGTATAGAAGCCATATACCACCAAAAACAGTGTTATAACGGTTACAGCTATAATTAAATTTTTGATGAACTTTATTCCTTTAACCATTTTTTCACCTCCGCTGCGACTGTTTTTCAGTCGCAATTATAATTTTAACGAAAGTGCATAAAATAAACATATTAAAAAATTCCTTAACTTGAATTTTTAAATTTTTTGAATTTCTGCAAAAGGCTGGACGGCAGCTCCCATAAAAAAACAGCACCTCAAACGAAGTGCTGTAACTTTTTTATCTGACAAAATTTGTCATTACCTTTTCTTCTTTTTCGGGGAGACCAAACTTTTCTTTACCCAAAGCAATACTCTTAACAAGAAATGACATATTCTCTGCAAGAGTTCTCATTGACTGCAGACCCTCGATATCCTCTACCGCTTCGCCCACTTCTCTGCCGTGAACACTGTTCCAATACTGACCTGAAGCAACAGGCATACCATAAACTGTGAAGAATTTATTCAGTTGATCAAAAGCTGAAGCTCCACCGCCTCTTCGAAGGGCAACAACAGCGGCACCGACTTTCATAGTTTTATCGAAATGTGTGCTGTAAAAAAGTCTGTTGAGCAGTGACACAAGAGTGCCGTTTACACCTGCATGGTACACAGGTGAGCCGATAACCATACCGTCACACTCTTCAAACTTCACTGCAAGCTCATTAACAATATCATCAAACACACATTTATGGTGTTCGAAACAATATCTGCAAGATGTGCAACCTCTTATATCCTTTGAGCCGACACGGACAATTTCTGTTTCTATTCCGTTTTTATGAAAGATTTTTTCCATTTCACTGAAAGCCAGAGCAGTGTTACCGTTTGCTCTGGGACTGCCGTTTATCATAAGAATTTTCATTTTAATCTATCCAATCTGCATATTGCCCTCGCCGGGCAGGCGTTACTTTTTCCTACCGCGGAAAAAGTAACCAAAAACGCGGTGTTATTATATGAGCTCTCTGCCCATTAGGACGCCCATAACACTCGCCATCATCAGACCTCTTGTCCAACCTGATGAGTCACCAAGACAGTGCAGACCCTTTACGTTGGTGTTGAACTTGTCATCCATCTTGACTCTGTTGCTGTAAAACTTAAGCTCGGGAGAATACAGAAGAGTCTCAGTTGATGCAAATCCGGGTACAACATGGTCAACAGCCTTGATGAAATTGATAATATTCATCATAGCTCTATAGGGCATTGCGGCTGTGATATCACCTGCAACAGCATCGGGAAGTGTAGGTCTTACATTAGACTGGCTGAGCTCCTTTTCCCAGGTTCGCTTGCCGTCTAAGATATCACCGAAGCGCTGTACCATAATATGTCCTGCACCAAGCATATTAGTCAGCTCACCGACCTTTTTAGCATATTCGATAGGCTGATTAAATGGGTATGAGAAATTATGCGATACAAGAATAGCAAGGTTTGTATTATTACTCTTTAAATCCTTGTATGAGTGGCCGTTAACCACTGCAAGGTCATTGTCATAATTTTCCTGGCTTACAAATCCACCGGGATTCTGACAGAAGGTACGCACCTTATTTTTAAAAGGCTGAGGATAACCGATAAGCTTTGATTCATAAAGCACCTCGTTGACCTTTTCGATGATTTCGTTTCTTACTTCAACTCTTACACCGATATCAACAGTACCGGGCTGATGAGCGATATCATATTCAGCACAGATTTTTTCAAGCCAATCCGCACCACGTCTGCCTGTTGCAATTACAGTAGCGTTCGCTTCAATAGTCATTTCGTCGCCCTTATGATTTTTAAGGTGTACACCCTTACAAGTGCCGTCTTCAAGAATTATATCGTAGCACTCATAACCGAAAATAATCTCAACACCGTTTTTCAGCAGATACTGCTCAATGGCAAAATATATTTCCTGAGCCTTTTCTGTACCCATATGTCTTATAGGGCAATCCACAAGCTTAAGACCTGCCTGAATAGCTCTCATACGGATTTCTTTTACCTCCTGAGAATTGCTGATTCCCTCTATATGAGTATCGGCACCAAACTCAAGATAAATACTGTCAGCATAGTCGATAGTTTCCTGAGCTTTTGCTTCACCGATAAGCTGAGGAAGGTCACCACCAACCTCATAACAAAGCGAAAGCTTACCATCGGAAAATGCACCTGCACCCGAGAAGCCTGTTGTAATATGACAGTATGGCTTGCAGTTTACACATTTTTTTGTCTTATCTTTAGGACAGTGTCTTTTCTCCACACTCTGACCTTTTTCAACTATGGTGATACTTTTCTCAGAACCTCTTTTTATCATTTCCAGTGCAGTAAATATACCTGCAGGACCGGCACCTATGATAACAACATCTTTCTTCATATTATTGCTCCTTCGCTTCCACTGAAATATAAGCCTTATACTTGCCGTATACCCAACAATCATCAAAGCCATCTGAAATTATGGAAATATTTGAAACCTCCACAAGCTGTTCATTGCTTCTCATCAGACTGAGTGATGAAACGTTAATCTCAATCTGTATATCTTCTTCTGTAATTTTTTCGAGCTTATCCTTAGGGCCTATAATTGTAATGGCGTTAAGTTCACTCTTTTCATAGTTGATTGTATAGCCATAGTCATCACCCTGATTAAGGAAAACTATCTTTCCAGGCGTTTTATCAAGAGTTATAGCTGTCATAGATGACATATCAAGGTTAACTGTAAACTTTGTAATAGTCTTGTCAACCAGGTTAACTCCTAATTTCTCATCAACAGGAAACACGAAATGATTCACCTTATTTGACACACTGCTGAAATCTACAGTGCCTACGTAGAAATTCTGTATTTCCTCATCCTTTGAATTGTAAAGAACATTTACCTTAGAAGGATATACAGTAAACTCAGGCATTTTCTCGCTGTATGCTGCCGGCTGGTTAACAAATTTAACTGAAGTATTCACCTCTTTGCTTACATAAAGAGGTATTGTTATCGTAGCAGGGTTAGATTCATTTATGCCTGAACAGGACAAATACTGGCTGTCGCTTGATCTGTCAAGGACATAAGCAACTTCCGCCTCTATCTCTTTGGTTTCAGTAAGTGGCAACTTATTTTCATCTATCTTAGCTTTAAAATAGACCTTCTCAAGCTTATTTATAATAGTTGCCGGACCTGTTACTTCAATGGTAGTCATAGAAGGAACTATGTTACCTACAGTAAATTTATCTGTTGCAAGAGTTTTTATATCATTTTCAAGATTAGCCACAACATTAAAGGTATCCGTTACTTCTTTATCAAAATAGACAGTAATACTTGAGGGACTTATCTTTTTTATATTTACGTCTGTTACAGTTGAGGTATCAGCTATTTTAGCTGTCAGATTGAGTGTCTTATGACCTGAGGAATCAACATAAGAGCCCGCAGTCTCAACTATAATATCATCCTTGGTAAGAGCTCGCTGGTTGACATTGTAGGCTTTACCGCTGACTTCTACCTCAACATAGAGTTCCTCTTCATCAAAGAACACTTTATAATCCTCAGGCAAAGAAATATTATCCGTAATACTTACTTTAACGTCACTTAAGGTTCTTGTGACATCAGCACTGTAATTTATCCTTACATTTGCCCAAAGAAGAACAGCAACAACAATTGAAAAAACCATCAGAAATTTATTATTATAAAACAAGCTTTCAATGGAGCTTTTTTTGCCTTTGTTCATTACTTTTTCCTCCTTTTAAGCTTGAATCCCGATGTTTTGGTTTCTTCGGGCACCATATACTCTGTCAGCTCCTCAAGAAGCTCACCCAATGTAAGATTTCTCACAAGAGTACCACCGTTTGCAAGAGAGATAGCTCCGGTTTCCTCGGATACAATAACAACAAGAGCATCACTGTGCTCAGTAACACCTATGGCAGCTCTGTGTCTTGTACCAAGCTCTTTACTGATTTCGTTTTGTGTCAGAGGCAATATACAGCCTGCTGAATGAATTCGGTTGTCTCTTATCACCATTGCACCGTCATGTAAGGGTGCCTTTGGGAAAAATATATTTTCAATAACAGCGCTCGATACGGCTGAGTCCACAGCAGTACCTGTGCTTAAAACCTCGCCAAGCATTGTACCTCCCTCAATTACTATAAGGGCGCCTATTTTCTTTTCGCTCATATTTGCCGCAGCTTTAGCTATATTCGAGGCACTTGTACGAAGCTCCTCCTGAGCGTAGTTTGTATTGCGCAAAGAAAAAAGAGAAAACTTTCTGAAATCGCCTCGACCGAAGCCTTCAATCGCCTGCCTGATTTCAGGTTGGAAAAGAAGAATCATAACAATTACGATATCTCCGAAGAGGTGACTGAAAAGATAACTTGACGCTGACATGTTAAGGGTGGAAACAACAAAATATGCCACTCCTAAAAATACAATACCCTTCACAAGGTTGAAGGCTCTCGTCTGTCTTACAAGCTTTATGCAGTAGTAAAGCACCAGAGCAACAAGAGCAATATCAATAAGGTCATACCACCGTATATCTAAAATAAGCCTGATAATACCATCTGCTATATTTTTAAAAAACTCTAACATAGTCTTCCTCCTTTTTTACTATATCTATACATATCTATCCTATTTTACTTATTGTATCACAAATTATTTCTTATTGCAATTTTATTGAGACAAAATACTAAATTT
>JAZQUF010000028.1:0-1969 GCA_045631165.1 Acutalibacteraceae bacterium
GTTCTGTCTTCTTCCTCAATCGTACCGAGAAGAGAATACTGTTCTTCATCGGAGAGATACGAAAGCTCAACAGCGGGTGTAAGAGCAATTTTCTCTTCATCAACAAGCTCAAGCAGTTCAGGTATAAGATTTGTAAGACGAATATACCGCCTTACCTGTGTTTTACTGTCATCAGATTTATTTGCAATAAGCTCTGCAGATTCCAACTTCCGCCCAACTTGGTCGGAAGTTAAGTCTGTCCTTTCACCTTGCCTTTTAATAGCTTCAAGCTTCAACTTATAAGCAAATGCCTTCTCCGACGGGAGAATATGCTCCCTATAAAGATTACTGTCAACGAGCATAATTGCAGCTTCGTCACGGGTGACGGCATAAATAAAAGCAGGGACTTCTTTCATCCCTGCTTTGACTGTGGCGTGTAAGCGTCGGTGTCCGCTTATCACCTCATATTCATCTGTGTTTTCAATAGGTCGGATAATTATAGGAGTAAGAATACCTTGCTCCTGAATACTGCATATAAGAGAATTCATTTCATCGTTATCCAGAACCTTATAAGGATTTCCCTCAAAGGGATGAATTTTTGATACCGGGATATTTACCGGTGCTTTGATATTTTGATTAAACATAATTTACCTCCATAAAATTAATAATTCCTTTTATACTTTTTCTGTTCATCAGTAATAAGCTGTAAGTGTTTTCTTACAGAATATCCGGGTCTGCCCATATACCTGTGAGCATATTCGCTTGAAGATATTTCTTTCTCGTAATACCCATCACTGTCGGCCTTTTTCTCTTCCTGCATTTTCTTGCAAAGCTCTTCAGCATTCATAATATCTACCTCCCTTCATAATGCTTTTCTTTAACCTGGGCCCTCTCGGGGAAGTACCATTCACGGATAAGGGCTTTCTCCGCTTCAAGGCTTTCCTCAAGTCCCGGTCTGTCCTTGATAATGCGTTTTGCAATGTTAATCTTTTCTCTCAGTGCAGATATTTCAGACGTAAGAAAACCCCGACGGTCAATAAGTTCTTCCTTAGCCGTCGGGTCTTTGCATCTTCTGATTTGGTTGTAAATTTTGTTTCGTTGAGTTTTAAGCTCCTCCATACGGATTTCGGTTCTTGAAATAAAGTTATCAACCTCTGCAAAGTCATAAAGCTTTTCGTTTATTGCAAGCTCAATCTGCTTATGCATAAACTCAATCCTCGGTGCAGAGTATTTCATCTTCGGTGAGAAGGGATGAGGATTGCAGTTGTTCTTTTCTGCTATCGCTCCCACAAAGAGAAGAGCAAGAAATAAAAGTGAAACAACAGGTGCACCGAGCACGGCACCGCCCACAATCAGCTTTGTAAAATCTGAAACTGTTCTGCTGAAATTTTCAGGGTGACGGTAACTCTGTGCTGATTCTTTGAACTCATAACCTCTGTAATTGAAAACAAAGATTTGATTCTTGAGATAGTTATTCGCACGGGTGTAGTTGTAAAAATTTTCATCCACCTCATAAAGAGGCTGATGATTAATCCTGTCCCAAAGACTTTCATAAGAATATTCGTCACCAAGGTTTGAAAGCTTAACACCGTGCTTATCGGTACGGTAACCTATCTTTCCGTCATCAAACCAATAACCCTTCTGACTCATAATTCTGAAGAACTGTTTTATACTTCTGCTTCTCTCAATAGCGTAATCAATATCTTCACGCATATAATCATATTTTGTTTTGATACCTTTCTGCATTGCCTTGTAAACATTGTAGGGTATTCGTTTGCCTTTCGGGTTTTCAATAACAGACAGTCCGTGCTCAAGACAGATTTCATCACTCGTCTTTCTGATAAGTTTGTACATAGCTCTGTCTTCATTCATCTTTCTTCCGTCAGTCATTGAAACAGAATTAATGACTATATGACAGTGAACACAGTTAGCATTAAGATGAGTAGCAACTACCATTTCATAATCAGCTCCCCACATCTTACCTGCAACC
>JAZQUF010000029.1:0-22000 GCA_045631165.1 Acutalibacteraceae bacterium
CGGTGTTGCTTATTGGTGTGGTATTGCTGATGCTGCATGGACAGCTATCGGTCTTGCAATCGGTACATATGTAAACTGGCTTATTGTTGCAAAAAGACTCAGAAAGTACTCTGCCGTTGCAGGCAATGCTATCACTATACCTGAGTTTTTCTCAAACCGTTTTAAAGAGAAGAAGAATATCATTATGACTCTTTCAGCTATATTTATTCTTATTTTCTTTACAGTTTATGCTTCAAGCTGTTTTGTAACATGCGGTAAGCTTTTCGGTACACTTTTTGGTTATAGCTATCATTCAATGCTTATTGTCGGTGCTGTGTTTGTTGTGTTCTATACTTTCCTTGGTGGTTTCCTTGCTGAGAGTGTATCAGACTTTATGCAGGCAGTTGTTATGGTTGTTGCTCTTGTAACTGTTCTTATCACAGGTACAATCAATGCCGGCGGTATTGATGCAGTTATTGCAAATGCACAGGCTATTCCCGGTTATCTTTCACTTAACTTTATGGCTTCTCCCGTAACAGACGCTGATGGTATTCAGCAGGTTGTGAACGGTGTACCCCAGTTCGGTGAAGCAGGAAGATACGGACTTCTCACCATCCTTTCAACTATGTCATGGGGTCTCGGTTATTTCGGTATTCCTCAGGTGCTTCTGAGATTTATGGCTATCAGAAAGACAAGTGAGCTTAAAAAATCACGTCGCATTGCTACTGTATGGGTTGTAATTTCACTCTTCGCAGCTGTTTGCATCGGTGTTATCGGTAGAGCTATCTTCCCTGCGGAATCAAATCTTCTTTCAGCCGGCGGTGCAGAAAGCGTATTTATTAATCTTTCAGAGTATCTCCTTCCCGCTCTTCTTGCAGGTGTTGTTATGGCAGGTATCCTTGCGGCTACTATCAGCTCCTCAGACTCATATCTTCTTATTGCTTCATCTGCTTTTGCTAAGAACATCTATGAAAAGTCACCTAAGGCTACTAAGCTTTTCTCCAAGCTTACAGGCAAAGATGCAGACGACAAAGCAGTTATGTGGGTATCAAGAATAGCACTTCTTCTTATTTCTGCTCTTGGTATAGTTATTGCGTGGGATGAAGATAGCGTAATTTTTGACATCGTATCATTCGCTTGGTCAGGCTTCGGTGCTACATTCGGACCCATTATGCTCTTCTCTCTCTTCTGGAAGAGAACAACTTATCCCGGTGCTATTGCAGGTATGGTTTCAGGTGCGGCTATGGTATTCATCTGGAAGCTTGTTCTTAAGCCCACATTCGGTGGTGTTTTCTCAATTTACGAGCTTATGCCCGCGTTCCTTATTTCCTGTGTATTTATTGTTGTTGTTTCACTTCTGACAAAGAAGCCTTCAAAGGAAATTCAGGATGAATTTGAAATGGCAAAAAGCGGCACAATTGAAGACTAAACAAGCAAAATTCTTTTGATTACTTTTCTTATAAGAAAAGTAATGCCGCGCGGCGAGCGCAAAAAACAAAATATCAGGCGAGTAGAGTTGTTTCTGCTCGCCTTTTTGCATTATATTGTAAATGAGCTTATTGATATATACAAAAAGACCTGCAGTTTTTAATCTGCAGGTCAATATATTTATGTATTCCGCTCGCCGCGGTGGCGTTACTTTTGCTAGCGCCAAAAAGTAAGAACCTTTCGTGCTTTGCACTCAAGAACCTTTATACTTACGTAAAATACCAAAACGCGCTGTTATTATTTCTGCTTATAGCCGTCAAGGAATTCACCCATTCTCATCATTGCAGCTCTGAGTTCTTCAACTTCAGGAAGCATAACGATACGGAAGTGGTCAGGCTCTTTCCAGTCAAAACCGCTGCCGGGGATGAGAAGAATGTTTGTAGCGTGGAGAAGATCCCATGCGAATTTCTTATCATCTGTGATATTGAACTTCTTGATATCAAGCTTGGGGAAGAGATAGAAAGCAGCCTTATTCTTAATAAATGAAATACCATCAATCTGTTCAAGTACTGAGCAGGTAGCCTCTCTCTGTTCATAGATACGGCCACCGGGAGCTACCATTGATGAAGGAGTCTCGTGGTCTGCCATAGCTGCGGGGATTACAAGCTGGGGGAGTGTATTAGCACAAAGACGAAGTGATGTCATCTGAACGATACCCTTGAGATATTCTTCTGTAAGATGACGGGGACCGCTGATTACCATCCAACCGCAACGGAAACCGCATACGCAGTGTGACTTTGAAAGACCGTTGAGTGTGATAACGGGAAGGTCGGGAGCAAGTGAAGCAGTAGAAATATGCTGAAGACCATCCATAACAAGTCTGTCATAGATTTCGTCTGAGAAGATAAGCAGGTTGTTTTCTCTTGCAATCTGAATTATGTCAAGAAGAACCTCTCTGGGATAGAGAGCACCAGTGGGGTTATTGGGGTTGATAAGTACGATTGCCTTTGTCTTTGATGTAACCTTTGAACGGATATCAGCAATGTCAGGGTTCCATTCTGACTTTTCGTCGCATACATAGAATACGGGCTTACCGCTTGCAAGATAAACTGAGTTGCCCCAGAGTGAATAGCTGGGTGAGGGTACGAGTACTTCGTCACCGTCGTTAAGTAAAGGCATGAGAGCGAAGTTTACAACTTCACTTACACCGTTACCGATGAATACATCGTCGGGAGTGATACCCTCAATACCCTTGCTTTTTTCAAAGTCACAGATAGCCTGACGAGCTTCAGGCATACCCTTGAAGTCGCAGTAAGCAACACCCTTCTGCTCGTGACCCTTAAGTGCATTTTCAAGGCTTTCAGGCATTTTAAATCCGAAAGTGGCAGGGTTACCTGTGTTAAGTCTTAAAACATCAATACCTCTTGCACGCATATCCATAGCCTCAACAAAAAGAGGTCCGCGGATATCGGAGTGAACATTCTTCATTCGATCTGCAATTTTAATAATCTCCATATTTAACATCTCACTTTTCATAAAATATATGTTACATATTATAAACCATTTTAGTAAAAAAACAATAGTTATTGATAAAAAAATACTTTTTTTGTTGATTTACAGTGATGTGAAGTAAGTGCTTAAGGATTTATCCGTTTAAAGCACTTAATTAAAATAATAACCGTAATTATTGTGTTACGGTTGATTTGCAATTTATGTTCAAAGTTGTATTTGTTTAAGTTTAAGCTCATCAAATTTGTAATCTTTTTGAAGTATATAAAACAATGTATCTATATCTTCGGCATAACGGCCTTTTTCAAGCACAGACCAGTTTTCTGCTTTTAAATCATATTCTTTGATTGAAAACCAAATTTTATTTTCATTGTCACTTCTACAGCAAGCTCTTTTCAATTCTTCGTGGTCGAAAACTAAAAATTCAGCGCCGTTATCTATGTCTGCAAATTTTTCATTAGCGACATAATTCAATATAGCAGGCTCAGCTTTAAACAGGGGAATAACAAGAATAATAGCAAATACTAAAGTTAAAATGGCAGAAATTGCCATAATGGCAAGAGGTACAATTGCAATTGACCAATCAGCAGAAGAGTATTCAGCAAATTCTTTATCTCCGAACAATCCGTCTGTTGCAAAAAAAGCAATTACTAATATAACTAAACTTATAAGTGTACCTGCAAGACAAATTTTAGTTTTTTTATTGTTAAACATATGATTTATCTCCAATCTATTACATTGTAGAGATTATATCATAAAAATAAAAGAGCTGCAATATTTAAATTGCAACCCTTTTGGTGCGGATAACAGGACTTGAACCTGCACACCTTGCGATACAAGAACCTAAATCTTGCGTGTCTGCCAATTCCACCATATCCGCATATATAAATAATTATATCATAAAACAGCAGATTGTCAAGTTAATAAAAATTCATTTAATTTCGACTATTTTCAAAATTATATTGACCTTTTTAATTTTTTAGTATAAAATACATTTGAATAATTTGTACGCTGTTATATAGTGTGCAGTACCGTAGGGTATGAAAGGAAAGTCTTATGAATAAAGTAACTATTATCGGTACAGGTAGCGTTGGTTCAACAATTGCATATACACTTACCGTTGCAAACATTGCTACAGAAATTATTATGATCGACATCAATGGTGATAAAGCTATTGGTGAAGCTATTGATATTCGTCAGGGTACACCTTACACGGGTTCTTGCTATGTTTATGCAGGTGACTACAGCGATGCTGTTGATTCAAATATTGTTATCATTACTTCAGGTGTTGCAAGAAAACCAGGTCAGACACGTCTTGAACTTGCTCAGACAAATGTTAATATACTCAAGAGTATAATTCCTCAGATTACAAAATATGCTCCTGACGCTACATATATTATCGTAAGCAATCCCGTTGATATTCTTACATATACCTTCTGCAAATGCTCAGGCATTCCCGAAGAGAGAATCATCGGTTCTGGTACAATTCTTGATACATCAAGACTCAGAACACATATTTCACAGCACTTCTCAGTCAGTCAGCAGAATGTTCACGCTTATGTACTCGGTGAGCACGGCGATTCAAGCTTCATTCCCTGGTCACTTGCTAACATTTCAAATGTACCTACCAGCAAGTACCATGAGGCTGTTACAAACAAAACTTATGAGCCTATCGATAAGGAAAGAGAGCTCGAGTATGTCAGAAAATCAGGTGCTGATGTTATCGGCAGAAAGGGCGCTACATTCTATGCTGTATCAGCTTCAGTATGTCATATCTGTAAGTGCCTTCTCAGTGGTTTTGATACACCATTGACTGTTTCAACTATGCTTCATGGTGAATATGGTATTGATGATGTATGTCTCAGTCTTCTCAATATTGTGGGCAAGGGCAAGGTAAACGGAAAAGTAATTCTTGATCTTAACGAGGATGAAGTTAAATCACTTAAGGCGAGTGCTGAGAGCCTTAAAGAAATTATCAGAAACACTGATATATGATTATTTTCAAAGGAGGGTGAATACCTTCCTTTGCTTTTTGTTAAAAAACAGTTTACAAAAAAATAGATAATTGTTGATTTTTTATTTTCACAGTGATATAATAAATTGGTTGATTTGTTATTTAAAGAAGGAGGGCTTTAAATGAAAAAAACATCCCTGAAAGTTATTTCTTTTATACTTGTAATGATTTTATCTGTTACTACATTAATTCCTGCTGTTGCAGTGGATAATCCTACAGTTGAAGATGTCAAGGTAATGCTTCAGGGAATTGACACCTTACAGCAGATGCAGGATAAGAGAAGTAAATATACTGCTTCAGGAAGTTACGATTTAAATGGTGCAAGTGCAAATGTTATTGTCAAACACGAAACTGCACGTGCCGGATATGAAAATTATTTGTCTGATATGTTCGCTAAAAGAGCGGAGGCTCAGGAGGCTTATGATTCTCTGGATGAAGCAGAAAAATCTCAGATAGATTCTTCTTTGGTTGCAAAATTAAGTAATGAATTGCCTACTTCTGTTATGACAGGTGAATTTTCCGTTACGCCCCGTGATGATGAATATTCCTTTGAGGCTGTGGACGCTGCGTTTGGCTTTGCTTACGAGGTCGGTAATTATATGATTTCCGGCAGTATTCCGCAGACCTTTATTCTTGTCGACACTGCTGATGGAAGCACGACATGGAGCCCTAATGGTAAGTATGTTTACGGAGAGAGCAATTACATTGTTGCATATTGCTGCGATAAAGAAACCGGTCTTGAATATGGTACTGACTATAAACGTATTAATCTGGAGGACAGTGATTATTTTGATGAGGATGAGGCTCATCAGATAAGAGCAATTCTTCAGAATTCATATCCGTTTGTTACAATGGATGAGATGAAGCTCGGGCTTAAAGAGGACGGTATGGATGAGAAATTTGTTGACGACCTCAATCGTGCTGATATGATTTCTGCTGTACAGATGGCGATATGGTCACGTGCAAATATCAACGATGTTGCTGCTGACGGACTCGGCTATTTTGCATCAATTGATATACCGAGAAACACAGGTCTCTATTTTACTCCTCTTCACGATTATACAAATGAAATGTGGGAGTGGTATCCCGGAAAAAGAACAAGAACCTTTGATACACGTGCAGAATACCGTGTAAATACATTGGCAGAATATCTTTGCAACTTAGAACCTGTTGCTCCTACGGATGAGGAAATTGTTATTTCAAACATTGAGGTAATTAAAACCAAGCTCGCTGAACATGGTGACGGCACATACGATCTTACGGTACTTATCAGCGTCAATGGTACTATACTCGAAAATGACGATATTGATATTATAGTTTCGAGCTATAGTGAGAATGATGAGGGTGAAATGATAACTACTTCTGCACATTCTATTGATGCCGTTCCGGGACAGATTACATATAAAACCGTTGTTAATACCAAAGATGCTGATACAATCAAGGTTGAGGTTAAAGGTGTGCAGGATCTTCCAAGAGGCGTATACTTTTTTGATCCTGAGGGTGGCCGCGACAAGTCTCAGTCTCTCGTAGGTGTATCTGAAGGCTTTACAAACATACACGCTGAAAGTGAATTCACTTTTACTCCTGATATTGAAATCACACCCATTGAGCCGGATGAGCCGGAGGCAGTGATACCCGAATCAAAAAGAAATCATTATATCGTATTCGGCAAAACTGAAAAAATCGGTTGGTACAGCGTTTCACTCGATGGCGGTAAAACTTTCCAGCCTGTATTCGGTAACTCAAACCTTGAAGTGGCTGAGGGTACTGAAATGATAATCAAAGCCAACGATGTATTCGGTGACCCGTTTACATTTTACATAAACGGTAAAGCTATGACTCCTGACGAGGAGGGATATATCAGAGTTACTGTAGATGGTTTTATGCTTGTTGGTGCTTTGGGTATTCCTGTTGTTGCACCTGATGCAGTTGAATCTCTTAACTGGTTGCAACAATTATGGAAAGCCATAGTTGATTTCTTTACAAAGCTTTTCAACCGTTAATTTTCCGCAGAGGAGAGGATTAGCTTTCCTCTGCTTTTTTATAATTTTTTCTTGACAAAAGAGATGATAAATAGTAAAATAGCCTTGTTATAAATAAACGAAAAGATTATGACGAAAGAAACCCTTACGACATCTTTTCAGAGAGAGAGGGATGGTGGAAGCCTCTCAGGTTTGCCGTGAGTGTGTCGCTGCTTTCAACAGTCGCGCCTGAAAGGGTTGCCGTAATGTCTGCGTTAAAGACAACAGAGTGGTGCTTTTGCACAATTCGGGTGGTACCGTGGATTTAATTTCACCCCGAGATGTGTATTGGCGCTTTATTTTTTTTGTAAATTAATTTCTTTATACGAAAGGACAGATCAAATATGAAATGGATGGGCTTAAACGAAATCAGAGAAAAGTATCTCGCATTTTTTGAGAGCAAGGAGCACTTAAGACTTCCCAGCTTCTCACTTGTACCTCAGGGTGATAAGAGCATCCTTCTTATCAATGCAGGTATGACTCCGATGAAAAAATACTTCACAGGCGAGGTTACACCTCCTAGCAAGAGAGTAACAACCTGCCAGAAGTGTATCCGTACACCTGATATTGAAAATGTAGGTAAGACTGCACGTCACGGAACATATTTTGAAATGCTCGGTAACTTTTCATTCGGCGATTACTTCAAGAGAGAGGCTACAGCGTGGGCTTGGGAATTCTTTACAAAGGTTTTGGAAATCCCCGAAGAGCTTCTTTATGTCAGCGTATATCTCGAAGACGATGAGGCTTACGATATCTGGACAAAAGAGGTTGGCGTTGACCCCTCACATATGGTACGCTTCGGCAAGGCTGATAACTTCTGGGAGCACGGTGCAGGTCCCTGCGGTCCTTGCTCAGAAATCTACTTCGACAGAGGTCCCTCAAAGGGTTGTGGCGGTCCCGACTGTAAGGTGGGATGTGATTGTGACAGATTCATCGAAGTGTGGAACCTTGTATTCACTCAGTTTGAAAATGACGGTAACAACAACTATACACGTCTCGCCAATCCGAATATTGACACAGGTATGGGTCTTGAGAGACTTGCTTGTGTAATGCAGGATGTTGACAACCTCTTTGAGGTTGATACAGTGCAGAATATTATGAAGCACATTATAAAGATTGCAGGCATCAACTATCATGATGATGCAAATAAAGATATATCTCTTCGTGTTATCACAGACCATATCAGAAGCACAACATTTATGGTTGGTGATGGTGTAACTCCCTCAAACAGCGGTAGGGGTTATGTTCTCAGAAGACTTCTCCGTCGTGCTGCAAGACACGGCAGACTTATTGGTATCAACAGACCTTTCCTTGCAGAGGTTTGTGAAACAGTTATTGCTGAAAATGCAAATGCATATCCCAATCTTGTTGAGAAGCAGGACTACATCAAAAAGGTTATCGCTATGGAAGAAGATAGCTTCTATAAGACAATTGACTCAGGTCTCGGCCTCTTGAATGAAATGATGGAAAAGAGCGAGGGTGGTATTCTTTCAGGTGAGGACGCATTCAAGCTTCAGGACACTTATGGCTTCCCTATTGACCTTACAAAGGAAATCGCAGCTGAAAAGAATATGACAGTTGACGAGGAAAAGTTCAGAGTGCTTGTTGAAGAAGCAAGACAGAAGGCTAAGGCTGCTAAGCGTGACGCTGCTGACAGTGACTGGAGAAACTCAGGTGTATCGCTTAAGGATATTACTGCAACCGAATTCACAGGCTATACTGAAAATAATACAGAGGCTACAGTTGTGGCTATCATTGCTGACGGTGAAAGAAAAGATATCATCGAAGACGGTACAGATGCTGCTATCGTACTTGATAAGACTTCCTTCTATGCTGAAAGCGGCGGTCAGGTAGGCGACTGTGGCGTTATCACAATAGGTGAGAGCATATTTGAAGTTTCAAAGACAACCAAGAATGCTGACGCTGTAGTTATTCATCAGGGTACACTCTCAGGTGATAACATCAAGGTTGGTGACACAGTAGTTGCAACCTATTGCGATAAAAAGAGAAAAGCAACAATGAGAAACCACACATCAGCTCATCTTCTTCAGGCTGCACTTCGTGAGGTGCTTGGCTCACACGTTGAGCAGGCAGGTCAGCTCGTTGACAGTGAACTCTGCCGATTCGACTTCGTTCACTTCTCAGGTATGACTAAAGAAGAAATCAGGGCTGTTGAAGACAGGGTAAATGAGATCATCCTCGAGGGTATTGACCTTATGATTAAGGAAATGCCTATTGATGAAGCAAAGGCTATGGGCGCTATGGCTCTCTTCTCAGAAAAATACGGAGACACAGTACGCGTTGTAAAAGCAGGCGATTACTCAACCGAGCTTTGCGGCGGTACTCACGTTGACAATACCGGTAAAATCGGTCTTTTCAAGATTCTTGCTGAATCATCAGTTGCAGCAGGTGTCAGAAGAATCGAAGCTGTGACAGGTGCTAATGTTATGAAGTTTATCGATGGTAAGCTTTCTCTTATTGCTGACACAGCAGCTGCTCTCAAGGCTGCTAATGCAAATGATGTTGCAATAAAGGCTCAGAGCGTGATGGCTGACCTCAAGGCTAAGGAAAAGGAAATCGAAAAGCTTTCAGGTGTACTCGCTAATATCAAGACTGAATCAATGCTTTCAAATGCTAAGCAGGTTGGCTCAGTAATGCTTGTAACTGCTTTCCTTGATGATACAACTCCTGACGAGCTAAGAAGTATGTGCGACCTTGTAAAGAGCAAGGGTGAGAGTTATGTTGGTGTTATTGCCGGTATACAGAAGGCTAAGGGTAGCGGTAACATCTGTGTATGCTGTGGTAAAGAAGCGGTTGCTGCAGGCGCTCACAGTGGTAATATTGCAAGAGAAATTGCCAAGCTTGCCGGAGGTAACGGTGGCGGTAAGCCTGACAGTGCTATGGCAGGTGCCAAGGATATAAGTGCACTTCCCGAAGCTGTAAAAAAGGCTGAAGAAATCCTTAGCGGTATGCTTAAATAACTCCGCATTTTTGGTTGCTTTTTGTGCGTTAGCAAAAAGTAATGCCTGCACGGCGAGTGCGTTACAAAAAGATAAACAGCGGGGGAGTGAATATTTTTGCTCCCTCATAATGAAGATAAAAGGAGAATAATTATGAGAAAAATAGCGGTTTTATGCATATTTATATTAGCATTTTCACTGGTTTTCTCTTTTGGTGCAGGTGCAGTGGATTATCCGTTTTACAGTATTAAGATTGACGATGATTTCTATCCGGATTTAGAAAACACCGACACATCATCGCTTTGGTCTAATAACAACGGTAGCAGTATTAACATTTCAATATCGCCTAATAGCGGAATAGATTTTAACTCAATATCAAATGCCGAAACCGAAATACTTACCAAGCAGATTGAAGCTACTTATGAAAATCTTGAGTTAGACTCAGTTAAAAAAGTAAAGGGCTTTAAAGGTGAGTTCTGTTCAAGACCAAGCTTTAATTACACTTTGGTTTTTTCGGTCAATAATATGGATTATTCTGTTGAAGGTTTCATTTTTACTGCCGAAAACTATCTTTACACAGTTGAAACCTCAAGTGCAACTCAAAGTGACAGAGATGACATAAATGATATGCTGAATTCCTTCAGTTTACCTGAGAAAATTAGTTGTGATGAAAATGATGTGGTGCTTGATGAAGGTAGCGGAGAAATCAGGTTTGTGAGTGAAGACGGTGTTGTCTCTTTTGATTTGCCGTCAGGATTTGTTGAACAGACAGCAGTTGCACCGCTTGAAAAGCAGTGGGCTAAAAACGATGCAAGTATTTCAGTAGCATTCTTAACGATGGAAAATACAGCAAAAACATCTATGATAAATCTTTCAGATGAAGATCTTAATGAAATTGCAGTTGAATTTGCTGAGAGTGCAGGTGCAAATGCTGAGGAAACTACCGTTGAAAATGTAACTGTGAACGGTTACGACGGTATAAAAATTAAAACTAAAATAAAGACAATCGGTTTGACTGCTGATACTGATGTTTATTCTTTTGCAACAGCTGACTCCGTTATATTCATCTATTTTTACCGTTATAGCGAGGGTGATGAAAAAATCTTTGAGAATATTCTAAATAGTCTTTCAATAGGCGATGAGCTTCTTACTAAAAGCGGTAACAACTTTATTTATACAGGAACACTTACAGGTGCAATAGTAGGTGCTTTAGTAGGTGCACTTGTTGGTGTTGTACTGATAAAAAAGAAGAAAAAAGGGTCTGTCAACACAAACATTGACACAGATTTCACTGTGCGCCCTCAAATATAATTGATGTTAAACAAAAGGAGAAGAAATTATGGATTGTATTTTTTGTAAAATTGTAAACGGAGATATCCCCTCAAATAAGGTTTATGAAGATGATACCGTGCTCGCTTTTCACGATATCGCACCTCAGATGCCCGTACACGTTATAGTTATCCCTAAGATGCATATTGATTCAGCTCTCGGTGTAAATGCAGAAAACAGTGCTGTTATTGGTCACATCTTTGAAGTTATCGCGAAGATTGCTAAAGATTTAGGTCTTGATAATGGTTTCAGAGTTATCAATAACTGCGGTGAAGACGGCGGTCAGACAGTAAAGCATATTCACTTCCATATTCTTGGCGGTGAGAAGCTCGGCGAAAAGCTTGTTAAATAAGAGGGAGGCAAAAGATATGGCAACATATAAGATGACAATAGCAGGTCTTGAAAGAGATCTTCCTATCTGCAAGGTAAACGATAAGCTTGATATTGCGGGCTTTGTAATTTTCGGAGACGTGGAAATGACAGTCGCCTCAGCCGGTGAGCTCCTTAAAAAGTGTCCTGAATTTGATTTTATCGTAGCTCCTGAAGCAAAGGCTATCCCTCTTGCTCACGAAATGGCAAGACAGAGCGGCAAGCCATACTTCATCTGCCGTAAGGGTGTTAAGCTTTATATGCAGTCACCTGTATCAGTTAACGTGCGTTCAATTACGACAGATAAAGAGCAGACTCTCTTTATGGATTCACTCGAGGGTGAACAGTTAAGAGGCAAGAGAGTGCTGATACTCGATGATGTTATCAGTACCGGTGAATCGCTTCTTGCAGTGAAAAAGCTCGTTGAAGAGTTTGACGGAAATATTGTTGCTCAGGCTGCTATTCTTGCTGAGGGCGATGCGGCTGACAGAGATGATATTGTTTTCCTTGAAAAGCTTCCGCTTTTCTTCCACGATTAAATGATAAGGCAGAGTAAAATCTGCCTTTTATTTTTTATTAAATAACAGTTATTTCATACAGATTACACTTATTGGTGTATAATATAAATAATTGATGAAAAATGTGTGTTTATTTCTTTTTCTCAATTGACATAAAAAGAAATTAATGTTATTATATAACAGATATTTCTATAACCATGAACGGACGGTGGAATTATGAAAAGAACAATTAAAAATTTAGCTGTTATTCTCATGATGGTGATTGCTTTTTGTTTTGTAGCAATGCAGGTAAATGCTGCTGATGCTTCCGACCTCAGCTTCGCTGCATGTGATGGCGGTGTTATGGTGTCGGACTGCAAGTCAACAGCTTCAGGCAACCTTGATATTCCTGCCGAATACAATGGAAGCAAGGTCGTGAAAATCGGCGAAAACGCTTTCAACAACTGTACATCTCTCACAGGTGTTACAATTCCTGAGGGTGTAAAAGTAATCGGCGATAGTGCTTTTGAAGGTTGTACATACCTTGAAGCTATCAACCTTCCAGAAAGTCTTACAACTATCGGAAGCTATGCATTTTTTGGTTGTGACGGACTTAAAACAGTTGTTATGTATCCCGGTGTAACATCAATCGGTGCATATGCATTCTATGATTGTGCAGGACTTCACAGTGTTGCTATTCCTGAAGGGATTACAGCTATTGAGGAAGGTACATTCGGTGAGTGTAAAGCGCTTGCAACATTATCTGTACCGAACACAGTGCTTACTGTTGGTGAAGCTGCATTCACAGGCTGTGATATCAAGTATGTTTACTACACAGCTTCAATGTTTGCTTGGCACGGTATTGAATGGGGTGCAGACAATGAAAGCCTTGAGAAGAATGCTGGTGCTGTAAAGTACGGACACGTTCACGAGTATGTTTCAAATGTTACAACTCAGCCTTCATGTACCGAAACAGGTAAGGCAACATTCATCTGTGAATGTGGTAATACATATAAGGATTCTGTTGCTGCTCTCGGCCATAGCGCTGTAACTATTGAAGGTGTCAAGGCTACTTGTACAGAGGCCGGCAAGACAGCAGGTGAGAAATGCTCAAGATGTGATAAAGAACTCACAAAGCCCGGTATTATTCCTGCAACAGGTCATAAGACTGTAATTGATGAAGCTGTTGCTGCTACTTGTAACGCAACAGGTCTTACAAAAGGTAGTCACTGTGATTTCTGCGGTGAAGTGTTTGAAAAGCAGCAGGTAGTTGAGAGAATCGGTCACGAGTTCAACTACG
Organism: Acutalibacteraceae bacterium; assembly: GCA_045631165.1. GTDB lineage: Bacteria > Bacillota > Clostridia > Oscillospirales > Acutalibacteraceae > UBA6857. Next base: position 13,407 of record JAZQUF010000029.1, read on the forward strand.
AAAGCCTTAAGAAAGCAACAACAGAAGAAAACGGTAAGAGAAAGGGTACTTGTAAGCTTTGCGGCTACGAGGCTGACGAAACTCTTTTCAATGTTTCAGTATTCAAGCTTTCAACTTCAAAATGTACTTATAACGGCAAGACAAGAACTCCTTCTGTAACTGTTAAGGATTCAGAGGGCAATGATCTTATCGTTGACAGAGACTATACAATTACATATCCCGATGGAAGAAAGAATCCCGGTGTCTATAAGATCAAGGTAACTCTTCAGGGCGAATATGAAGGTACAAAGACACTGAATTTCACTATTGCTCCCGGTAAGACTTCAAACATAAAGGCTGCGGCTTCAAAAACAAACGCTGTTAAGCTTACATGGAAAGAAGTTACAGGTGCAACAGGCTACAGAGTATATATTTATAAGACTGTAGATGGTAAGACAAGAGTTAAGGCTGCTTCTGTAACAACTAACTCATATACTCTTACTAAGGATTACGCAGGCAAGAGCCTCAAGATGGGTACCACTTATAAGATTGCGATTGCTGCTTATACCAAGACAAAGGATGGTACAGTAATCCACGCTGATAGCGGTGTAGCATTCACATTCAAGTTTATCCCGTCAGCTCCCACACTTAAGGTTACATCTCCTTCTAAGGGCAAGGCTAAGATCTCCTGGAGCGATGTAGCAGGTGAAACAGGCTATCAGGTTTACTACTCCACTGACGGAAAAAAATTCACAAAGCTTGATTCTTATAAGGGATGGCCTGATGCACAGACCAAGTCAGGACTTACAAGCGGCAAGACCTACTACTTCAAGGTCAGAGCTTATACAAAGGTTGACTCAAAAACTGTACACGGTACATTCAGCGACGTTAAGTCAGTGAAGATTAAATAACAATTTAATGATTTAAGACCATCGGTTAAGTCCGATGGTCTTTTTTTGCTCTGATTTTAATTATAGTACTGTCACCAAGAAGAAAGAGGCCTGCTGAAAAGAGCATTGCAACAGATATGGCTGATGAAACGCCCGATGAACTCTGAGGTGGCAGTGTGCCAAGAGAAAACACCTCATAGCTTACAGGGTAAATATTCATAAGTGCATCACAATAGATAACAGACAGTGCTCCGCAGATTATTCGCGATGTAATGAAATATTTGTAATTGAGACGTAGCTTGATTATATAAGGCATAACCTGACAGTGTCCGCAGAGACCGCCAAATCCGATGATTCCTGCGATAATCGGCAGCGACAGATTCCCTGATGCCAAATATACTCCGTTGGTTGCTTCAAGAATACAGGAAAGAAAGAGTTTCACTGAATTTTCTATCGGTAAAATTTCAACAATCCTATTGATGGAGGAAAAAAGGATTACCCAACCGCACACACTGAGCATTGCAGAGCTTCCCTTGGAAACACTTCTGACAAAGCCTGCTGAAAAGCCGTCATTGGTGTCAGAATTTTTTTGTGTAAGATAAAAGCTGTCATCATCACCGAAAAATCTCGACAGAATACCGATAGTGAAAGCAGACATAATGAGTGATATATAGATAATTATACCGGCATTTTTTGATCCGAGCATATAGATGCCCACAGTACTTATTGTGAATGCAGGACCACAGCAATAACAGAAAAGAAGCATACGTCTGCCTTGAGAACGTGATATCTCTCCTTTTTCATATAATTCGCTCGTCATTTTACAACCGAGAGGTAATCCGCCGATCATTGAAAGGAAAATAACACCCAGGCATTTACCTCTGAGAGAAAAGAGTATGTCTGATATTTTTTTTAAAGGCTTTGGTATCCTGTCAAAAATATTCAGTTCAATTATCAGTGATGAAAGCACCATAAAGGGATAGAGCGTTGGTATAAGTGTGCCGAGAGATAGATCAATACCGTCGCTTATGCCCTGAGCGGCCGTTTCCGGAAAACGAAGAAGCATAAAAGCGATAAAGAAAATAAAAAAGCACACAGGTATGTAGCCTGAGATTAAGGGAGAATACTTTTTTAGTTTTGAAGAAGAGCTTTTGGTATTTGTCATTTATTTCACCCCATTAATTAATATTCGTGATTCAAAGTATTATACACTTACTCAGAGCATAAAATATGACGAAGGGTGTGATTAATTTGCAAAGAACATTAAAAGGTACAATATCCGAAATCTCGAAGGAAGAATTTTCTGATTATCTTCTGCCTCATGTAATATTCAATTCATGTAAGGAAGCAATAGTAGAAGGTAGTAAGGGAGTTCTGGAGTATAAATCACACAGAGTCAGAGTCAACTGCGGAAAGTACATACTTAAATTTTCAGGTGAGAATCTTTGCATAAGAGCGCCCGGTGGTGATGAGGTAACTATTTCGGGGAATATTGTTGCCTTTGAGTTCTGCTCATGCTGAAGGCAGGTGAAATATTTTGCTTGTAAAATTATTATGGCTCCTCAGAGGTTTTATTGTTTTTACAGCTGAAGGAGGATTTGGCGAGAGGTTCATCAATCTTTGCTCATTCAGAAGAATAGACATTAAGGATTTATCCTACAGTGAAAATGCTATAATGGGCAAAATAGTTATAAAGGATTTCAGCAGGCTAAGAGACATTGCAAGAAAAACAGGTGTCAGAATAAAAATAAGACAAAGAAGAGGTTTTCCATTTTATTTGAGAGCACATCGTGACAGAGTGGGGCTGATTATAGGTATATGCTTTTTCATGGTTTTTTCAGTTGTAATGAATCGTTTTGTTTGGTGCATCAATACTGTAGACAGTGAGAAATTCAGCCGCGAACAAATTGTGGAGGTCGCTGAAAGGGTTGGTCTCAGATATGGTGTTTATGTTTCGGGCTTCGATGAGGAAAAGGCAGCAAGAGAGATTTATAAAGCTTTCGATGGAGAGTTATCTTATGTTAAGGTTAATATAAAAGGCAGTCTGGCGGTAATAGAATACAGAGACAGCAGAAAAAAACTTGAAATAGAAAAAAATGGTGGCCCCTCAAATATAATTGCTGATTTCGATGGTGTTATAGTTTCTGATGAGACTTATCAGGGCGCAAAAAATATTTCAAAAGGAAATGCAGTAAAAAAAGGTGATGTACTTATCAGTGGTGTAGTAGAGGGTGTTGATTCAAAGCCGCTTTATTATGAGGCAAAGGGAAATTTTACAGCGCTTCACAGCAGTTACAGTGAATACATCATAAGCTGTGATGAAAAAATCAGTCGCTTTTCTGATATTGAAGAATACTACAAATTAATATTCTTCGGTTTAGAGATACCTTTGGGTTTTGTTTCGCACACTGATAAAAATACAATGGTATATTCCGACAGAAGATTTCTGCGTTATGCTGACTATGTATTGCCTTTCGGAATTGAAAGGAAGACACTGGCTTTTTATGAGGATTTTCAGCCTGAAAAAGATATGGCCGAAAAAATAGCTTGTATGAAATTCAGCTCTATGGTATATGATAAATATAAAAACAGTAATATTGTGCACTCTGACATTAAATATAAATCAGAAAAAAACAAGGTGATTATATCGGGAGTGTACAGTTGTATTGATTTTATTGGTGAAAGCAAGCCTATAATTATAGAAAAAGAAGAAAATCAATAAGAATTTGTTAAAAAGGTATTCACTTTTTTAAAGAAATGTGCTAAAATAAACTGAATATTAAATGGAATTATGTGAAAATATCATAAAATGACAGAGGTGCAAATACTTGGTTGAACAGACATTCAGCATTGACAGAATGGAGCAGGCGGTGAGCTTGTTCGGTTCTTTTGATGAAAACATAAAGCTTATCGAAAAAGAGTTTCAGGTAAGAGTTATAAGCCGTGGCAGCGAAATTAAAATTCAGGGTGACGAGGAAAATGTTGATAAAGCAAAGAGAGCGATTAACAGTCTGCTCACTCTGATCAATAAAGGTGAAATTCTGACTGAGCAGAATGTAAGATATGTTATATCTCTTGTAAAAGACGGCAATGATGATAAGCTTTTATCCATGGCAGGGGACTGTATTTGCATCAGTGCCAAAGGCAAACCAATAAAAGCCAAGACCTTAGGTCAGAAAAAATATATTGAAGCTATCAGAAGCAATACAGTTGTAATCGGTGTTGGACCTGCCGGTACAGGTAAGACTTACCTCGCTGTGGCAATGGCTGTAAGTGCTTTCAGGGCAAAGCTTGTTAACAGAATTATTCTTACCAGACCGGCTGTTGAAGCGGGCGAGAAGCTTGGTTTTCTGCCGGGTGATTTACAACAGAAGGTTGATCCCTATCTGAGACCTCTTTACGACGCGCTTTTCGATATGCTCGGTCCCGAGAGTTTTCAGAAATATCAGGAAAGAGGCAATATTGAGGTTGCTCCTCTTGCTTATATGAGAGGCCGTACCCTTGATGACAGCTTCATTATTCTTGATGAAGCTCAGAATACTACACCTGAGCAGATGAAAATGTTTCTCACCAGATTGGGCTTCGGGTCAAAGATTGTTGTCACGGGTGATATTACTCAGATAGATCTGCCCGATGGTAAAAAATCAGGTCTGGTTGAGGTTATAAAGATTCTCAAAAATGTTGAGGATATCCAGACGGTTAAGTTCAGTGACAAAGATGTTGTGAGACATAAGCTGGTTCAGGATATCATCAAGGCTTACGATAAATATGAGGAGGCAAAGAAGAAAAAATGAAGGACAAAATCAAAGTAATTATTACCGATGATCAGAATTCAGTAAAGCTCCCCAGAGGTGTGCGTATGCTCATAAGACGCTGCTGTAATGCCGTGCTTACCAATGAGCAATTCAAGGGCTCGGCAGAAATCAGTGTAACAATTGTTGATGATGAGGCTATTCATGAGCTTAACTTAAAACACAGAGGAATGGATAAGCCTACAGATGTGCTTTCATTCCCCTTGGGTATTGACGGCGAATACGATATCAATAATGATACCGGTGCTCAGATGCTCGGTGATATTGTTATTTCTATTGAACACGCTATCAAGCAGGCTGATCTTTACGGTCATTCAATCAACAGAGAAATCGCATTCCTTACCGTGCACTCAATGCTTCACCTTTTAGGCTATGATCACGAGCCGGGAGGATTGGAGCTTGTAAGAATGAGAGAAAAAGAAGAAGCTGTTTTAACACAACTCGGACTCGTAAGAAGCGGAAGTTATTATACAACAGAGGAATAATTACATAAATGGAACATTATAAAAAGCTGTTTATGAGTTTTGTATATGCCTTCAGAGGGATAGGCAGAACGATTGCCAATGAAAGAAATTTAAGAATACACATTACCTGTGTTATCTATATGGTGTCGATTCTTTTGCTTACTGACTGGTTTACTCTCAGCCGCACGGACTGGGCGGTGCTGATGCTGGCTTCAGGTGCTGTAATAGCCTGTGAAATAATCAATACCGCTATAGAGAATGCTGTTAACCTTGCGAGTGAAAAGTATACTGAGTACGGTAAGATAGCTAAGGATGCGGCGGCCGGTGCAGTGCTTATAAATGCAATCATCGCTGTAATTGTCGGACTCATTATTATGTTTCAGCCTGATGCCTTTACGGCAATGTATCAATATTTCAAGGAAAATCCCCTTATGTTCCTGTTGGCAGTGATCAGCCTTATTCCTGCAACACTGTTTATTTTCTTCGGTATCCCCACAAAGAAAGGTAAATAATGAAAGAGATGTTTTCACGAACCGAAATGTTAATAGGCGCTGATGCACTGACAAAACTGAAAAATAGTCGTGTTGCTGTTTTCGGTATCGGTGGAGTAGGCGGATATATTGTTGAAGCCCTCGTAAGGGCAGGTGTCGGCACTATTGATATAATTGATAACGATACAGTAAGCATAAGCAACATAAACCGTCAGATAATTGCTCTGAGGTCTACTGTCGGGCATATGAAAACAGAGGTTATGAAAAACAGGGCTCTTGATATAAACCCTGAAGTAAAGATTAACTGTATAGAAAAATTCGTATTGCCCGAGAATATAGGTGAATTTGATTTCTCTTGTTACGACTATGTGGCGGATGCTATTGACACTGTATCGGGCAAGCTTGCAATAATTGAAAAGGCTTATAGGGAGAATGTTCCGGTGATATCTTCTATGGGGACAGGTAATAAGTTTGATCCGACTAAATTTGAAATAACGGATATTTATAAAACGAGTGTCTGTCCTCTTGCAAGAGTAATGAGATACGAACTAAAAAAGAGAGGCGTAAAAAAACTCAAAGTCCTGTATTCAAAAGAAGAGCCAATCAAGCCTCAGATTCAGGAGAAAACTGAAAACGGTAAAGCAGTACCCGGAAGTATTTCGTTTGTACCGCCTGTAGCAGGACTGATAATTGCTTCTGAAATTATAAAAGACCTTACTAAATGACAAATACAGCAGGACTTATAAATAAATCCTGCTGTCATATTATTTAAAGGAGTGAAAATAATGGCATTTGAAAAAGTGATTTTACCCGTTTATAGTAAAACAGAGGAGATTCTCAATTCTGTTTCTCACGGTTTTGGTGTACCGTTGGGATTGATATTTATGATGCTTGGTATAAATAAAAGTACAACAGCTAACGGTATTGTCGCTTCTGTGGTTTTTGGTGTATCTACAATTTTACTTTACGCCTGCTCAATGCTTTATCATTCACTTAAACCGGGCACGGCTAAAAGAGCAATGAGGCTGATTGACCATAGTGCAATATTTATTATGATAACGGGTACAGCGACGGCAATTAATATCATGGCTGTTTATCCTCATAATAAAATTTTCAGTGTTGCTACGGCATCTCTGAGCATAATTCTCAGTATTGTCGGAATTCTGCTGACTTTTATCGATCAGGAAAAGTACATAAAGGTCCAGATGAGGCTGTATATGGTTGTAGGGTATACATCTATGGCTATGATATATCCCATAGTCAAATATTATAAAGGAGAAACCTTAATACCTTTTATCCTTGCTGTTACCGGTGGAATCTTTTATTCTGTTGGCATTGTTTTTTATAAGCTTGGCAAAAAGAAAAAATATTTCCATAGCATTTTCCATCTTTTTGTGCTAATGGGTACTACCTGCCATTTTGCTATGATATATATAGGGTTGGGTCTGATATAATAATTAATCCGTCTGAATCGAAATGAAACAGACGGATTTTTTTACAATATTATTTTGTACCGAAAATTCTATCACCGGCATCACCGAGACCTGGTACGATATAACCCTTTTCGTTGAGCTTTTCATCAAGAGCTGCACAGTAAACGGGTACATCGGGATGAGCTTTTGTAAAAGCTTCAACGCCCTCGGGAGCTGCAATAATGCACATAAACTTGATAGAGCGGGGATTACGGAGCTTAATCTGTGAAACCGCATCAATTCCTGAGCCGCCTGTTGCGAGCATAGGGTCAACTACAAAAACATCTCTTTCGCCGATGTCCTTGGGAAGCTTGCAGTAATACTCAACAGGAGTAAGAGTTTCTTCATCTCTGTAAAGACCAATATGACCGATACGTGCAGATGGAACAAGTGCGCTTACACCTTCTACCATTCCAAGACCTGCTCTGAGAATGGGTACAATTGCCATTTTTTTACCTGCAAGATGCTTAACCTTAGTTTTGCAGATGGGGGTTTCGATTTCAACTTCTTCAAGGGGGAGGTCTCTTGTTGCTTCATAGCACATAAGAGTGGCAATTTCAGAAACAAGAGCTCTGAAATCCTTCGAAGGAGTGTTTTTATCTCTTAAAATTGAGAGCTTGTGAAGAATAAGGGGATGGTCGAAAATTACAACATTTTCTTTCATATTTTCAAATCCTTTCATTTTTTCTTTCATAATTATTATACACCTTAAAACTAATAAATCAAGTGATTTTTATTTTTATAGTCAAGTTATTGATTAAAGTTGTCAGCTGTGATAAAATATACAAAAATATTTGGAGTAGATATAATGAAAGAAGTTACTATATATACAGACGGCGCTTGCTCAGGTAATCCCGGCGCAGGTGGCTGGGGCACTATCCTTGACTATATGGGGAAGAGAAAAGAGCTAAGTGGCGGTGAGGCGCAGACAACTAATAACAGAATGGAATTAACAGCTGTTATCGAAGGTTTAAAAGCTTTAAAAGTACCCTGCCGTGTTACTGTGGTTACAGACTCACAATATGTTGCTAACGGTATAAATCTTGGTTGGGCCCAGAGCTGGAAAGATAATAACTGGCGCAAGAAAGACAAGAAGCCTGCTCTCAATCCTGAATTGTGGGACGCATTACTTACTGAAATTGCAAAACACGAGGTAACAATCGAGTGGATAAAGGGTCATGCAGGTCATCCGGAAAATGAGCGCTGTGATCAGCTTGCTGTAGCGGAAAGTCAGAAGTTTATGTAATAAACACCTTGACTTATTTCATTCGGTGTGATAAAATCTTATAGATATTTTAAAAAGCTTTGACCAAGAGGAGTAATAAGAAATTCTTTTAAGAGAGAAGACGGTTGGTGCGAGTCTTTATGAAAGTCTTATGAAGGTAGCTTGCGAGCTTCGGGAAGAAATCCAAGTAGGAGAGTAGACCTCGACGAAAATCCGCGTTAAGGATATTGAGTGCAGTGCTTTGGCACTGAATTCAGGTGG
>JAZQUF010000030.1:0-24248 GCA_045631165.1 Acutalibacteraceae bacterium
TAAGGATGAAGGCGGCCGTCACACACCTTTCTTCAACAACTATCGTCCTCAGTTCTACTTCAGAACAACTGACGTTACAGGTACAATTTCACTTCCCGCTGGTGTTGAAATGTGTATGCCTGGTGATAACGTTGAAATGGACGTTACACTTATCACAGAAATCGCTATCGAAGAAGGTCTTCGTTTCGCTATCCGTGAAGGTGGCCGTACAGTTGGTTCAGGCGTTGTTACAGCTATCAACGAATAATTGGTGCTTTCATAACACAACTAAAGACTCTCACTTATGTGGGAGTCTTTTTTTACATTCAGGGAGTTTCTGCAAGAGGTGGGAGGCGGCTCCATCAAATCGCGAAGCGATTTGCAGCGACACAAGTCGCTGACCCGAACATCGTTCAGGTATGGAGCCGCCGTACCAGCTGCAAAGTTCTTACTCTGAATTCTTATAAATAACTTGACATTTGTCTGTTTTATATGATAGAATTAACAATAAGTTAACAGAGATTTAAACAATAATTTCATTTTTTGGGAGGAGATATCTATGAAAAATGGGCTTAAAAAATCTGTTTCAATTTTTCTTGTGCTGTTAATGTCTGTTGCTCTTGCAACTCCGGCATTCGCTGCCGATACAACTCACTGGATTTCACAGAGTCGCAGTGATATTCCTGTAATCCGTATCTCAGGTGACGGTGAAAAGCTTGTTGACGAAAACGGCGAAAAGGTTTTCCACTACAAGGACTTTGCATCGATTCTTGACAGTGGCGATGAGGAAGAAGGCGAAGGAGACAGCGAAATGCTCGAATCTGTAGCAAACGTTCTTATGCCTTTCCTTATTGACGGTCTTCTCAATGACAATTGGGACCCCTATTATGAAAATCTTCAGAAAGAAATCAGTGAGCTTTTTGAAAACTCACTTCTTGACAAAGACGGCAATCCTCAGTACGGCACTGGTCTTCGTCAGGAAAGAATTGACAAAATGAATAAAACCAGACATAATGATCAGGCGTGGTATACATCAGAAGGTGTGAAATACTATGTTCAGGACAGATATTGGTTCTATTATGACTGGAGACTGGATCCAATCGAGTCAGCAGGTGTATTCAAATCATTTGTTGACGATATTCTTGCATCAACCAAATGCGAACAGGTTGGTGTAATTGCAAGCTGTCTCGGTACCAACGTAATTACAGCGTACCTTGCTGTTTATCCCGAGCACGCAGCAAAGTATATAAGAGGCGTAGCTTTTGACGGTAGTGTTGTAGGCGGTGCTGAAATGCTCAGTGAAGTAATCAGCGGTAAGTTTATTGTAGATCCGACTGCTGTAAACAGAATCCTTGCGGATTGTGGATCAATCGGTATGTTTGATATCGACGGATTTGTTAACACAACAATTGAAATGCTTGACAGAACAGGTGTGCTTGATGCAGTTATAGGCAAAACCGAGGAATGGCTTTATAATAAATTAGTCGTGGGCATGACATCTGCTCTTGCACTTTCAACCTTCTATACCTGGCCTAACTATTGGGCATGTGTATCACCTGAAGATTATTCGACAGCAAAAGAATATGTTTTCGGTCCCGATGGAAGTGAAAAGAGAAAAGAGTATGCAGGTCTTATCGCAAAACTTGATAATTATAATACAGTGGTACGTCAGAGAATTCCCGAGATTCTTGAAAACGCAGTAAATAGTGGTATAAACTTCGGAGCTATATCAAAATACGGTTTCCAGATAATGCCTATTTGTCAAAGCAACGATGTTGTTTCAGATCAGTTCGCTTCAGTAACCCGTTCATCCTTCGGTGCTACAACAGGTACAATTTACAACGACCTTACTGATGACTATATCGCATCAAGAGTAGAAGCAGGCTTTGGTAAATACATTTCACCCGACAATCAGATTGATGCTTCAACCTGTCTTTTCCGCGATTCAACCTGGTTTATCAAGGGCTCAAGCCACTCAAACTGGTCTGACTGGGAACTCAGACTTCTTTATGATATTGCTTCATCAAAGGAAAAGGTAACAATTGACAATTCCTGCTGGCCCTCACAGTTTGTAGTTTACAAGTATACAAATCCCGATGAGGATACTCAGGGTGATATTGAGATAATGACTACAGAAAACTGCGATACAGAGAATTGGGAAGCAGATGAAAAACTTGACAATCCCTCAGATAAATACGGCAAGATTTTTGTTGCTTTATCTGCATTCTTCAATTGGTTAGTAGAATTATTTACAAAGATATTTAATTAAAATAAAGCAGACAGACTTTTGCATATGCAAAGGTCTGTTTTTTTCTTTGGCTTGGTTTTAACAGGCAGTACGGCGGCTCTATGCCCGAACGAAGTTCGGGCCAGCGACTTCGTCGCTATAAATCGCTTTGCGATTTAATGGAGCCGCCTCTCACCATCAGCAGAAACTTTCATGAACACAAAAAAATTCGCGTACCTATTGCCCAGAGCCAATCTTTATGCTATAATATATTGATAAATTTTCACTGTAATTTTTCAGAGGTGAACTATGGCTGTTAAAAAAGAAAATATAAGAAACTTTTCTATCATCGCTCATATCGACCACGGTAAGTCAACTCTTGCAGACAGACTTCTTGAAATCACTGATTCCGTTGCTAAACGTGATATGTCAGCTCAGATTCTTGACGATATGGACCTTGAAAGAGAAAGAGGTATTACTATAAAGGCTCACGCCGTTAAGCTTGACTATAAGGCTAAGGATGGCGAAACCTATGAGCTCAACCTTATCGATACCCCGGGTCACGTTGACTTCAACTATGAGGTTTCACGTTCTCTCGCAGCCTGTGGGGGTGCTATACTCATTATTGACGCTTCTCAGGGTATTGAGGCTCAGACTCTCGCTAACACATATCTTGCTCTCGACCACGACCTTGAGCTTGTACCCGTTATCAACAAAATCGACCTTCCCGCTGCAGAGCCTGACAGAGTTGCTGCCGAGGTTGAAGAAATTATCGGTCTTGATTGCAGTAATGCTCCCCGTGTATCAGCCAAGACAGGTGAAAACGTTGCTGAGGTCCTCGAAAGAATAGTTGCAGATATCCCTGCTCCTTCAGATGCTGAGGATAATGCACCACTCAAGGCTCTTATCTTCGACTCGGTTTACGATAACTATAAGGGTGTTATTGTTTACGTCCGTGTTATGCAGGGTACCCTCAAAGCCGGTGAAACAATGAAAATGATGGCGACAGGTGCTGAGTTCAACGTTGTTGAGGTAGGCTATATGAGAGCAACAGGCCTTGAGCCCTGCAAGGAGCTTTCAGCAGGTGAGGTTGGCTATATCACAGCTTCAATCAAAACTGTCCGTGACGCTAAGGTGGGCGACACTGTAACAAAGCTTCAGAGACCCTCATCCGAGCCTCTTCCCGGTTACCGTAAGGTTAATCCTATGGTTTACTGCGGTGTGTACCCTGCCGACGGTGCAGACTATGAGGCACTCAGAGACGCTCTTGAAAAATTACAGCTCAACGATGCTTCACTTTCCTATGAGCCCGAAACCTCAGGTGCACTGGGCTTCGGCTTCCGTTGTGGTTTCCTCGGTCTTCTGCATCTTGAAATTATTCAGGAAAGACTTGAAAGAGAATACGACCTTGACTTGGTAACAACTGTTCCTTCGGTTATTTATAAGATTCATATGAATGACGGTAGTGTGGTTGAAATCGACAACCCCACTCATTATCCTGACCCTGCTCACATAGATTTCTGTGAAGAGCCTATTACCAATGCTCATATCTATGCTCCCACAGATTATGTAGGTGCTATTATGGACCTTTGCCAGGATAAACGCGGTACCTTCAAGGATATGAAATATATCACTACCGACCGTGTTGATATTCACTATGAATTGCCCCTTAACGAAATTATCTATGACTTCTTTGACGCTCTTAAGTCACGTACAAGAGGTTATGCATCATTTGACTATGAAATTTTTGAATACAGACGCTCAAGTCTCCAGAAGGTTGATGTGCTTCTTAACGGTGATATGATAGACGCTCTGAGCTTCATTATTCACTCAGAAAAAGCTCAGTCAAGAGCCCGTAAGATTGCTGAAAAGCTCAAGGTGCACATCCCAAGACAGATGTTTGAGATACCTATTCAGGTGGCAATCGGCTCAAAGGTTATCGCCCGTGAAACCGTTAAGGCTATGAGAAAAGACGTTCTTGCCAAGTGCTACGGCGGTGACATCACCCGTAAGAAGAAGCTTCTTGAAAAACAGAAGGAAGGTAAAAAGCGTATGCGTCAGTTCGGCAGTGTCGAGGTGCCCCAGGAAGCATTTATGGCAGTGCTCAAGCTTGACGACGAAAGTTAAAAATATGACAGGAATATATATACACATACCGTTTTGTAAAAGAAAATGTCCTTATTGTGATTTCTATTCCTTTAAAGCAGATGAATCGATGAAGGACAGCTACTTAAACGCTGTCCTTTTATGCTTAGATAAGTGGAAAGAAAAAATAAGTGATAAGATAGATACAGTCTATTTTGGTGGAGGCACCCCGAGTCTTTTTGGGGAAAAGAGAATATCATATCTGCTGTCTTACATAAAATCTCAGTATGATGTGACTTACGATGCCGAAATTACCGTCGAATGTAATCCCTCAAGCGTATCGGCTGAGTTTTTCAATGAAATAAGAGGTGCGGGTGTTAACCGTATTTCTATGGGAATGCAGTCTGCTGTTGACAAGGAAAGGTTGAGTCTTGGCAGACTTTCGGATTCCCTTCAGGTGAAAAATGCTGTAGAAATGGCAAAGGAGTCGGGCATAGACAACATCTCTCTTGATATTATGCTCGGTGTACCTCATCAGACTATGGAAAGTCTCGACCAAAGCATTGACTTTCTACTTTGTTTGGATATACCTCACATTAGCGCTTATATGCTGAAAATCGAGGAAGGTACTCCCTTTGATGAAATGAGTGAGAGCTTAGCTCTTCCTGACGAGGATACAGTGACAGAAATGTATCTTCACACATCAGAACGTCTTTCATCGGCAGGGTACAACCATTATGAAATCTCAAATTTTGCCAAAGACAATATGCAAAGCAGGCACAATACCCGCTATTGGAAAGGTCTGGACTATATCGGTATCGGCCCGTCAGCTCACTCCTTTCTGAGTGGTGAAAGATTTTATTACGAGAGAGATTTCGGAAGCTTTATAGGTGGGGCTGAGCCTGTTTCTGATGGCTTTGGCGGTGATAAAGAGGAATATATAATGCTTCGTTTAAGGCTCGCCGAGGGACTGAATTTTGAAGAATACGAAAAAAAATACGGTGAAAAAATCAGCGAAGATAAAATAGAAAAGATGAAAAAATATGAGAAATCAGGACTCGTTATTGTGGATGACGAGGGAATAAGGCTTACTCCTGAGGGCTTTTTGCTTTCAAATATGATAATAGGAGAGCTTATTTAACTTAGAAGTTGCCTTCCTTGGAAGGGAAGATGGCACGAAGTGACGGATGGGTCGAATTGCCTTCGTCATGAATTGAAGCAGAGCTTCATTATAAGGAGATGATACAATGAAAAAATATGGTCTTGTTTTAGCAGGTGGTGGCGGTAAGGGTGCCTATCAGATAGGTGCCTGGAGAGCTCTGAGAGAGATGGGTATAAAATTTGAAGCTATAGCAGGTGCTTCAATCGGTGGTATAAACGGTGCCTTTGTTGCTGCAGACGATTATGATAAGGCTACAGAATTCTGGCATAACATATCTGTTGACAAGGGTGTCAGATTTGCTAAGGATTTGCCGGATGCGGAAAATCTCTTTTCAAGAAAAAACTGGGGTGTGCTCTTTAAAGAGTTTTTAAAAACCGGTGGAATAGATGCTTCTCCGGCGGCAGAGTTTGTTTCACAATTCATAGATGAAAAGAAGGTAAGAGACAGCGGTATCGACTTAGGCGTTATTGCAGTTCAGATGACTCAGGGAGTGGTGCCGAGAGAGATATTCATTCACGAAATCCCTGAGGGTCAGCTTGTGGACTATCTTTTAGCTTCGGCCAATATTCCTCTTGCTCAGAATATCGGCCCTGAGGGCGAAAGATTTCTTGACGGCGGAGCTTATGACAACACGCCTGTTATGCCTCTGAAAAAGCGCGGATATAACCGCCTTATTATTGTTGATATTTCAAATATAAAGGGTGTTGCTCACAACCTTAACTATCTCAACAGTGAGATAGTGCATATAAGACCTTATGATATTGATGACCTTGGTGCTACTTTTGATTTTGACGATACGGTTATCGACAGAAGAATAAAGCTTGGTTACCTTGATACAAGGAAGGCTTTTTCTTATCTTCTCGGTAATATATATTATTTTGAATCTGATGCTTTCAGGGCTATGGTAAAAAGATATACTGCTGACACGGTGCTTCAGATAGAACAGATGGCACATCTGCTTAAAATTGAAAAGGCTGAGATATATGATGAAAATGAGTTTATTTCGGCAGTGAAAGCGGCATATGAAAAAGAAGTAATTGCATTAAGAGAAAAACAACAGACCCTTGAGCAGGAAGAGGACGGCATAATGCTTCATCTGAAGAGACGCTTTATGGATAAAAAAAGCTTTGACGATTATCCTTTGGCTGTGGAGCTTTTTGATAGTCTTAACCCCGGGCTTAAAGCAATTCCGGAGCCTGAAATTAAAGAGCTGACGGAGAGTATAAATGAAATTTAAAACAGTTATATGTGCTCTTAATTCTAAATATATACATTCTTCCCTGGCTCCCTGGTGTCTTTATACAGCGTTCATAGATGCTGATATAAAAGAAGCTGAATGTAAAGTTATAGAGGGCACAATAAACGAAAAAGCTGATAATATATATGGAAGAATCCTTGCTGAAAAACCTCAGATGGTAGCTTTTTCCTCTTATATATGGAATATCGAAAGAGTCCTTGAGCTGTCTGAAAGGCTGAAAAAAGAGGGAATTATCATTGCACTCGGAGGTCCCGAGGTGTCTTACAGACAAAGAGATATACTTGAGAGATATCCCTTCGTTGACTATGTTTTAAGCGGTGAGGGTGAAGAGATATTCCCGAAGCTGGTTTTAGCTTTGGCTCAAGGCAAAGAACCCGATATAAAGGGAGTTTCTTACAGGAAAAACAGTGAACTCATAATTTCAGACGGTGATTTCGTAGATATAGAAAAGACGGTTTCACCATACTGTGAAGAGTTTTTTGAAGCTCTCGGCAACAGAATAGCATATATCGAAAGTAGTCGTGGTTGTCCCTTCAGCTGTGCTTTTTGTCTTTCCGGAAGATGCGGTAAGGTGAGGTTTCTGCCCCTTCAAAGAGTGAAAAGAGAAATGCTTCTGCTTTGTGAAATGGGTGCAAAAACTATTAAATTTGTTGACCGTACCTTTAACTGTAATTCAAAAAGAGCCTTGGAAATTCTCTCATTCATCAAAGATGAGTACGGTAAAACAATACCTGATGATGTGTGCTTTCACTTTGAGATAGCGGCAGACATTCTGACTGAGGAGTTGTTTGATATTATTTCAAAGCTTCCTCTCGGTGCGGTGCAGTTTGAGGTTGGCATACAGTCCTTTAACAAAGAAACTCTCAGAAAGATAAACCGAAAAACTGATGTGGCTTCAGTGGAGAGTAATGTTAAGAGGCTTCTGTCTTATGGCAACTGTCATATTCATATCGACCTTATAGCAGGGCTTCCGCTTGAGGATTATGACAGCTTTGTTAATGGCTTCAACAGAGCATATAATATCGGTGCAAATATGCTTCAGCTTGGTTTCCTGAAGGTGCTTTACGGCTCACCGATGAGTGAGGATAAGGAAGGCTTCCCTTGTGTTTACGGCAGTGTACCGCCCTATAAGGTTATATTTACGCCATGGATAAGCGAAGAAGAGTTGAGAAAGCTTCATATCTGTGAAAACGAGGTTGACAGACTTTATAACAGCGGCAGATTCAGCCGCACCCTTGAATATGTGACAAAATTTATGCCGCCCTTTGATTTGTTCTTTGGTTTCGGTGAGTTTCTCATAAGCAGGGGAGAAGAGGGCAGTATACCTCTTGATAAATATACCTGCCTTGCTTACGAATACCTTTCGATGATACGCGGTGCCGACAAAATGAAGCTTCGTGATCTGATGCTTCTTGACAGAATATCCACCAATAATTCGGATGTTATACCTGCTTGTCTGAAGGTTGCTGATGTGAGACTCGGTAAGCTGAAGAGGCTTCTTGGTGACGGCAGGCAGATTTCTGTAGCCATTTTATATAGTGAAGATATGGCTGTTTACTGTGATTATAGTGAAAGGAGAAACCCTGTAACGGGGCAGTGGGAGATTAAAGCAATTGATGTTGAGATATGATACGGGCAAACACAAACACACACACCATCGAGGTGTGTGTGTTTGCTTTGAGGCGGTGGTGCTGCTGTAGCCTTCGGCTACAGCAGGGGCACCGAAGGTGCCCCCTAGGGTACGCCCCAAAGGGGTGAACCCGTCACCACCGCCTCCCTCTTTGCCGAAGGCAAAGCTTCAGTAATTATCCCACGGAAAATATCATATAATTACCAGGGTGATTTTTATGATGAACTACATTTTTCCTGTCCTGCTGATATTTTCCTTTGTCTCAGCGGTAGCAACAGGCAGAATCAATGAACTTTCCTCGGCGGTAATAGACGGTGCAGAAAATGCCGTACAGTTACTGCTGCGTCTTGTTTCAATGCTGTGCCTATGGGGCGGAATAATGGAAATAGGGGACAAAGCCGGTCTTACGAAAATGCTTTCCAGGCTTATGCATCCTGTCGTATCCCTTATATTTCCACGGATTCGAAAGGAAAAATATGTCCTTGAAGCGATATCTATGAATATAACTGCCAATGTTCTCGGCCTGGGAAATGCAGCTACACCCCTTGGGCTTGAGGCTATGAGACGCCTTCAGAGTGTTAACAGTGATACGTCTGTTGCAAGTGATGAGATGATAGTGTTTGTGGTGATGAATACGGCGGCAATGCATATTATACCTACAACCGTCGCTACTATGAGAGGACAGTATGGAAGCGAGAATCCGATGGAAATAATGCCTGCGGCCTTTCTGACCTCGTTTACGGCACTTGTCATAGCAATAGCAGTGGCAAAAATAGGGAATAAGCTGAAGAAAAATGGTGATAATTATGGCAGGTAACTGGGGAAGCTATGTGCTGCCTGCAATGGTTGTGGGGATAGTTGGTTTCGGTCTTTTTAAGAAGGTAAAGGTTTTTGATTGCTTTATGGCAGGAGCTAAAAAAGGCTTACATACTGTATATGAGCTTCTGCCGAGTATAACAGGTCTGGTTGTTGCTGTTACAATGCTTAAGGAGAGTGGGGCTATGGATATTCTGTCGGATTTTCTTTCGCCTGTAACCACTTTTTTCGGTGTGCCGAAGGAGATAACACCTATGGCATTATTAAGCCCTGTTTCAGGTGGGGGATCACTGTCACTTTTTGAAAGTGTGCTGAAAACCTATGGCCCCGACTCTTTTATCGGTCAGGTTGCAAGTGTTGTTATGGGCTCAACCGATACCACCCTTTATGCCGTGACGGTTTATTATGCGGCTGTGAGCATTAAAAATACCCGACATACACTTCTTGCCGGGCTTACAGCAGATTTTATGAGCCTTGTTTTGTCGGCCTTCTTTGTACGCCTTACAGTCGGATAAATTATCGGGACTTGCAAAAACAGAAGAAATGTGATATTATATGTCGGTAAAAATTACAAAGTTGTAATATGTGTTTATGGAATATAAAAAAATAAGGAGCGGCAGATGATAAAAAGACTACTGTGTTTAATGTTAATATTTACTTTTATTTTGTTAATGATTCCTTGCGGCACTGCTATGGGTGCAAATGATACGATGTCAACTCTGGTTTCTCTTGTAAACCGTTTTCCTCATGGTGAATATTGGAATCACGTTGGCAAAAGCAATGATCCCGACGGTGTTACATTGACTCCCTGCGCAGGTCATTCAAACTGTAATTGGGGAGTAAACAGCTGTGATTGTAACAGCTTCGACAATGCTATTCAATGTATGGGATATGCACATAAAATTTCTTATGAAATAACAGGTGTGATGCCACGAAATAACTATGTGAAACATACTACCCTCAAAGCGTCGGAGCTTCGTGTCGGCGATATTATACGTTATCGCTGGAACGGTCACTCGATTTGCGTTACAGGTGTGGACGATGATGTTATATCCTTCACCGATTGCAACTATATCGGCAGATGTCAGATACGTTGGGATACAATGAATATTGCTGATATAGTCGGTTTCTCTTATGTGCTTCGTCTGAAAGGCAACAATAGAAAAAACAGCGATCTCTATTTTTATGAAAATACAGACGGATACAAAACAGAAATAGACACTGAAGCCAGCAGTGAAATATGGCAGATGAGCGATAGTTCTCTTAATCTCAGATCAACCCGTAAAATAACAGCCAATATTTTAGGGAAAATTCCTGCAGGTGCAAGGTTTCATATTTACGATAAATATTATGACGGTACATATATCTGGGGAAAGGTAGTCTACGGAGACTTAATGGGCTGGTGTGCTCTCAACTACTCAGAGTACCTGGAGGGTGTTATCGAAAGTCCTGACATTAAAAATATTGATGAGGCATACACTTTGGGAGAAGCTGTCAAGCTGCAGTGGAATGAGGTAAGCGGTGCCACAAAATATGTTATCAGTATTTATAATAGTGATGGTAAGAGAGTAAAGAAGCATACTGTCGGAAGAAAGACTGAAAAGAGTATAACAATTGACAAAGAGGGTAAATATACCGCTAAAGTTGTGGCAGGAAGCTCCATAATACCATCATGGGAGATTGAAAGCAAAGCATATTCATTCGATATTGTAAAAACAAGTAACATGGTTTCGGTTGAATCTGTATGGTTTTGTGCACCTGAAAAAATGGCAAAGGGCAGCACCTCAACTCTTGAAGTTACAGTTGAGCCTGCTTGGGCTACTGAAGGTGCAGTGACATGGAAAAGCAGTGACACATCTGTTGCAACGGTAAATTCAAAAGGTAAGATTACAGCAAAAAATATCGGCACTGCCACCATCACCTGTACTGCTGTGGATGATAGCACTGTCAGCTATAGTCAGAAAATAACTGTTGTGCCTGATAAGGTGAAAAATATCTCTCAGGCTTCTTCGACATCCACCTCGGTCACTCTCAAATGGTCAAAGGTCAGCGATGCGAGTGTTTATGCCATCTACAGATACAGTGATGAAACAGGAAAATACGAAAAAATTGATACCACAGAAACAAATTCCTATACTATGAAGGCCTCGTCAGGCAAGACCTATAAGATCAGGGTCAGGGCAATAGGAGAGGTTTTATCAAAGAGCTACTATGCAGAAAATTCTGATGTATTTACTGCTGTATCAGGCCCGAAAGCTCCCACACTTACGGCAAAGGCCGGGGAAAAACAGGTAACTCTCAGATGGAACAAAGTGTCGGGTGCCACTCATTATGTGATTTATGAAATCAAAGATGGCGGTAAAGTGAAGCTTGTTACGGAAAATGCGGACAATACCGACTTCACATACACTGTCCCTGAGCTCACATCAGGCACTTATACCTATAAAATCCGAGCCATAAAGAAGGTTGGCTCATTAAAGGGTTATGGCAGTTATTCCAAAGCAGTAACGGTAAAAGTACAATAAAAAAATCAAGGCTGTTCCAAAGGGGACAGCCTTTTGTAGTTTCATTTTAAGTCTGAGGTAGCGGGTGGATGGGGCTGACGTGAAATCGCCCTCGGGCGATTTCCGTGAGTGCCTTCAGGGCACTCACGCACCGTTCACGGTGACGTCAGCCTCATCACGTCCCCTCTTACGCACACCTTTTGAGTATACCGAATGCGCCTGCAATCAGTAATGCGGGCAGAAAAATTATAACACCGCCTGCAAATGCGAGAGAAAGTATCAGTATAAGTGCTGCAAGACCGAGCAGTATACTTGCAACTATTTTTGCTGCACCCCATGTGATTCTGAATGCCAGCCTTACGGTGCTTATAAAAAGCCATACAGAAAAAATGGTGACTAATATCTCTAACATAGTTTTCCTCCTTGAAAATTAATATGTAAACCATTTGTGTTTACAAGCCTATTCTATTATATTTTTAGTGGGAAATAAATAACAAAACCGGCAAAATAGACAGCGCTAATTTGCCGATAACGGAGAAATTTTATTTTAAATCAGCTTCATATACACCGATTGACTCTCTGCCCTGAATGTTGTTGGATACGTTTCTGGCGTTGAAATAGAGTCTGAGCTTGCCTTCGTAATATGTAAGGCAGCAGGCGTAAACATATTGAGCCATCCAGTTGCTGTCACCGCATTTCTGAGGTACAAGGAAGGGTTTTACAAACTCAAAGCTCTCACCGTCTGCAGATTTGAGAAGCATAATTGCCGAATGGCTTTTGCCGTCCTTCTGGAATATTCCGTTCTGCAGACCGATATAGCAGTCACGGAGTCTGTAGACCTTGATGCAGCCTGAACAGAGATTGAGATATTCGTTGTTCTTATCAGGGCTGATTATTGGCAGGGTACGGGAGAGATAGCCGTTTGAAATACGCTTACTTTCGGCATAGGATATATGTGTCGGCTCACAGAAGCCACAGTCCTTGATGAAAGTCTGTCCGCAGGAATAGTACAGTCTGTAGGTGTCATCAATTTTTATTAAGAAGGGGTTGGAAATTGCCTGACCTTTTTCGTCAACCTCAAAGGGTCTTGTATGTCCGATGACACGATGTGGCTTAGTCCAGGTTTTAAGGTCATCGGATTCGGTGCAGTAAATTTCGCTTTTCCATTTTGCTCCAAGGAAAGAAAGTCCGTTGCCGATGAGGTTTTTTGTTCTCTCATAAAAGAGATAGTATTTTCCGTCGATGAGATTGATATCGGGTCTCATAGCTCTCGGTACAACTCTGCCCTTGTTTTTAAAGGAGATGCCGTCTGAACTTTCATAGTGGTACACGCCTAAGAAGGTGTGGCAGAAGAGATGCCACTTTCCGTCAAGTGAAGCCTCGGGGGTGAGTACACTGGGGTCAGCAATAACAGGGCTGTTTATAGGGTTGTGGATAATGGGGTTGCTTTCATAAAGGCTGAAGTCAGCCTTCATAAAATCCTCAAAGGTAAGATTAATCATTGCGGTTCTCCTCCTCATACATCATATAGTAGTTGTCTATATTTTCTCTTTTCCAGTGGTCATGCTGTATAACCTTAAAGCCGAGCTTTTCATAAAACTTTACATTATCGGGATTCTGGGCTTCAAGACCCAAATTATAGCCCTTTGCAGTAAGGTCAGCGATGCCTTGCTTTATGAGCTTTGTAGCTATCCCCTTGCCCTGATGCTTGGGGTCAACGAAAACAGGGGAGATAATAAGTGTATTTTCAGGGAAAACTCTGACATCGAGATGAGCGTAAGCCATAAGCGTTTTTATAGTTTTAGGCAGATACAAGCAGAGGAAAACCCAGTTGGGATACATAAGAAAGTCGATAACATCATATTCGTTATGAGCCTCGCGCCAGATACATATGCCGCGGTTTTCTTCATCTATGTAGATTATGTCTTCTCTTGCAGATGTAGCAAGGCGCTCAATCATAAAATGGTATACAAATTTTTTTCTCAGTGCTTCGTTTTTTGTAACATACGAATGAACAGGGTCATTTACATAACTTTCTGCTGCCATTTTTGCAAAGTATCTGAGCTGTTTTCTTGAAAGGTTGTTTTTATTCATAAACATTCTCCGTAAACTTTATATGTAAGATTATAGCACATTAATTTCTATTCTACAAGACAAACCAATGCAACAAATTGATATAAAGTGTAGCAAGTTACCAATTTATTAACAGTTTGTATTTTATGCGTTAACAAATAAAGCTCGGTTTTTGTTATTATGATATAAGTGTAATTTTGTGCATTATTACTTATCAGTATATTTAATATTATTATCGATAAAATACAGGAGGTCGTCTCGTGGCAAAAAAAGAATTCAGATTGTATCAGTGCGATGAAATTAATTCAATTGTTGAGCTTGCTGAAAGATCAAAGAGACTTTATGGTGATTCGGTAGCTTATATTTATAAAGAAAAAAAACAGAAGGTTGAAAAAACATATAATGACCTTGTTGCAGACAGCAAAAGATTTGCACAATACCTTATGAGACAGAATCTCAAGAAAGGTCACGTAGCAGTTATCGGCGGCTCAAGCTATAAGTATATCGTAAGCTACTATGCAGCTATGTATGCAGGTCTTGTAATTGTGCCTCTTGATAAAGAGCTCGCATTTGAGGATGTTTACGAGCAGATGGAAAAGGCTGATGTAGATTTCTTCCTTTACGACAAAACATATAAAGATTATGCTGAGCTTGTTGCAGAGAAGACAAACGGCACTATGGGTATGTTCTGTATCAATAACCCCGTAGAGCTCGAAGGTGAAGAGCTTCCTTTCCCTGAGGTGCAGCCTGACAAACTTTCAACTATCATCTTTACTTCAGGTACAACAGGTAAGGGTAAGGGCGTAATGCTCACTCAGAGAAATATTGCAAGAAACGTTCTTGCAGGCGGTGCTCACGCAAAGGTTTATCACGAGAGCGACGTATCACTTTCAGTTCTTCCTATGAATCACGCTTATGAGTGCCTCGGCAACCTTTTCCTTATGGTTTACTTCGGTATTCCTGTTTGTATCAGCAGTGGTTTAAGATATATCGCAAAGGAGCTTCTCGAATACAGACCCACAATGCTCTTCGCAGTACCTCTTCTGCCTCAGATGCTTATTGACAAGGTATGGTCAACAGCTAAAAAAGAGGGTAAGGATAAGAAACTCAAACTCGGTATCAAAATCTGCAACATCGCAAAGAAGTTTGGTATCGACCTTACAGATAAAATTCTCGGTGAAGTCAAGGCTGCTTTCGGTGGCAGACTCAGACTTGTTGTTGCAGGCGGTGCTCCCGTATCACAGACTCTCGTTGATTCCTGCAAGGACTTAGGAATTATGGTGCTCACAGGTTACGGCCTTTCAGAGTGTTCACCTCTTCTTGCTTTCAATTTCGACTATTTACAGAAGGCTGATTCCGTCGGCAGAGTAGTACCCGGCTGTGAAATGAAGGTTGTAGACGGTGAACTCTGGGCAAAGGGCGTTTCAGTTTCGACAGGATACTATAACGATCCCGAAAACACAAAGGAAAACTTCCAGGATGGTTGGTTCAAGACCGGTGATATGGGTTACATAGACGAAGACGATTTTGTATTCCTTACCGGCAGAAAGAAGAACCTTATCATTCTCGGCAACGGCAAGAACGTAGCTCCCGAAGGCATCGAAGACGATATGCATAAGGCTATTCCTTATATCAGTGAGGTTGTTATTCTCGGTGTTGATGATAAGCTCTGCGCTGCAGTTTATATGGACGAAGAAAGTGGTGCAACCGAGCAGCAGCTTCGTGAGGACATAGCAAAGTTCAACAAGGATATGCCTGTTTACAAGCAGATTGCAAACATCGTTGTTTCAGAAGAGCCCTTCCCCAGAACAACAACAAAGAAGATTATCAGAAGAAAAGTTGAAGAGTTTGTTGCAAGCAAAAAATAATAGTTTTTTGGCACTTTACCGCGATGTAAAGTGCCTCTTTTTTCTCTCTTTGCCTTGACTTTACGGCTATAAAATGGTAAAGTATATGCATATATTCTGAAAAAGGAGAGTTAAAGTTAAATGGAACAAAAAATCCTGAAGCTGATCGGCGTTAAGGGTACGTTTAAAAAAGATGTTCTGCCTATGATTAACTACAGCAGCGCAAACATCACAACAGCGGGCTCCGGTTATGTTATCAGCCTTTATTTCACCCTCTTCCTGACGGGTGTGGTAAATCTCAAAACTGAACAGGCGGCAATTATCACATTTATTGCCGGTATATGGGATGCTGTTATTGACCCCTTCATCGGTATCATTACTGACAGAACACGCTCAAGATACGGCAGACACAGACGTTATATCCTCTGGGCAATGCCTCTTTATGCTATCAGCACTGCATTACTGTGGAATTCCTACGGTCTTGACGGCGCCGAAAGACCTACACAGGCTATCATTTATTTCACAGTAGTTTATCTGCTTTACAAAACAGCCTACTCATTCGTTGATGTACCCCATACTGCAATGCTTCCCGAGCTTGCACCTGACTATGATTTAAGAACACAGTACAACTCAGTCGGCTACATCTTCAATTCAGTCGGTATGTTCCCCTCATTCATTCTCGCTATGCTTGTACTTAAAGCATTCGGCTTTGATGACCCTGAAAGCGGAGCAGAATTCCCGATGCTTCTTGTAGGTATCATCCTTGCAGTTGTATATGCTCTGAGTCTTTCTCATACCTTCAGAAAAACAAGAGAAAAGCCCTCTCTTGATATGGAGCTTGAGAAATTTGACTATAAGTATTTCTTCCAGGAATATATTCTCGTTCTCAAGAATAAGGCCTTCAGAAGATATTTCATTATGAGCCTTTTCTATAACACAGCATGTAACTTCTACCGTTCATCACTTGTTTTCTATATAAGATACATCGCTCGTCTTATCAGACTTTACGGCATATTCACTATAATTGAGGGCGCAGCTGAAACCTCAGCCTTCCCCTTTAACTATGCTATGACAATGAAGCATGGCAAAAAGAAGTGTTCATTTGTTGTTACTCCTCTTATGATTTTAGGCTTTGCTGTTTGTCTGTTTATGAATCCTAACGACAACAACAGCAGTTCAATCATCTGGACAATCATTCTTATGCTTTCAGCTATTTTCTATCCCTTCGGTAAATCAGGTATCGGCTATACAGCCACAAATATCTTCCCGGATATTTCCGACATTGATGAGGCAATCACAGGCAGAAGACGTGAAGGTGTTATCGGTACATTCAATACTCTTATCAAGACTTGTGTTTCAACTACCGTTCAGAGCCTTGTACTTGTAATTCTCGGCCGCTTCGGTCTTGTAACCGGTAGCGAAGTTACTGAATATGAAAAAGCAACAGGCTTACTTTATGATCAGCCTGACAGCGCACTTTTCGGTGTTCGTCTTTGTGTTGCTATTATTCCTATCGCCTTTACTCTTATCTCACTGTTCCTTCTTCATAAGTTCCAGATGAATAAGGATGATCATAGTCTTATCCGTGCAGCTATTGCAACAAAACATAAGTACGGATCAGTAGCCCTCACAGAAGAACAGATTAAAATTGTTGAAAAGATTTCGGGTCAGAAGTATGAAAACACATGGCTTGGTCAGGATAACGACAGCGCTGAAGCTCATACCGTTGAAGTGAATGAAAATGATGAGTATGATATTCTTATTGAAATTGAAGAAGAAATGAGAAAAATCAGAACTGCAAAAGAAGAAAAAACACTCGAAAAGGAGAACGCATAATGTCAAAGGTTGATATTTCAGTAAAAGAACCCCCTAAAAAGAAAAAATGCTGGCAGCAGAGCCTCAAGGATTTCCTCTTTATGCTTGTACAGTGGACATGGGCATTGCCTGTAAATATTGTAGGCGGTATTGCATTTATTATCTGCACAAAGATTTTAGGTTACCGTTGGCAGCACTTCGGTTATGCTAAGATTGTTTATGTGCCCTGGAAGGGTGGCGGACTTTCAATGGGTCTGTTCATCTTCATCAAGGATAACGCTAAGAGCAAGGAATGGACATACAACTGCCGTATTCACGAATACGGTCACACATGGCAGGCGCTTCTCTTAGGCCCTCTTTATTACGTTGTTGTTGCTCTTCCCTCAGTTATCTGGTGCAACTGCTTTGCAGGCTACAGAAAGAAGAACAATGTGCCTTACTCAAAGCTTTACTGTGAAGGCTGGGCGGATGCATGGGGTCAGAAGTTCAGCGGTCTCAAGCAGACTGAGTCACGCAAAACAAAAACATAAAATATTGAAATACAAAGAACTATGGCGGATAGAGGGTAACTTCTACCCGCCAGTTTTAATAAAACTAAAAGATAAAAGCATCATCGTCTTTTGGTATTTTACGTAAGTATAAAGGTTCTTACTGTTGGGTGATAGCATAAGTAACGCCCTGTGGCGAGCAAATAAAAAATCAGAGTACAGATTTAAAGTCTGTACTCTTTTTATATGGAACTTTTAGTTTCTGCAAGGGGGCTCAGGGAAAATCCACAAATGGATTTTCGGGTGGCACTTTGTGCCCCCAAGCCGAATTTCATTCGGCTCCTGAGCCCTCCGAACCCTCAAATTATCGCATACTGCAACAGACCCCTCCGTTTTAATACGGAGGGGTCTGTTAGTTTATCTTATTTAGTATGAAGTCTTATTACAGTAGCGCTGTACTGAGGAATGGTGTAGTTGAACTTATCGCTGAAGCCTTTTACGGTAAATTCTTCCATAACGCAAGCTTCTTTAGCACCAAGATAGTTGTCATTCCAAAGTGAGTCGCCTGCTACCTGAGCAATATCAGCTTCGTCTTCAACTTCAGTACCGTTAAGGTCAATAGCAACAACTCGGTCGCTTTCAGTTCTGTTGACAAGCTTAATGATGATGTCACCGGTTTCTTCATCTGTTGATACAACCTGATAGCATTCTGCATCGGTGCTTTCCTGAGGATTATAGTCAAACTGAAGCTCACCATCGATATAACCCTTGATGTTATAGTCAGTCACAACAATTTTGATTTCGTATGTTCTGCCGGTTTCGACAGTGAAGTCTGTTGCAGTTTCGGGGATAGCTTCTGTCTTGATGCCGTTTTCAACTCTCTGAACAGCAGTTTTAGTGTTTTCCCAACCACCGATGTTCCAGAAGAACATATTGTTTTCGTCCTCATAAAGGAATGGAATAAGGAAGCCTTCACCGCCCTCGGTCTTTGTAGCTTCAAAGGTATAGGTGTAATCTGACCAGTCCTCGTTACCGAAGACAGCAATGGCACCGAGAGGATTATATGGATGCCAACTGTTGTTCTGAAGAAGCTTGCCACCCTTGATTTTCCAGTCACCTTCAGTTATCTGCTGCCATTTCCACCAGAAATTAGTGGGAAGAGAGAATTTGTCCTGCTGAAGAGTGACACCGTTTTTATTGTTCACTACCTTTACGTTGTCAAACTCTGCCTGTGTCCACCAGGTGCCAAGACCAACCTTGCCCTTAAGTGGAGCCTTTTTGATTTCAGCACCGCTGAAGTCTGTATTTACAAGAGCATCACCGGGGTTATTGGAGAAGAGCTTCTGCATATAGTAGTTGATTGAGCCTGTAGTAAGATGATTGTTGAACCAGATGAGGTCAGGTGCCCAGTGAGTAGCTGTAAGGTTACCAAAAAGTGGAGCGTAGGCTGCCATAACAACTATGTCACCGTTTCTCTCAAGACCTGTCATATAAGCTGCCTCGGCAAGTGCTGCCTCGAGTCTGTTTGAGCGGGCTGCATATTCACCTACGAATACCTTGATACCACCGCCATAGTAGGTATCTGTCATATGCTCAACATCTCTTGAATAGTTCTCTTCATCATAGTGATCTGCGTTCTTGAAGAACCAATCGGGATCGTTGTAGTAGTGATGGTCAGTTGCACCTGCAAACTCATCGGCTGTGATGCCGTTTTCTGTTATGTAATCTTTAGCATATTCATAAGATGGAAGATAGTATTTACCGCTTGTAGCATCATCTGAGCCTGATGAATAGATGAGTTCGAGATCTGCATATAATTCAGGGTTTGCTTCTTTGGCTTCGTTGAAGCTTTCAAGGAAGAGCTCATATCTCTCAAAGTAAACATCACCCTCCTGCTCGTTACCGATACAGATATACTTGAGCTCAAAGGGCTCCGGATGACCGAGAGCATATCTCACCTTACCCCAGGTTGTATTTTTGTCACCACGGCAGAATTCCACAAGGTCATGCATATCCTGTACATACTGCTTGAATTCATCGGATTCAAGCTCAAGACCGCCCTTGCCTCTGAGCTGACAGTAAATACCACAGTTGATTACGGGTACACCGATAGCGCCGATATCTTCGGCAAGCTGGAAGTATTCATAGAAGCCGAGGCCGTAGCTCATATAGCTTGGCTGAGGATCTTCTGTGTTGTCGGGATTAGTCCAGAGGTTAACACCGTATTTTCTTGCAGCCACATCGCCGTATGTACCGTTAAACTCGAGAGGAAGACCATCTCTGCCGGTGCCGATGGAGTCTTTCCAGTTGTAGGCGCTATCAGCGTCCCAACCTTCGATGATGCAGCCACCGGGGAAACGGAGAAATGCTGGGGAGAGTTCCTCTAATTTTTCAGCAAGGTCAATTCTCATACCATGACCCTTATATGTTTCGGGAAAGAGTGAAATCATATCAACTGCAACACTGCCTTCGTCGATGAGCACCTGAAGATAAACGTCGTTGGTATCTGTAACAGAGGATGTGATTTTAGCTTCATATTCAGCCCAATCAGAGGTGATTGCATCTATAACAGATTCACCTACGGCGTTACCGTCGGAAATGAGTCTGACTGTGATTTTGCCGTCATAACCGTCAATAGCTCTGGCGTAGATTGAGAAGTCATATTCTGCATTCTTTTCAATTGCCATACCGTCAAGGAAGCCTCTGTTGGCAACTCCTGCTTTTTCAGAGGAGGTGTTGGTAATAACAAGATAGTTGGGGTTGTTTTCGTTGAGACAGCCCTCATTCTTTATAATTTTAAGGTCAGCTGAGTTAACAGCACTGTAGCCGTGAAGCTCATCGTCTGCCGCGATATCGGTATATTCAAATGAGCGGTTGACCACCATTTCTGCATAAAGACCGCCATCGGCTGCGAAGTTGATATCCTCAAAGAAAATGCCGTAAAGCAAATCACTTATATCGTGGAGCTTATCATTGGGGTCAATATTAAGTATGTAGTCGGCAACTGTATCAGCGCTGTCATAAGCTGTTACAGTGTTTTCTTCGGGGCGAGAGGTGATTTTATCCACAGAGTCACCTGAGCCGAAGATGGAAAGTGAAGCCAATGCTGACAGTATAACCGCCAGTACTTTCTTGTAAAGAGCAAGTATTTTCTGATTCATATTTATCCTCCCGAATGGTGAAATATTATGATTATATAATATAGAAAAAGATGGTAAAAGTCAAGGAAAACAGATGCCGAGCTTATATAAAAAGACCCGCAAAGAAAGGTCTCTGCAGGTCTGATATTATTAATTTGTAAGTGCATTAACTGTAATCTCTGCTATCTGCGGAGCAAATGCCTCCATATTGTGGAATATATAGTTTCCGCTGTTGGTGAGCTTGATTTCATTGTTGCCTTTTGTGAGAGTGAGATTGAATGTCATAGTCTTATAGGTGTATCTGCTGTAGGTGTTACGGCAGAATACATCCTTGCTTTCTTTGTCTGTGGTAACTGTCACATAGTTTTCAATAAGGTCAACGTTATAGGAGTGCACACCGCCCTCTGAGTTGTTGGCATAGAGGAGAGTTACTCTGTAGTCACCGCCTTCGGGTACGCTTACGCTGAATGTACCCTCGCCGCCTTTGTTTGAAATGCCGTCAATATAAGTCACACCGTATTTATCAGTGTTGCATTTAGCCTTACCGATGAGAGTGATTTCTTCAGCTGTTATTGCCTTTGTGAAGGCTTTGTTGCTTACTGCAAAGAGTCTGAATTCGCCACCGTAAGTGATTTCATTAAGACCGCGTCTGAGATAAACTATATCTCCGCTCTGTACACTGCCGATTGCACCATCTATGTTTATTTCGCCTGAATGCCTGCTGTTTAATTCGTAATATCCATCGTGGGGAGCCACTGCATAATATCTGTTGTCACCATCCTCGAGGACAGGAATATCATAAGCAGCCTTGTAAGATGAAACGATCATACTGTCAAGGACAAAGGTTCCTTTATGATTGTAGAATTCTATAGTATGAATACCTGCTGAAAGAGTTTTGGTGATGGTTTTACTTGTTGTGCATTCACTCTTGATGGTGTTTTCAAGGCTGATAATTTCTTCCTTGCCGTCGATTTTCATTCTGACTTCAGCATGGTCTCGGTCTTGAGGAATACCCGAATCGTTGTGTTTGCCGAAGATGATATCAAGGTCATAGAGACCGCCCTTGCTTATGGTGAATGTAACCTTTACACCGTCGCCGTCCTTTTCCATTCCGCCGACCATACCCTCGAGATTGCCTGTTGTAGCGTACCAGCTGTCATAGGTATAAGCATCACCCTTGAGCTTGCTGTCCTCGAATTCGTATCTTACGGGAATGTTGGTGTTTCTGATTGTTTCGATTTCGTCCTTATGCTCGCTGACTGTTACAAAATAAACTGCGTCGGTATCTGTTGCGGGAAGTGCGATATTGAGGTTTTCTTTTGCTTTGACGGTATATTGTCTTAAAAGTGTAGGTTCGGAAACAATGCCTGTAAGGCCCTTGTAGTAAACGCTTTCAACCTTAATATCCACATCGTCCTGAAGAGCTGTAGTGTCAAGGTTTGTGAGCTTGACGTAAGCCTTTTTGTCGCTGCCGGTTATAAGCATATTGATTTCCTTGCCGTCATCAGAGAGTGTGGCGTGACCGTCAAGTCTTTCCTTATGGTCATAGTTGTCCTGAGTCTTACTGGTTACCTTAAGAGTCTTCTGACCCTTCATCTCGGCATATTTTCTATAGAGCCACCAGTTTGAGTTAGGGGAGTTGTCGTCAGCTGTTGTATCGTTAAGGTTGTTGGAAAGTCTCCAATAAGCCATATTGCCCCATATGCCTGTTTTTTCCATTGCAATGATATAGTGAAGCATATCGGCAGGGTTGCCGCATTCCTCGGGCTCACCGTATTCTGTTACGATGATGTCTAGGTCATCTATGCCGTATTTTTCTTCAAGTCTGCGATAGTCCTCATAATGCTTATACCAGTCGGGGATTGACCACCAGGCAAGCTCGTGCCATATCATAATTTCGGGTACACAGTCATTCTCGGCAGTATACTTCATAAAGCCCTCGTGCTTGACTGTCTCATAGTCGCAGAAGCCGGGCCCGCCTATTTTAGCGTCGGGAGCAATTGATTTTACAAAATCATAGGTGATTTTCCAGGCTTCATAGAAGTTCTGTCTGCCGATTTCGTCATATTGACACACACCGTCAATATAGTTGCCGAACCAGACGGCATTGTCACATTCATTATAGATGCAGTAAACAATTCTGTTGCTGTAATCCTGCTCTTCGATATATTTTACCTTTTCCTCAACGATGGGAAGATATCTCTCATAGAGAAATTCTTTCCAGTCGTAGGTGCCGTTTTTACGCATTTCCATTATCTCATCGTGGCAATAGTACCAGGTGTCAAAGGCATCCTGAAGATAAGCTACTATGTAATCACAGGACTCAAGCTGTCCCTTGATATGGTCGATGTCACCTGTGGGGTGCTGAAGACCGTCGGGCACCTTCTGAGAAACTGATGAAATCTTAAGAGCATCTGTTATAGCCGATGAGGGCACTTCACCTTCTGCAAAGCCGTAAAGGAAGCCTGTTGCTCTTGTTGTACTCTCACCGGTGATTTCTGAAGCATCAACCGTAAGAACGGACTGACCTGTAAGTGGCATTGATTCGAAGAGTATAATAAGTGTAATAAATAAGCTGATAATTTTTGACATAATTTAACTCCTTTTTCTTACCATTTGTTTTCCACATATTCGCAGAAAGCGATGAGGTCTTTGATTTCAAGCTTTGTGCCATCGTCAAGGGTTACGTCGCCATTCCAATAGCCGTAAACCTGATTGCAATTCATTCTTGCAAAGCCCAGGTTGACGTCGCTGGGGTTGTTTCTTATAGGTGTCATAGTCAGATTGAATCTGCCGTCTTCGGAAATGATCTTCCATTCTTCCATAAATCTGCCCTTGGGGAACTTCTCTACGTCAACAGCACCGATTTTATGTACCTTGCCATCGTAGAAAATGCAGGTCTCTGTAGCGTGGCTTTCGTCACCGATAGCCCAGGTGATTTCAAAGCCGAAGATATGCTTTTTACCTTTTTCATCAGTGAGATAGGTTGCAGCACTTCCCCAGTACCAGACGAGACAGCGTGGAGTATTTACCTTGCCCCAGTCAAGAGTACAGAAGGAGGTGTCCTTGGTAAACTCATATGTATAGTCGCCAAACCTGAAAATACCGCCTGTAGGCATACAGTTCTGCTTGGTTGTCATAAAATACTTGGAAGTCGGAGGCCAAGCGGTCTTAGGAAGACAAGGGTCTCTTACAACTCCTTGGCTCACAGAACGACATGGCTA
>JAZQUF010000031.1:0-1714 GCA_045631165.1 Acutalibacteraceae bacterium
TAAGGATGAAGGCGGCCGTCACACACCTTTCTTCAACAACTATCGTCCTCAGTTCTACTTCAGAACAACTGACGTTACAGGTACAATTTCACTTCCCGCTGGTGTTGAAATGTGTATGCCTGGTGATAACGTTGAAATGGATGTTACACTTATCACAGAAATCGCTATCGAAGAAGGTCTTCGTTTCGCTATCCGTGAAGGTGGCCGTACAGTTGGTTCAGGCGTTGTTACAGCTATCAACGAATAATTTCAATTTTAAGGACTGTAAGCTTATAGGGCTTTGCAGTCCTTTTTTTATCTTTTTACAAAGGAGAATTATTATGTGGGAAAAAATAGTTGCATTTTTTATGTCTATAATAGCATTCTTTTCATCACTTTTTGGCTTTGGCGGTACAGATGCTAATACGGATTATGTTTTTAAAAATCTCTCATACGGCAGTCACGAAAGACAGGTGCTCGATTTAAGACTCCCTGAAAACTCTGATGGTGAAGTCGGTCTTGTTCTGATGATACACGGTGGCGCCTGGATAGGAGGAGATAAGGAAGGCTATGCTACAGGCATAAAAACTGCCTGTGAAGAACTTGGATACGCTGCTGCAGCGATCAATTATCGATATTTAAGTGAAGATGTTACACTTCATGACATAGCTGATGACATTGAATCAGCTCTAAGAGTTATTAAAGAAAAAGGAGCCGCTGTGGGAATTGATATTACCAAGGTTCTGCTTACCGGAGATTCAGCCGGGGCACACCTTTCAATGTTCTATGCTTATTCCAGATGCAATACAGCACCGATAAAACCCGCTGCGGTTGTAAGTAATTGCGGTCCTACTGACCTTAGTGATGAAAATTTCTATATTAACAATTCGCTCGGCAATGAAGAAACTATAGCAGATTTGTTTTCACTTTGTATAGGCAGAGATTTTTCATATGCACAGCGAGCATCGTATAAAGAAGAACTCGAAGCAGTTTCTCCTTTATATTATGTAAATGCTCAAACAGTACCAACTGTTATCAACCATGGAATGAAGGATTCAATTGTTCCTTTCAGCAACGCTGAAGCATTGGTTGCAAAACTGAGTGAGTACGGTGTAAAATATGATTTTAATATTTTCCCGAACTCCGAGCATAATTTAGGTAGCGATCCTGAAAACAAGCGCATTGCTAATGACCTGTTAATCTCATACGTCAAGACCTATCTTGGTGTTGAGTCGAATGCAAAATGGTAAAATGTTAAAATTCCCTATATTTGTGTATGAGGGACTTTTATTGTAGATACTATCATATTAAAAAGGAAGAAATTCCCGACACAGTAAAGGAGAAAAATTATGATCAAATATGAAATCGAAGGCGGTAGTCTGCCTGTTGTTATTTGTTATCCCGAAGCAGGTCAGTCACTCTGTACACAAAGTGGTGCAATGAGTTGGATGAGTCCTAATATGCAGATGCAGACCAACTCAGGTGGTGGTATTAAAAAAGCTTTAGGCAGATTTTTTGCGGGTGAGTCACTGTTTATGAATGAGTACGCGCCTCAGGGTGGACCTGGTATGATTGCCTTTGGTGCAGCTTTGCCCGGTAAGATTATACCTTATGAGGTTACTCCGGGTAATGGAATTATTATTCAGAAATCAGGCTTTCTTGCTATGGAAAAGGGTCTTGATCTTTCAATCTTCTTTCAGAAAAGAATGGGCTCTGGCTTGTTTGGCGGTGAAGG
>JAZQUF010000032.1:0-6931 GCA_045631165.1 Acutalibacteraceae bacterium
AATGACCCTGCTATTGAAAGAATTGCAACGCCGAAAATGGCAATGACTGCCGCTGAATATCTTGCTTTTGACAAAGGCATGCATGTTCTTGTTATTATGACAGATATCACGAACTATGCAGATGCTTTAAGAGAGGTTTCAGCCGCCCGTAAGGAAGTGCCCGGCAGAAGAGGTTATCCCGGTTATATGTACACTGACCTTGCTTCAATTTATGAAAGAGCAGGCAGACAGGCCGGTAAGAAGGGCAGTATTACACTTATTCCTATTCTTACTATGCCGGAGGATGACAAGACTCACCCCATTCCCGACCTTACGGGTTATATCACAGAGGGTCAGATTATTCTTTCACGTGAGCTTCACAGAAAGGGTATCGTGCCTCCCGTTGATGTTCTTCCCTCACTTTCACGACTTAAGGATAAGGGTATCGGCGATGGTAAAACAAGAGCTGACCACTCAGGGACAATGAATCAGCTTTTCTCAGCTTATGCAAGAGGTAAGGATTGTAAAGAGCTTATGGTTATCCTTGGTGAAGCCGCTCTTACAGATATTGATAAGCTTTACGCTAAGTTTGCTGACGAATTTGAAAAGCAGTATGTTTCTCAGGGCTCTGAAACTGACAGAAGTATAGAAGAGACTCTCGATATCGGCTGGAAGCTTCTCTCCATACTTCCGAGAAGTGAGCTTCGCAGAATTTCAGACGAATTCTTAGATAAATATTATATTGAAAAGTAGGTGACATAAGTGGCGGTAATGAATGTAAATCCCACAAGAATGCAGCTTACGGATTTAAAAAAGAAGCTTATTACCGCTCGCAGAGGTCATAAGCTTCTCAAGGATAAACGAGATGAGCTTATGAGACAGTTTCTTGAGCTTGTCAGAGAAAATAAAATTCTTCGTAAAAAGGTTGAAGATGCCATAAAAAGTGCCAATTCTCATATGGCTATGGCTTGCAGTGATATGAGTGATGAAAGTCTCGATATTGCACTGATGATGCCGAGTCAGAGAATGAGCCTTGAGCTTAAACAAAAAAACATTATGAGCGTTATGGTGCCTCAGTATGATATGAAGTTCAAGACTGCTGATAAGGGTGACATATACTCATACGGATTTGGTTTTACAACCGGTGATCTTGATGGTGCCATTAAAGATTTTGCGGATATTATGCCTTTAATGCTTCGACTTGCAGAAACTGAAAAGACATGTCAGCTTTTAGCTTCGGAAATTGAAAAAACACGCCGAAGAGTAAATGCTCTCGAGCACGTTATGATTCCCGACTATGAAGATACTATCAAATATATCACTATGAAGCTTGAAGAAGCTGAAAGAAGCAATACAACACGTCTTCTAAAGATAAAAGACATGATGCTTCAGCAAACCTATAATTACGAAACAATTTAATTTTATTGGGTGGCGGAATTTTTCCGTCACCTTTTAGGTAAAAGCTATGAATGAAAAAGAAATCTTAATTTCCCACGCCCTTGATAAAAAGCGACAGAGTGCTGACAACTCGATGATAACTCACACTAATTTTCTGTCTCTTGACGAAATAAGCATTGTCAAGAATACCGACAGAGAATATAACGAATATGTAAATGTTTTCTATTATGGCGGTTATGACGACAGTGAAAGACAGATAGCACTTTTTGTACCTAAATTTTATGAATTTGACCATATAAACGACTTTTTGCAAGATAATGAAGACGATAATCCTCTTTGCATTATTCGACTTAAAAAGGATAAATTCACAACACTTTCCCACCGTGATTATCTGGGAGCAATTATGGGGCTTGGACTCAAAAGAGAAATGATTGGTGACATTAAGGTTTCTGATTACGGTGCAGATGTGTTTTGTCTTAAAAGCTCGGCAGAGTACATATGTGAAAATCTGAAAAAGTCAGGCAGAGGAAGCGTAACAGGCGAAATTCTCCACGTAAGCAATTTTACTTCAGCCGAAGATAAATACGAACTACTATTTTCCACAGTTTCATCTCTTCGACTTGACGGCGTTGTTGCTGCATTTTTCAATCTTTCCAGAAGTGCTGCCTCTGAAGCTGTTAACAAGGGTATGATATATGTAAATTCGTCTCAATGCTTAAAAGGGGATTACATCCTCAAAGAAGGAGATAAAATTGTTTTCCGAGGAAAAGGCAAGACAGTTCTAAGTGAGATTAAAGGCACAAGTAAAAAGGGAAAACTGAAAATAGAATATAAACACTACATATAAAACGCTGATCTGAAATCGGCGTTTTTTTGCATATAATAATGATTTTCGCAAAGAATATTTGTGGTGATATAATGAAAACTTTTACCTGTGATTATAACAGTAATCTTCATATGATAAATGAAACTCTCAGAGTAGGGGAGAGCTTTGATATTACACTAAAACGACTTAAAATAGGCGGAAGGAAGGCTGTTTTCTACTGTCTGAACGGTTTCGTCAAGGATGAAATGTTTGAAAAAGAGCTCCAATATCTCTCAAAGCTCAACAAAGA
The DNA here is from genome assembly GCA_045631165.1 of Acutalibacteraceae bacterium. Lineage (GTDB taxonomy): Bacteria > Bacillota > Clostridia > Oscillospirales > Acutalibacteraceae > UBA6857. The sequence goes on from JAZQUF010000032.1 coordinate 2,493, forward strand.
AGAGCTTGACAAAATTGAAGATGCCGATGAATTCCTCAATACCTATATTACTTACATTCAGTGTAAAACCGAAAGTGATTTCGAAAAATTTATAACTGCAATTCTCTCCGGTGCTGTCGGGCTTATAGTCGAAAACTTTTCCAAGGCAATTATCATTGATTGCAGAACCTTTCCTGCAAGAGATGTGCAGGAGCCTGAATCCGATAAGGTGCTTCGCGGCTCACACGAGGGCTTTGTGGAAACAATAATCTTTAACACGGCACTTATCAGAAGAAAAATCCGTAACCCCAGGTTGACGATGAAAGCCTATCAGATTGGCTCGGAGTCAAGAACAGATGTGGTTATCTGCTATCTCGAGGATGCCGTCGACAGGAAACAGCTTGATATTCTCACTGAAAAGCTCCGGAGCATAAAGCCGAAGCACCTTGCAATGAGTCAGGAAAGTCTCAAGGAATGTCTTATGCCGGGTCAGGCGTGGAATCCATTTCCGAAAGTTCGCTACACTGAACGACCTGATGCGGCGGCAGCGTGCATATATGACGGCAATATAATAGTTCTCACCGACGGCTCACCCTCAGCAATGATTATTCCTACGGGGATTTTCGATTTTGTGCAGGATATCAACGACTATTATTTTCCACCTCTCATAGGCACATTTCTGCGCTTCGTCAGAACAGCTGTATTTACCCTCTCAATGCTTCTGATACCCGTGTGGTATCTCTTGGTTATCTATGAGGAAAACCTCCCGGATGCCCTGAAATTTATGATGATAGAGGAGGAGTACACGGTACCTCTGATAGTTCAGCTTCTTATAGTCGAATTCGTAATCGACACCCTGCGACTTGCTTCACTCAACACTCCCAGTGCTCTGAGCAGTTCATTCAGCGTTGTGGGTGCTTTGGTACTCGGCGAGTTTGCGGTGCGCTCAGGATGGTTTGTTTCAGAGGTAGTGTTATTTATGGCTTTTGTTGCCATTTCAAACTTTACACAACCATCCTATGAGCTTGGATATGCAATAAAAATCTCACGGGTATTTATATTGATACTCTGCGGTCTGTTTAAAATATGGGGACTTGTCATAGGTTTAGTGCTTGTCTGTCTTGTTATAGCTACAACAAAAACTCTCGGCGGATACACCTATCTTTATCCGCTGATTCCCTTTAACGGCAAGGCACTTAAGAGCCTTGTTGTGAGACTGCCGAAGAAAGAATAAAAAGAGGACTGCTACTGTTGAGGTAGCAGTCCGTAATGTTTATCTGAGGGTGTTAAGTATAGATTTTAATTCATCAAGGGTATATTCGTATGACGATATAGTATAGTAAACATCGTCATATACGAACGCTGTTTTAAACATAGAATTAACATCATTGGCAGAGTATATTACTGCATCTATGTCAAGTGCTTCAATTTTATAGGTTTCAACATATATCTTGCCACCCATTGCATCTTTACCTTCAATAAAGGGGAGTATATAGCCCTCTTCAGCATCAATGGAAAGTATGCTTACACTGTAGCTGATACTCCTTGTTTCGCTTTCTTCTATAAATCCCGGGCACCACAGTGAAACCAATGCAACATTATCATTTGCTTTATTTACATACGCATCATAATTGTAGACCGTATTTTCAGGTGAAAGTTCACTGCCTAGAATATTGAAACCCAACAAGCTCTCAACTTCATTTTTTGTCATCGGTATCATCGGTTCACCGTCGCCGGGTACAGGTAAACCGTCGGGTAATTCTTTGAAAAATGCCTCATCGCTTATGATTATATCTGTCTTGTTACCATTATCGTCAAAAAAGCTGATAACAGACTTCCAATCTGTAAGAGTTGTGCCTGCAAAGGCAACACCTCCGAAAATAAGACAGCCGATTACTATTGCGGCTACAGCCATACGGCTTAAGGGGCGTTTAATAATTTTTCTTTTGCTCATATCATAGTTTTCCGCTTCTTCTATGAAATCGACATCTATATCACTCATAGCGGCGGACAAAACCTCCTTTTTCATATTTCTACACCCTCTTTCTCTAAATGATTCCTGAGAGATTTTCTCATTCGGTTGAGCCTTACGGAAATGTTGTTTTCACTAATTCCCATTCTTTCGGATATATCACCCACACTGTCACCGAAGAAATAACGTCTTGTAAAAATTATTCTGTTTTCCTTTTTCTGCCCTGAAAGAAAGCTGTCGATAAGTCTTGTTATTTCGGCAGACGCAAGCTCTCTTTCTATGCTGTCATCGTTAAACAGACATTCTTCAAGCTCCTGCATAGCTACGTCATAATAGCTGTTTCGTTTTAAGGCAGTGTTGCTGTGATATTTTTTCAGAGCACAATTCCTGACAATACGGCACAGATAATATTTTAAGCTGTCAGGTTTTTCGGGCGGAATTTTCTTCCACACTGCCAAGTAGGAATCATTTATACATTCACGTGCATCTTCCTCGTTTCCGAGAATATTAAATGCTATTTTTTTGCAAAGCTTTTCATATTTTAAAGACAGCTCAGTTATTGCCTGCTCTGAGCGCTCAAAGAACAAATCAATGATTTTACTGTCCTGCAACCTTATCACGTCCTTTCTGTGCCTCAACTATATACTACGCTTATCGTGGAAAATCTTACATAAAAAATGGGTGACGGAGAAGAATCCGCCACCTTTCATAATTAAAGCATAAAATCCTCGGGAGAGTAGTCAGTATCAATAACCTGCTTCAAAGGCACTCTCTTAAGAGGGTCATATTTATACCTTCTGCAGAAATCATCAGGCTCCTTGAGCCCCTTTTTCTGACAGAAAATGCTTATATTATCCTGGGCTAACTCACCATGAAGGCAAGTGTTACATCTTTTAATTTGTTCTTTATTAAATAACTTCTGTTTCATTTTCATCACCTAAGGTGATTTTATCACAAAAACAAAATCATATCAAGGCTCTACAATGATTTTGCAGCTGATTTTTGATTTTTCGGGATTAACCCAGTCTGTATCCTTCATTTTAATGACAGGCACACCTTCTTTTGAAAAGTATACCCTTTTAATTCGCGCGTGTCTGCAGGGGTCATAGAGTGAATCATCACAGAAAGAGCCACATTTACCATCAAGATGTGAAGAGGGGCGCGCGTGGTACACTATAACAACATTGCCGTTGTCATCTACAGTGAAACTGTTATGCCCGGGGCCTGACTGATCCTCTAAGTCCGAGGTCTGTAGTACGGGAAAGCTTACCTTAGTCCAGCTCGTCTTATCCATAAGATCACTGTCTTTATTGGCATAGATAACGCCTATGCAGTACTCTGAGCCTGTGCCGGAAGCAGAAAAGAACACAAAAATCATATCCTTGTGTTTAAGCACACTTGCACCCTCATTTACACGGAAAACAATTTTTTCCCAGTCGTATTCGGGCTTGGTAAGTAGAATGGGCTTGTTGATAAGCTTGTTAGGCTCTCTCGGGTCGATTTCAGCAATAAACAGTGAGGAATCTCCGATGATTTCTGCCCAGATAACATAATGTCTTCCGTTCTGTTCAAAGTAGGTCATATCAAGAGAAAAGCTGTTGAAGGATATTGTATCACCATCACTTGCCTGCATTTTGCCAAGCTCTTTCCACTCGTCTCTCATAGGATCGCCGTCACAAACGAGTACATAGGGCCTGATGTTCCAGATTTCATCCTTATCTCCTGCGGCAAAGAAAATATACCATTTATCGAGAATATAGTGAATCTCGGGCGCCCATATATGACGGGCCATAATTCCCTCGTTGTGAGCGCGCCATATAACCTTTTCTTCGGCATCGGCAAGACCGAGGAGAGTGTCGGACTCACGTAAGATTATGCGGTCATATCCTTTTTCAACACTTCCGAAAGCCGGATAGGAGGCGGTGAAGTAATATTTACCGTTATGCTTTATTACATAAGGGTCAGCTCTTTCTGCAATAAAAGGGTCGGGGTACGCGTCGGACTGAAGTGTGCCTTTAAGCTCATATCCGCCATCTGAGCTTTTTGTTAAAGATGATTTGTCCCAGTTGATTTTTATATCGGCAGTACCGCCATCTTTGTAGATGGCATTGATGGTTTCGGGTAAACTGAGTTCATCAGGAGTTTTTGCGTTTAAAATAAGCTCCTGAGTATCTGTATGATAATATTTTAAGCTGAATAAGTTTTCGTTCATAGTTTATCACCTTGAAAAATTAATAAAAATATTGTAGCAGAATAAAAGAATTTATGCAAGATTTACTGTGAAAATGAACGAAAAAAATATACAAGGAAAACAGATTAAAATAATTAAAAAAATTTCAAAAAAAGGCTTGACATTTATATCGTGAGTAGCTATAATATGCAAGTAACTTATCCGGGTGTGGCGAAGTTTGGTATCGCACTTGACTGGGGGTCAAGGGGCCGCAGGTTCAAGTCCTGTCACTCGGACCAGTTGAAAGAGATTACTTGA
>JAZQUF010000033.1:0-2160 GCA_045631165.1 Acutalibacteraceae bacterium
GATGGCCCCGTTTTCCGCTGTGACGAAGTTGATGAACTTCCCGACGAGTATTAAGAAAGGACGAATAATAACATGAGTAACTTGGTTAATGTATATTTTTTCGGCAAAAAGTATGAAGTACCCGGCAGCCTGACAATTATGACAGCTATGGAATATGCAGGTTATACTCTTAACAGAGGTTGCGGTTGCCGTCACGGTTTCTGCGGTGCTTGTGCCACAATTTACAGAATAAAGGGAGATAACACACTCAAGACTTGTCTTGCTTGCCAGAAGCAGGTTGAAGACGGTATGTATGTTGCTTCAATTCCCTTCTTCCCCACTGATAAGAGAACTTACGATATCGGTGAAATCAGACCCACACAGCAGATTATGATGGAACTCTATCCTGAAATCTACAGCTGTATCGGTTGTAATGCCTGCACAAAGGCTTGTACTCAGGACCTCAACGTAATGCAGTATATCGCTTACGCTCAGAGAGGCGAGTATGAGAAGTGTGCAGAGGAATCATTCGACTGCGTAGCTTGTGGTTGCTGCAGCGTAAGATGTCCTGCTGAAATTTCACATCCCATGGTTGGTCTTCTTGCAAGACGCCTTGTAGGTAAGTACATCGCTCCCGAAACAGAGCACCTTTGCTCAAGAGTTGAAGAAATCAACAAGGGCGCATACGACGAGCTCATCGAACAGATTATGGCTAAGCCCATCACTGAAATGAAAGAGCTTTACAACACAAGAGAAATCGAGAAATAAGGAGGTGCCGCAATGTTTACTGAAAATATGCTCCAATCAATCAAAAAGGTAGAAGCTACCCGTGAAGAAAGAATGAAGACCGAACCCAGACGTATGACAGCTGAGGAAAAGGAAAATCTTCTTAAGAACTATCACCCCGACTACAGAGAAGACGGCTTCAGTGAAATCAAGGTTGGCCCCAACAAGGGTCAGAAGGCTCCCAAGGAACTTGCAGACCTCATTCACTCAAACTCAAGACTTCTCACAGATAAGGTTGACCTTTCAAAGGTAGACTATGAAACAGACGTACTCGTTATCGGTGGCGGCGGTGCAGGCTCAAGTGCTGCAATCGAAGCTCACGAAGCTGGCGCTGACGTAATGATTGTTACAAAGCTTCGTATCGGTGACGCTAACACAATGATGGCTGAAGGTGGTATCCAGGCTGCTGATAAGCCCAACGATTCACCCGTGCAGCACTATCTTGACGCTTTCGGTGGCGGTCATTTCGCTGCAAGACCCGAGCTTCTCAGAAGACTCGTTATGGAAGCTCCCGACGCTATCAGATGGCTTAACGACCTCGGCGTTATGTTCGATAAATACGAAGACGGCACAATGGTTACAACCCACGGTGGCGGTACTTCAAGAAAAAGAATGCACGCTTGTAAGGACTACTCAGGCGCTGAAATCATGAGAAACCTTCGTGACGAAGTCCTCAACAGAAAGATCCCTGTAATTGAGTTCACAAGTGCTGTTGAACTTATCAAAGACGATAAGGGTCAGGTAGCAGGTGCTGTTCTTCTTAATATGGAAACAGGCGACTACCTTGTTGCTAAAGCAAAGACTGTTGTTATCGCTACAGGCGGTGCCGGCAGACTTCACTATCAGAACTTCCCCACATCAAACCACTACGGTGCTACAGCTGACGGTCTTGTACTCGGCTACAGAGCAGGTGCTCCTCTTCTTTATCAGGACACTATCCAGTACCATCCCACAGGTGTTGCTTACCCCTCACAGATCTTCGGTGCTCTTGTAACTGAAAAGGTTCGTTCACTCGGTGCTATGCTTGTAAACGCAGAAGGTGAAGCTTATGCTCATCCTCTTGAAACACGTGACGTTTCAGCTTCAGCTATCATCCGTGAATGTGCTAACGGCAAGGGTGTAGAAACTCCTCTCGGCAGCGGTGTATGGCTTGATACTCCCATGATTGAAATTCTCGGCGGTGAGGGTACAATCGAAAAGAGAATCCCTGCTATGATGAGAATGTATCTCAACTACGGCATTGATATGAGAAAGCAGCCCATCCTTGTTTATCCCACACTTCACTATCAGAACGGTGGTCTTGAAATCGGTGGAGAAGGCTTTACAAAGGCTATTCCCAACCTTCTCGTTGCAGGTGAGGCTGTTGGCGGCATCCACGGCAGAATCAGACTTATG
>JAZQUF010000034.1:0-3078 GCA_045631165.1 Acutalibacteraceae bacterium
CCACCGCCTTGCAATTTTCCCCCCTGCGCCCTCGTCGCCTCCTTTCATCCGCCACAGGCTGCGCTTCGGTGACAATGTTCCGCAAGCTTTTGTTATTCTTCTTTCATTCTCTCGCTTCATCCTTAACCTTTGAAAAGACAATCTTCTGACCTGTATATAAGCTGAAATATCCCGATAATACAAAAGATAAAAATATCGCAAGTGCATAGAATATTATACCCTCACCGCCAAAAAGCTCCAGGGCTAAAAATACTGTAGCAATGGGACAATTTGTAACACTGCCGAAAAGTGCCACCATACCAATCGCAGCACAAAATGCTACAGGCAGACCTACAAAATCAGCCATAGTAAAGCCTAAGGTTGCGCCTATAAACAGCGTCGGCACAATTTCTCCGCCTCTGAAGCCACTGCCGATAGTAATTGCTGTGAATATAATCTTCAGAAGAAATGCAGCCTTGCTCACCTCTTCACCGTGAAAAATACCTTCAATTATATGCAGACCACTACCATTATAATCACGAGTGCCTATGAGCATTGTAAGAAGAATCACAGCTACACCGCCGACTGCAGCTCTGAGATAGGAATTTCCGATATACTTCTCCATAGCTTTATGGGAATGCTTCATAGCAAGGCAAAAGATAATACTTACAAGCGCTGCAATAACTGCGGCACCGCCAACCTTAAGAATATTCTCCCCTGTAAGCTCAGGCACTATATCAACATTAAATCTTTCCGGATGCACCCCCAGCTTCACTGCAACAAGATAAGCCACCAAGGCTGAGGCAAAAGACGGATAAAGAGCTGATAATGACATAACACCTACACTTACCACCTCCACAGCAAAAATTGCTGCACCTATAGGCGTACCGAATACCGCAGCAAAAACTGCCGCCATACCGCTGACAGTAAGAATATGTCTGTCTTTTTCGTCTGTTCTGAATATACGACCTATAAGAGTCGCCACGCTACCGCCAATCTGAAGAGCTGCGCCCTCTTTACCTGCAGAACCGCCTAAAAGATGAGTTATACCTGCGCCCAGAACTATTGCCGGCACAAGACGGCAGGGTACTTTTTCTTCACTTCTAACAGCCTCAAAAACATCATTAGTACCCTTGTGCTCAACCTTTAAGATGTGATAAATGAAAGCTATCACCACACCGCCCAATGGCAGAAGATAAAGGAGCCAATCATTATTCATTCTGACATCGGTAACATAGGAAATCAGATGGGAGAAAACTGCACCGATTCCACCGCCCAAAGCACCGACTATAAGGCTGAAGAATGTCCACTTAACAAAAGCGCTGACATAAACAGCTGAGTCCCTGGCTTTTTGTGTTATATCTGTTTTATTCATATTATTCTCTGCTTTCAAAGTTTAGTACGGAACAATTTTAGCATTATCAAAAATCATTGTCAAGGCGTTAATTATTATATGTTCTGGTACGCGAGTAAGTAACAACAAACGGCAGGTGCATCCCTGCCGTTTCAGATTAATATTAAGATTAACAATACCGGTGACCGATATTCTGTTTTTATTTTACTTGTTCAATTTTGTAAAAGCTCCAGATAGAATTTCCGTCAATATTCTTCATTTCGGCAACAACATTAAAATCATCACCATCAATAAACGTTACCATATTACCATTTTCATCGCCTGCAACAATACGATAATGTACGGTTACCTGATATTTTCCGTCAGGAAGAATTTCAACTTTTTTGATTGTTACATCAGGTCCGACACCGTCACCACCATCTCCCGCATTTGAATAATAATAACCATCCTCGTAATATGCAAAAGTGTCATTTTCGCCCCATCCCTCTACACGGAGAACATAACTATGATCCGGCTTTACATTAAACATATTTTCAAGAATAAAATCAATAAATTCAGCATCAACATATCTGTATTGGTTCCAATAGCCTCTTGGATCAGTTGTATCTTCTTCGGTATAAGAAGGAAAGATTACTTCACCTTCATAACGTATACGGTAGATGTCACTGACAAGCTCACAAAAGTTATAAAACGGTGCACCATGGACAAGGCTGAACGCTTTTTCAAAAGCATTCTCAGCTTCACAATCATAACTTTGCACACTTGCTTCATATGTATCACTTTTCACACCATAGAAAAAAATGTATTCTAACAAATCTGTAAGGTTTCCGGCATCTGTATTGCTTATGCCACACATATCTGCAGCACTGCTGTCAGGCGCTGTTTTTGTAAGGTATTGTGAAAATACATAAGCAGTTTTTCCGTTATATGAAACTTTACTCCAACCATTATCGCCAATGGCTATTCTTTTTATTTTATCGCCCTTTTTAAGTCCGCCGATTATTGTGGCAGACGTACCGACTCCTGCTCTGACATTTACATTTGTAGTTGCATATACAATTTCATCTACTTGTGTATATTCGGCCTTTTTGGTTGTTGTTTCCTCAGTGGTTTCTTCCTCTGTTACTTCTTCAGTTTCCGAGGGGGCTTCGGTAGTTTCTTCAGTAGATGCAGTAATTTCTGCAGAAATATCCTGTTCTGCATCTTTTCCGACAAAAAAGCCTATTGTAATCCCGACAGCAAAAACTACAGCACAGATTACAATACAGATTATAATTTTCTTTTTATCCAATTTTATCTCCTCCTTTTTGCTTTTATATCTGTAAATTTATACTTTGAGTCTATCACTGTTCAACTTAAATTGCAAGTGATTTCTAAAATTTCCCGGACGTATACTAACTTATCCTCAGGGCATTGGTGTAACGCGTACAAAAAAACAGACCCGATTGCTCGAGTCTGCCCATATTAAACTGCAATTATGCAAGCTCAGCGAAGTACTTGATTGTACGAACCATCTGGCTTGTGTATGAGTTTTCGTTGTCGTACCAAGCAACAACCTGTACCTGATAGAGACCGTCTTCGATCTTTGTAACCATTGTCTGAGTAGCATCGAAGAGTGAACCGTATCTGATACCAACGATATCTGATGAAACGAGTTCTTCTTCTGTGTAACCGAAGCTATCTGAAGCAGCAGCCTTCATAGCAGCGTTGATGCCTTCCTTAGTTACGTCGTCACCCTTAACAAC
>JAZQUF010000035.1:0-24333 GCA_045631165.1 Acutalibacteraceae bacterium
CTTGTAGGCCGATGCCTGAAATTCATCGCTGAAACCGAGTGCTATAATACCGTTTTTAGCAACATTTTCACTATCTGAAATAAAGGGCACATATACAAGTGAGTCATCTTTATAAAAAATCGAGGAATTTCTGCCATCAACGCTGACATTTTCATCACGAATCGCAAACCCCTTTACCGACACGCTCTGCACTTCGCTGTAAGATAGCAGATATTCAGTTTCAAGTTTGCCGGTATGACCGTTATATAGTGAAACAACACCATATAAAACCACCATAAATATAAAAGCGGCCAGAAGTCCTATAGCAATTTTAGTGTCTTTAGTAGGCTTCATTTCATTTTACCTTTCGTTTGAAATAATTGTTACAGCTCTCTCGATAAGATCGTCTGAAGATAATTTATCTATATCACACCAATTAATTTCAGGATTACGCCTAAACCAAGTAAGCTGACGCTTGGCATATCTTCTGGTTTCCATTTTCAGTCTCTCTGTTGCATCCTCAAGGGAAACAAATCCGTCAAAATAAGGCTTGAGTTCTTTGTAACCGATAGCCTGTGCAGCCGTTGAAGATATTTCGCTGTTGAAAAAGTTTTTCGCTTCTTCTATTAAACCTTCATCGAGCATTTTATCAACTCTGAGGTTAATTCTGTCATAAAGAAACTGTCTGTCATCAGCTTTGAGACCGATGAGACACCATCTATATCTGCTTTCGCTCAGATGTGAAAGTTCCTCCTGCTCGCTGATTGTTTTACCGGTCAGATGATATACCTCCAAAGCTCTTATAATTCGCTTAGTATCGTTTATATGAAGGCGGTCAGCTGTCTTAGGATCAATGTTTTTAAGCTCGGCATATAAAGACTCTATACCTTCATTTTCGAGTCTGGATTCAAGATCATTTCTTATATTATTGTCCTCATAATCAAAGAATTCAGTATTTTTTATCAGAGTGTCGATATAAAATCCGGTTCCGCCGACTACAACAGGAAGCTTTCCACGGGACAAAATATCATCGATGGCAGAAATTGCTTTTTGCTTATATCTGGCAACACTGTACGTTTCACCCACAGGCACAAACCCGATAAGATGATGTCTGACTCTTCTGAGTTCACTCTTAGTCGGCTTTGCAGTTGCAATATCCATATTTTCATAAATCTGCATAGAGTCAGCGGAAACAATCTCACCACCAAGTCTTTCAGCAATTTCAATGCCAAGTGAGGTCTTTCCTGAAGCCGTAGGCCCCAGTACAACAACGACCAGAGGTTTATTCATATAATTCTCCTGATTACTGTATTCTTCCGAACTGTTTTTCAAGCTCATATTTTGAAAGCTCTATTAAAACAGGTCTGCCGTGAGGACAATATCTGACGCTTTCATCGTAAAGCACCTGTTCTGCGAGAACCTTCATTTCAGCAGTAGAGTTTTTATACCCTGCTTTTATTGCAGCTTTACAAGCGGCAGTATGATGTATCCTGTCAATTGTTTCGGTTTCAATATTAGTTCTGTTTTCTGTGAGATATGATGCCATTTCAATAACGGTATCTTCGACATCATCACCTGAAATGAGCATCGGACATTCTCTGATTACAACAACTCCGTCACCAAAATCTTCAATCAAATATCCTGCCGATTTAAAAGCATCGAGATTTTCAATTACGGCAGTGTACTCATTTTTGTTAAGAGTTACCTTTATTGCAGAAAGAAGCACCTGAGAGGAAACATTTTCCTTCGCTGCAGCTTTCATTTTATTATAAATAATTCTTTCGTGAGCAGCATGCTTGTCAATCATAACAACCTTGCCGTCAAATTCACATATAACATATGTTTTAAAAACCTCTCCTAAAAGTCTTATCGGCTTATTTTGAGGTCTGTTATCACCATTAGGCTTGGACTGAGCCGGCATAACTGACTTTTCAGGTTTTAGTTCGGCGGGTGCATTATGCTGAACAGGTCTTGGAATATCAGTCTTAACAGGCTGTTTAACAACTGCCTTATCGCTTTCTGAAACTCTGACAGAAGTATTGACAGGACTGTTTTTCTGAGGAATAGGTGTGTTTCTGTGCATTTCCTCATTTTTAGCCTTGATATTCTTCATTGCGTAGCCAATTAAATCAGGCTCATTTTCGTTTTTTTGTGAGACAGACTTCTTCGTTTCTTCTGTTGATTTAGATGCAAATTCCTTGGCGGGCATACTCTGCCAGAAATCTTTCTTGGGTTCTGCCTTGACAGTGGGCTGAGATTTTTCTTCGGGCTTGTTTCTGAAAATGCTGCCGCTGAAATCAGCCTTCTTTTCAGGCTCATCGTCGAGCATACTCAACTGAACACTTTCAGGTACAGCTCTCTGAGTAACTCTTGCAGCTTTGGACAGGTCAAGCTCAGGCATTGTATCAAAGCTGTCAAGTGCAGATTTTGTTGCAAAATATACTGCTGATGATACCTTTCTTTCGTCACTGAAACGCACCTCGGTCTTGGCAGGGTGAACATTTATATCCACAATCTCCGGGCGTACCTTTACATTTAGTACACAGCTCGGGAATTTACCAACCATAATGGAGTTTTTGTATGCATTTTCCATCGAAGCAACACAAGAACGGGATTTTATATATCTTCCGTTAAGGAAAAAATATTGCATTGCACGTGAAGGTCTTGATGACATAGGCTTACATACATAGCCACTTACCTCGACGCCATCTAATTTATAATCAACCTCAAGAAGGCTTTCGGCAAATGTTCTGCCGAAAACAGAATAAATTGCTGACATAAGCTTACCATCACCAGGAGTGATAAGAGCCTGCTTGCCTTCTCTTATGAAACGTACACTGACCTCGGGATGTGACAGAGAAATTTTATCAACAACATCGGCAACGGCATTTGCCTCGGCAACGTCCTTTTTAAGAAACTTCATTCTTGCAGGAGTATTGTAGAATAAATCTCTTACAACAATTGTAGTTCCGTTAGGACATCCTGCCTGGTCGTATCTCGTCTGCACGCCCCCTTCAACTGCATAGGAGGTGCCGAGAGATTCATTCTCAGTTTTGGTAAGTATTTCCGTTCGTGACACAGCAGCAATTGAAGCAAGTGCTTCGCCTCTGAAGCCTAAAGTATAAATAGAATTCAGATCGTTTTCATCTCTTACCTTGCTTGTAGCATGACTGAGAAATGCCTTTGGAACGTCCTCATGATCAATACCGCAACCATTATCTGTTATACGTATATATCTTACACCACCATTTCTTATTTCAAGAGTTATGGTGGTTGCACCGGCGTCAATAGCGTTTTCAAGTAACTCTTTTACAACACTTGCCGGTCTTTCAACAACTTCACCGGCTGCAATCAGTTCGGCAATGTGCTTTGGTAATATATTGATTTTAGCCATAAAGCTGTCATCCTTTCTTAATTAAAAATCACTTCTTCTGGCCTTTTTGATAAGCTCGTGAAGAGTAGTCATAGCCTCAAGAGGCGTAAGTGTATTTATATCTATATTTCTGATTGATTCAATTATTTCATCATCAATGGTTGATGTCATTGAAAGCTGAAGCTCATCTTCTTCGGGCATTGCTATACTGCTCTGGCTTACAGCTTGTCGTTGAGGAGCATTGCCCTCAAGCTCAGAGAGGATAACTCTTGCTCTGGATACAACGGAATTGGGTATACCTGCAAGCTTTGCAACCTCGATACCGTAACTTCCGTCAGCACAGCCACGAACAATACGGCGAAGGAATGTTATAGTATCCCCACGCTTTTTAACACAGATGTTGTAGTTGTTCACACCGTCGAGAATACCCTCAAGCTCAGTAAGCTCATGATAATGGGTAGAGAAGAGAGTTTTAGCGCCGATTTTCTTTTTATCGGCAATATATTCCAGGACAGCTCTTGCAATACTCATACCATCAAATGTAGATGTGCCTCTGCCCACCTCATCAAGTATAATGAGACTGTTTTTGGTTGCATTTTTAAGGATAGATGAAACCTCATTCATTTCAACCATAAAGGTTGACTGTCCTGTTGCAAGGTCATCAGATGCACCGACACGTGTGAATATGCTTTCAACTATGCAAAGCTCAGCACATCTTGCAGGCACAAACGAACCAATCTGAGCAAGAATTGATATGATTGCAACCTGACGCATATATGTTGATTTACCCGCCATGTTGGGACCGGTAATTATAGCGCATCGATTCTTATCGCAATCCATAAAAGTATCATTGGGTACAAAAGGCGCATCAAGCACAGCTTCAACAACAGGATGTCTTCCGTCGGTAATCTTAATTTCACCGCCCGCAAGCATTGTAGGACAGACATAATTTCTTTCAAGAGCAGTAGTTGCAAGTGAACAAAGCACGTCAATTGTTGCAAGAGCCTGAGATGTAGCCTTGATACGTGAAAACTCCTGAGCTACCCTGCCTCTTATCTGACAGAAAATCTCATATTCAAGCTTGACTATTCTTTCCTGAGCACCGAGAACCTTGCTTTCAAGCTCCTTTAATTCTTCGGTGATATATCTCTCACAGTTAGCAAGGGTCTGCTTTCTGAAATATGTGTCAGGAACCATATCCTTATATGAATTTGTAACCTCAATATAATAACCGAAAACTCTGTTATAACCTATTTTCAGCTTAGGTATACCCGTTGATTCTCTTTCACGCTGTTCAATGTCAAGGATAAACTGTTTACCGTTACCCTGAATATTTCTGAGTTCATCAAGCTCAGCGTTGAAGCCGTCCTTGATTATATCACCTTCGCGAACTGAGAAAGGGGCCTCCTCTTTTATCGAAATATCTATGAGATCTCTTATATCTTCAAGTAAATCAAGATTTGTAAACTGCTGACGAAGATATGCACTTTCAGCATCCTGCAAAAGCACCTTAATAACAGGTATCGCCTCAATAGTCTGCTTGAGTGAATTAAGATCCTTGGCATTGGCTGATTCAAAGATTACTCTGGTTATGAGTCGCTCGATATCGAACACCTTTGAAAGTGACGATGAAATTTCTGTGAGCATCATATTTTTATCATAAAGTTCCGATACGGCATTGTGCCTTCTTGTAATCTGAGCAATGCTTATAAGAGGCTTTTCCAACCAGTTTCTGAGAAGTCGCTTACCCATTGAGGTGTGAGTCTTGTCAAGCACCCAAAGAAGTGAGCCTTTCTTTTCTCTGCCTCTCATTGTTTCAAGAATTTCAAGATTACGAAGCGTATTGTAGTCAAGCTTCATAAACTGACTGTCGGTATAATAATTAACCTCTCTGATATTATCGAGATTGTTTTTCTGCACATTCTTGAGATATCGAAGAAGAGCACCTGTTACCGCTACGGCAGTAGCATCAGCTGAAAAATCATAGGATTTGAATTTATCTCCACCAAAATGCTCAACACATATGTCAGTACAGTCTTTAAAATCAAAATCAATATCATCCAGCATTTCACAAGCTGCTTCAGTACGTTTTGTAATAAAATTAGCAATAATCTTACTGTTTGCAGCTCCTCTATTCAGAAGGATTTCACTTGGTGAAAATGTACCGAGCTCGTTTATGATATTATTTTCGGTAGTATGCTTATCATTAAAGTTTGTAAGGTTCAGTATACCTGTTGAAACATCACAGAAGCATACACCACCCACCGTGCCATCAAAATATACACAGGCAAGATAGTTGTTCTTCGAGTCATCAAGCATATTATTTTCAATAATACTACCCTTGGTAATAACTCTTATGACATCTCTTTTAACGATGCCTTTAGCAGTAGCAGGGTCCTCTGTCTGCTCGCAGATAGCGACCTTATAACCTGCTGAAACAAGCTTTGCTATATAACCCTCTGCCGAGTGGAAGGGTACACCACACATAGGTGCTTTTTCACCCTTTGAATAGCTTCTTGCAGTCAGAGTAAGCTCTAAAACTTTGGAAGCGGTCAGAGCATCGTCAAAAAACATTTCATAAAAGTCACCCAGGCGGAAAAACAAAATCGCATCCGAGTAATCTTTTTTAATTTGTAAGTATTGAGACATCATCGGTGTCATTTCAGACATATTGTTTTTCCTCCTGAGATTTTAACGAATTTAGTTGATTAGTGGCAACCGCTGCAGCTTGAGCATGAGCCGTCACATGAGTGGTCGTGCTGCTCGGGTTCACATGTTGCAGGATCTGCACCGTTTACGCAAAGACCGAGAATCTGCATGATGTAGTTCATCATTGAGTCAACTTCAGCTCTTGCTTCGTCATATCTCTGCATATTTTCATTAGCCATAAATGCTTCATACTTAGCATTGAATTCAGCTTCGAATTCCTGCATCTTAGCACTGTCAGGTGTTTCCTTTGATGCTTCCATCTGATAGTTCATCTGAATCATCTGGATTTCGCCCATAAGTGCATTAAGTGCATCATCCTTTTCGTTTGCTTCCTTAGCAGCTGCAAAAGCGAGGTAACGCTCATCCTTCTGAATAGCAGCGCCAAGCTGTCTTGTAAGTTCAATAACGCTCATTGTTATTACTCCTTATATAAAAATATTTTTATTAATAAATACCCATACGAGTAGTTATTTCGCAATTTCACCGTAAACAATCCAGGTTCTCGGATTAGTTACTGTCACATCAATGAATTTACCGATAAGACTTTCATCACCGGGGAATTCAATTATTATATTTCCGCCTGTTCTTCCCGAAAGCATTCCCTCTCCTTTTGCAGTACCCTCAACGAGTACACGGTAGGTTTTGCCTTTCATATTGGCAGTACGCTCTCCTGCTATTCTTTCCTGAAGATCAGTCAGCTCTTTAAACCACTTGCCTTTTTCATCTCTGGAGATAGGATCAGGCATTGAATAAGCCTTGGTGCCGGGTCTTGCAGAGAAAATGAAAGTAAACAGTGAGGTATATTTTACCTTTTCGATAAGCGATAAAGTATCGCAGAATTCCTCATAAGTTTCACCGGGAAAGCCGACGATAACGTCACTTGTTATTGAAAGTTCAGGCATAACCTTGTAAGCGTAATCGATAAGAGAGAGATACTTCTCGCGGTCATAATGTCTGTTCATTTCCTTAAGCACTCTGTCGTTACCGCTCTGGAAGGGCAGATGAAGATGCTTGGCAATCTTATTGCTCGAAGCCATAACATCAAGAAGCTCTTTTGTACAATCTCTCGGATGAGAGGTCATAAAGCGTACAATAAAATCACCTTTGATTTCACTGATAGCCTTTAAAAGTGCAGGAAATCTCTTGCTTTCATCGAGATCTTTATTGTATGAGTTTACATTCTGACCTAAAAGAGTAATTTCCTTGTACCCCGCCGATACAACCTCTTTGACTTCGTTGATAACGCAATCGAAATCACGGCTTCTTTCTCTGCCTCGTACATAAGGCACAATACAGTAAGAACAGAAGTTGTTGCAGCCGTACATAATGGGAATCCACGCTCTGAGAGTACCCTCACGCATTACAGGCATACCTTCAACAATATTTCCGTCGCTGTCAGTTATATCGAATACTCGTTTACCTGTACAAAGTATACGATACATAAATTCAGGGAATTTATAAGCTACGTGAGTACCGAAAACAAGATCAACAAATGAAAAGCTATTTTTGATTCTGTCAGCAACACTCTGCTGCTGCATCATACAACCGCAAAGAGCAATGATCATATCAGGCTTTTGTTTTTTGACAGGCTTAAGAGCACCTACATTGCCGAAAACTCTGTCCTCAGCGTGCTCTCTTATAGCACATGTATTATATAAAACCAGGTCAGCGTCTTCAGGTGTGTCGCAGAAATCATAACCCATTTCCTTGAGCATTCCGAGAATCTTTTCACTGTCGGCAACATTACCCTGACAACCGTAAGTATGCACAAAAGCCTTAGGTGCTTCTACAGGATATCTTGAAGAGATTACAGTTCTGACAAGGTTCATATATTCTTTTTGTTTGTCCAATTCCTCCTGAGGAACGGAAAATTTATTTTTATTCAAAATCTTTCCTCCAAGGGATTACTTTTCTAATTTTTCTGCAATATCCATAAGCCTCTTGAGACGGTAATTCACAGCAGAACGGCTGAGAGGCGGATTGCACATATCACCGATTTCACGAAGACTCGAATCAGGATTATTGAGACGAAGCTCAGCAATGAGCTTGAGATCATCAGTCAGAGTCGGGAATACTCCGTCATCCTTAAGTTTCTGAATAGATTCAACCTGATCATATGATGCATAGACAGTACGTGTCAGATTGGCATTTTCAAAGTTATTACGTCTGTTTGTAAGATTACGTACATCCTTATATATTTTGATATTCATAATCTCCATTGCAGCCATTTGTGCCCCCATAAGAGTCAGCAGCTCTTCAATGCTAGTGCTGTCTTTTATGTAGATAACATTGATACCGCGCCTGAGCATATGCTTGGCATTGAGCCCATAATCAGTTAATATCTTCAGCAAATCGAGACTTACAGTTCTGTATGGAGCTATAAACTCAATATGATAGCTTTTATTAGGATCACTGCAGGTACCGCAGGACAGAAAAGCACCTCTGAGAAATGCAGCATTGCAGCAATTGATGCTGTCCTGCATATCATACTCAAATTCACTTTCGCTTTCATTACGAAGATTGCCTCTATCTATCCTCATTACCTTTTCATTGCCTGAATTTGAGAAATAATCAAGAACCTTCCTTCTGTCTGAAAGGTTGTCAAAGCTTACGGTAGTTTTACCGGCCTCGGAGACAAAGCGTTTAGCTTCTATGCCTGTTACATCGAAAGTAAGCTCCGTATATTTGTCAGCAACGGCTGGATTATCAGTCATAATTGAAATTTCCTGCTCATTGAAGCTTCTTCCGAATAGAAGCATACCGTAAGCCATTGCGTGCTTACAACACTCAGGCAAACCATCTATTCTGATAAGCTCACTTTTAATGTCTGATGAAAAAGACATATACGAAACCTCCTTTCAGATATTTAAATAATTATACAAATTTGATTTCAGTTTCAAGATTGACACCAAATTTATCATATACCGTTTTCTGACAGTGCCTGATAAGATCAATTACATCAGTTGTAGTCGCATTGTCATAATTGATGATGAAGCCTGCATGCTTTTCACTCACCATAGCGCCACCAACTCTTGTGCCTTTGAGACCGGACTGTTCAATAAGCGCACCGGCAAAATAGCCCTCGGGGCGCTTGAAAACGCTACCTGCACTAGGATATTCGAGAGGCTGTTTTTCAACACGCTTAGCCATAGTCTCAGTCATAGTAGCTTCAATCTCATCTTTATTGCCCTTCTCAAGCTTAAGTACAAGAGAAGTAATAACAAGCCCACTGTCAGTATATGCACTCTTTCTATAGGCGAATTTAAGGTCATCACCACTGAAAAAGCCCCTGTTGCCGTCTTTGTCAATATGGTTGACTCTTACAACGACGTCCTTCATTTCACCGCCGTAAGCACCCGCATTCATATATGCTGCACCACCGCAAGAACCGGGAATACCGTAAGCAAACTCAAGACCGGTCAGCGAGTTTGCAAGAGCAAATTTGCAAAGTGAAGCAAGAGATGCACCTGCAGAAACCTCGATAGTTGTGTCATCAATGAGCTTCATATCAGCAAAGTCTGTCGAAATATGAATAACAACTCTATCTCTGATACCATTATCACTCACAAGCAGATTGCTGCCCTTGCCGAGAATAAAGACATCTTTACCCTCTTCTTTGCAAACGGAGAGAACTCTGCCGAGCTTATCCTCGCTGTCGATGGGGACAAAAACTGCAGCATTACCACCGGTTTTAAATGAAGTGTGATTGCACATAGGCTCGTCGATTTTATAAGAAATGTTATATAAATCGAACTTTTTAATTGTATTAGTCAAAAAGATGACCTCCAAAAATTAGTCTTTGAGGCAAGCAGCACCGATAATACCTGCATCATTACCAAGAGTAGCACGGCAGATTTCGGTCTGAACTTCCTGCTTTTTACTGTAGCGTTCTCTAGCCACATGCTCTCTGATAGGCGCAAGAAGGGTTTCGCCTTCGTTACAGATACCACCGCCAAAGCAGATCATTTCAGGCTGGAAAATGTTTACGATGTTTGTTGTACCTACAGCTATGTATCTGATGTAATTGTCAACTACTTCGCTGCCCCATTTATCACCGATACGCATAGCATCAAAAGCTGTTCTGCCACCCGCGTTTTCGACATCACCTGAAGCAAGCTGCCACATAACGCTGTCTTTATGCTCGAGCATTGCAGCCTTAGTCTGATTTACAAGAGCTGTAGCACTTGCATATCTTTCCCAACAACCGATTCTGCCGCAGTTACAGGGCTCACCGTCAAACTTAATTGTCATATGACCAAGCTCACCACCTGCATCGTTGCAACCTGTAAGCACTTCACCGTCAAATACAATGCCGCTACCAACGCCTGTACCGAGAGTTACAGCGATGAAGCTCTTTTTACCCTTACCTGAACCGGCAAGTGCTTCACCGAGAGCAGCGCAGTTAGCATCGTTTTCGATGTAAACAGGAATACCAGGAAGCTCTTTGTTTACGAGCTCAGCAGCAGGTACGTTGTCAAAATAAAGATTGTTAGCATAAAGAATCACACCGTTTTTCTTATCGCATGAACCGGGAGTACCGATACCGATAGAAGCAACCTCACTCATATCAATACCAGACTTAGAAACAACGTCTTTAGCGCACTTAACGATATCTGCAAAGATTTCCTCTGCAGGACGAGGAATGTTTGTCTTTGTATTTGATCTTGCGATAATCTCATAATTATCGTTAATAAGACCAACTGCAATGTTTGTTCCGCCTAAATCTACACCAATTCTGTACATATTATTCACCTCTTAAAAATTTCCCCACATTTTGATTTCATCTTCCTGTGGCATTATATCATCTGTCATGCCAAGATTATGCATAAGCTCTCTTGCGGCATTGTATCCCATTTTTTTCTGACGGTTATTCATAGCTGCAACCTCTATAATTACAGCAAGGTTACGACCGGGCTTAACAGGTATTACTGTATAAGGAATCTTGACATCAAGAATTTCTGTGAATTCATTATCAAGGCCCATTCTGTCGTATACTTTCTCACTATCCCAGGGTTCAAGCTGAATAACCATATCAATTTTATCTGATGTCTTTACAGCACCCATACCAAAGATTCTGCGGGCATTGATAATACCGATACCGCGAAGCTCAATAAAGTGTCTGATGTTTTCAGGAGCTGAGCCGACAATGGTCTTTGTTCCTGTCTTTTTAATTTCAACCGCATCATCAGCAATAAGACGGTGACCACGCTTAATAAGCTCAACAGCGCTTTCGCTCTTACCTACACCACTGTCACCAAGTATAAGCACACCTTCACCGTATACCTCAACAAATACACCGTGTCTTGTAATTCTTTCAGCAAGCTCAATATTAAGATAAGCAATAATTGCAGCCATTGAGCCTGACGTTGTTTCATTGGTACGAAGCAAGGGTACTTCATATTTTTTTGCAAGCTCGAGAAGCTCATGGGGACAAGGAAGACTTCTTGCTACGACAACGCAAGCAGGCTTCTTTGACATAAACAAGTCAACATGTCTCATTCGTTCATCGCCTGTAAATGAATCAATATACTCAATCTCTGTTCTGCCGAGATAATTTACACGGCCACTGTCAAAGAAATTTTCATAACCGGAAAGAATCAGACCGGGTCTGTTTACATCACGTGAGGATATAAAAATCTCTGACGGATCCTTTGGCATATAAAGAATCTCAAAGGGATTATCCTTAAGCAGTTTTGCAAGAGAAACCGAATATCTGAATGCCATAAATGGTCACCTCCAAATTTCGCATATACATAGTTATACCAATATATTATATAACAAAAATCAAAGGTTGCCAACTGTTTTTAATAAATTTTTTTAACTTTTTTAGCTTAAAAAACGGCTCCAGAGGCAAAATGCTCCTCTGAAGCCACCAATCAATCTTTAAACCAGATATCCTCAGCATATTCTCTGACCGTTCTGTCTGATGAAAAGTACGATGAATTCGCAATATTCATAAGACATTTCGCTGAAAACAACTCTGTTTGCTTGTAGTCACCGAGAGCTTTTTCAAGGCATTGTATATACGCCTTCAGATCAGCAAGAACCATATATCTGTCAGGATTTTCACCATTTATAAGCGAATCGTAAATATCTTTAAAGCCATATCTTTCTCCAAATTTTCCGCTCACAAGTGTGTCGACAACAGCTCTGATTTCAGGGTCGTCATTATAAATCTTTTCGGGATCATATTCACCCTTAAGTGTATTTACTTCATATTCACGCAAGCCGAAAATATAGTTATTCTCCTCGCCTGCCTTTTCACAGATCTCGATGTTCGCTCCGTCATAGGTGCCAAGGGTAACCGCACCGTTCATCATAAGCTTCATATTTCCGGTGCCCGAAGCCTCTGTGCCTGCAAGGGAAATCTGCAAGGAAATGTCGGCTGCAGGTATAATTTTTTCTGCCACCGAAACATTGTAATTCGGAACAAACACCACTTTGAGTCTGTCACCTATATCATAGTCCCCGTTTATAACCTTTGAAATACTATTAATATATTTAATAATAGATTTAGCAATCCCGTATCCCGACGCCGCTTTACCGCTGAAAATAAACGTAACATCAGGAAGATGCCTGTATTCACCCTTTTTCATTTTCAGATAAAGATGAACTACACCGAAAGCCGCCATAAGCTGTCGCTTATATTCGTGAATCCTCTTGATCTGAACAACAAATACACTGTTTTCATTTATTCTGATGTTATAATTTTTCTTTAAATATTGGCATAAAGTTATTTTATTTCTGAGCTTTATGTCATAAAGCGCTTTTAATACTTCGCTGTCATTTTTAAACATCTCAAGACGCTTGATGTTTTCTGTCTGCTCAATTATATCACAACCACATAGCTTTGAAAGGAAATTATTCAAAGGCTTATTACAAAGTCCGAGCCATCTGCGTTGAGTAATTCCGTTTGTCTTATTGTTAAACTTTTCAGGATAAAGCCTGTTCCATTGCGACAAGGTATCCTTCTTGATTATTTCTGTGTGTATGCCTGCAACACCGTTTATGTGTGAGCAGACATAGCAAGCAAGATTCGCCATCCTGACTTTACCGTCAATAACGATTGCGCAGTCTTCAAAGGACACCTCTTTGTTATTACTGAGCTGAAATAAAAGCAGATCATTGATCTTCTCTATAATTCCGTAAACCTGAGGGATAATCTCTCTCAGAAGCTCACTGTCCCATACCTCGAGAGCCTCCGGCATAACAGTGTGATTGGTATATGCGAAAATTTTCTGACACTTTAGAAGCGCGTTATCAAATTCCATATTCTGCTTTATGCATATATTAATCAGCTCGGGTATCGCTAAAATAGGATGCGTGTCGTTAAGTTGTATCTTTATTTTATCTTCGAGTCCCTCAAGACCGTATTTGCCGACTATATTTTGGAGCGAAGCACTTACTAAAAAATATTGTTGGCGAAGTCTCAGCTTTTTACCTTCAATAGTACTGTCGTCCGGATAAAGATGTTCATAAATCTTTTCTGCTTCAGATTCACTGCAGCTGCCTTTTCTCGCCTCGTAAAGTCTTAGAGTATTTATTCTTTTAAAGTTATATCCGATGATATTGTAATCAAAGGGAATTGCTTTAACAGTGTAATCAGAGTATTCAACATTGACTACTTCATCTTCTCTTTTAATAGCGAAGGCGTCATTGATTTTCTGCCAATTGTCTGCATCTTCAAGCTGACTTCCGTCTGAGGCGAAGCTTTGTCTGAATAAGCCGTTTTTATATCTGATTCCGTAGCCGTCCAGAGGAATCTCAGAAGAGGCGGCAGAGTCCAGAAAACAAGCCGCCAGCCTGCCGAGACCGCCGTTTCCGAATGCATAATCGTCTATATCCTCGAGCTCCGATAAGCTATGACCGTTATCCTTTAACACCTTCTCTACACAATCAGTATTTTTCATATTGTAGAGATTTGAATATAAAAGCTTGCCGATAAGATACTCTATAGAAAAATAAGCAGCCTGCTTACCTTCGGGTTCTTTACGATGGAAGTCACATTTTTCATTTATCAGCTTGCCTAAAACACTATAAAGTTCTTCTTTATCAAGTTCTTTTATGCTCTTGCCAAATTTGTCATAAGATATTTCTGTTAATTTTTCTTCAAACTGCTTATACATAAATTCATCACCAATAACAGTATATGCAGTAGTAAAATTAAAACAGACGGTAAAATTTACCGCCTGTAATAATCAATTAAGCATTGTGGTCGTCGAGCCACTGCTGAGCTTTAGCAGCTGACATTCTTGTGATGTTTTCTGTTTTGTAGATTGAGTCTTCGCCGCCGTTTGTGTAAAGGAAATATTTACCGTCGGCTTTTACATAAAGACTTTCTTCAAAACCGTCAGCATCACCGAAATTGCCGCTTGTGTACTTCTTTACAAGCTCTGCATTTTCAGTATCATACTCAACTTTGCAGATAATCTTTTTCATCTCTCTGTACTCCTTATATAATTTTATGTGACTATTATAACCTATTTATATGATTATTTCAAGTTTTTTATGCTATTTTACAATTTAAACATATTAAGTTATTAATTTAATTATAACTAATAAATATATTGCACATTAATTATTGACATAAAAAGAGATGAACTGTATAATAAACACATAATTGTCAAAGGAGAAATTCTATGGAAAACACAACATTAAGACCGGAAAACCAAAAACACGTCAAAGCTGGTGAGTTTATACTCTATCTGATGGGTGTATTTTTCTACACAACCATGACAGGTACTGTCGGTGCAAACAGACACACTTATCTCGTTAACGTGCTTAAACTCGAAGAATCACAGATGTCACTTTTCAATGCAATTGTCGGCATCGTACCTTTTGTCCTCAACTTCTTTATAGCTATGTACATAGACGGAAGAAAAATGGGTAAAGGCGGAAAATTCCGTCCACTCGCTCTTTTAGTCGCAATCCCTATGGGCATTATAATGATGCTTACATTTATAGCGCCTCCCGGTATCTCAGGCACTTTACTTATGATTTACGTTTTAACCATCGCTATTCTCTGGAGTGTACTTTGCACATTCGGTAACAGTATCAATATGGTTGCAAATGTTATTACACCCAACTTAAAAGAACGCGACCAGGTGATGTCATTCAGAAGCATCTCATCAGCTATCGGCAATTCGGCTCCAATGCTTTTCCTTCTTATCATCGGTCTCATTTGGAAAGACAACGAAGGACTTCAGTATCTTATCTGTGCCGGCTTCTGCGGTGTAATCGGTATCATCACAATGCTTCTCGGTATGAATATCGTTAAAGAAAGAGTTGTATATACAAGCGAAAGACAGAACCCCCTTGTTGGTTTTAAAGATATTCTTACTAACAAACACGCTTGGAAAATCATTCTTTCGGAGTTCCTCAAGAGCTTCAGAGGTATCTCAACATTTATGGAAGGCTTCCTTGCTATCGCTATTATCGGCGACCCATCAAAGAAAATTTTCATTCTTCTTCCCATCGGTATCGGTACAGCAGTCGGTATGCTTGTAATCAACTTCCTTCTTAAAAAGTTCAATGCTAAAGTTCTCTATATCGGCAGCGGTATCTACTCAATCTGCGCTAATATTGTAGCATTCACAATCGGTTATTTCTATTTCCAGACACAGCAGACAATTCTTATGATTGCATTTATAGCTTGTCTGTTCCTTGTCGGCTTACAGTTCGGTGCATCAAACCTTCTTCCTCTTATGTTCCAGGCTGACGTTCTTGAAGATATCGAACTCAAAACAGGTAAACGTCTCGATGCATCATTCCCCTTTATTATTGGTATCGGTACACTTATCAGCGGTACTATCGCAAGTACAATTGCTCCACTTTTACTCTATGGCGAAAACTCAATCATTCAGTATATTCAGCCTACAGACCTCGTGCCTATGCCTGAACAGAGCGCAAAAACAAAAATTCTTCTTCTGTTCTTCTACACAATCGTGCACGGTCTTATGATGTTCCTTGCAGGCGTACCCTTCTTCTTCTATAAGCTTACGGGCAAGACAAAAGAAGACATACATAATGCAGTTATCGAAAAGCGCGAAGCAATGAAAAACGCTGAATAATTTATAGCAAAAGCAAATCCCCGAACTTCGGTTCGGGGATAATTTATTATCAAATTATAACTCTGTCGTTTTCGCCACGATCTTTTCTGAGAATTGTTTCATCTTCAAGAGGAATATCGCATTCAAATGTGAAATCCATCATAGGATGGTTAGTCGCTTCAATTGCTTCACCATCAGCATTTTTAAGATTTTTAGCAATTACCTTAAAAGGCTCTTTACCGACAAACATAGCTTCGAGCTCATCACCCTCAAAAAATCTGTTTCGCTGAGAGCAATAAGCAGTTCCGTCTTTCCAGTACTTCACTATTGCCATAACGTCCCATTCGCGGTTGTATCCGCCCTTATAGCTGACATTTGCATCATCGTGAACATCACCGTAGAAGAAGCCTGTGCAATAATCACGGTAGCTTATTTTCCGCATCTCGTCAACAATCCACTGCTTTGGCTTATAATCGTCAGAGGGATTCTCGAAATATTCATCAATAGCTTTTCTGTAAGCGTTGGTAACTACAGCAACATAATAAGCCGACTTGGCTCTGCCTTCGATTTTAAACGAAGTAATACCTGCCTTAATCATCTCGGGAATATGCTCAATCATACACATATCCTTGGAGTTCATTATATAGGTACCGCTGTCATCTTCCACAACAGGGAAATACTGTCCCGGTCTTTTTTCTTCCATAAGGGTATATTTCCACCGGCATGGCTGAGCGCACTCTCCTCTGTTAGCATCTCTGCCGACAAGATAGTTTGAAATAAGGCATCTTCCGGAAAACGACACACACATTGCACCGTGAACGAAGCATTCAATATCCATATCATCGGGGATATTTTTTCTTATTTCAGCAAGCTCTGTCATTTTAAGTTCACGTGCAGTAACAATTCGCTTAGCGCCCATTTCATAGAACGCCTTAGCTGTCTCATAATTGACAATGCCCGACTGAGTTGAAATGTGAATTTCCATATCCGGTACATATTTCTTTGCCATGGCAAGCACACCGATATCAGATATAATAAGCGCGTCTACGCCCGCCTTCTGAGCATTGAGCAAAAACTCCGGAAGCTCAGAAAGCTCATTGTTTCTCGGAAGAACATTACAAGTAAGATAAACTTTTACACCACGTGTATGACAATACTCAACAGCCTCGCAAAGCTGTTCGTGGTTGAAGTTGGCCGGTGCTGCTCTCATACCAAACATTGTGCCACCAAGATAAACAGCATCAGCTCCGTATTTAACGGCAGCCATAAGTCGTTCCATATCCCCTGCAGGGG
The DNA here is from genome assembly GCA_045631165.1 of Acutalibacteraceae bacterium. Lineage (GTDB taxonomy): Bacteria > Bacillota > Clostridia > Oscillospirales > Acutalibacteraceae > UBA6857. Next base: position 17,404 of record JAZQUF010000035.1, read on the forward strand.
CAAGTAGCTCAGGTTTTTTAATTTTAATCCGCATTTTTCTTAACATCCTTTAACCGTAAAGGTATAACTGAGTATTCTTGTTGTGCTCTGAAGCAGTTCTTGCAACATACATATCACCGGAAGGACTGTGCATAAAGAAATAGTAATCTGTATCAGCCGGGTACAAAGCAGCTTTAATCGCTGAAATACCGGGGTTACATATCGGTCCGGGAGGAAGCCCCTGTGTGCTATATGTGTTATAACTGCTCAGATAAAGCTCGTAATAAAACTCTGAGAAAAGATTGTATTTTTCAAGAGAAGCTATATAATCCTTGGTCGAATTCATATCGAGCGATGGGTAAGTTGAAGCAGCTGAAAGTCTGTTATGAATGACACTTGAGATTGTTGCCATCTGTGAGCTATCCTTAGCTTCACGCTGAATAATTGCCGCAATATTCATAACCTCATCAACTGTAAGACCGAGCTCTCTGGCTCTGTTGTCAAATTCGGCTGTCCATTTACTGTCAAAGTTGTTAAAGAGCTTTTTGAGTACAGAAGCCGGACTTTCATCAATAAAGAAATCATAGGTATCAGGGAAAAGATATCCCTCATATTTAAGATATCTGTCAGAGTCGGCTTCAATGCCCTTTAGTACTTCATACTGCTTACCAACAATATCAAGATTCGCATAAAGCTTATCAGCACTGCAGACTTCATATCTTTCGATTTTTTCAAAAATCTGAGCTATAGACCAGCCTTCAGGGAATGTAAGACGTACAGTGCCCTTCGAGCCACTCTTTTTAGTCATTATAGTTTCTATGTTGATTTCAACACCTGCATCCTTGTCGAGATAATAAACGCCCGGTTCATATTTAACTGTATGATAATTTCTGAGTTTAAGAAGCATATAGCAAAGTGTTTTCTGCTTGATAAGTCCGTTTTCCTCAAGGATATTGAAGACATCATCAAACTCAGCACCCTCAGGAATTTCAACATTAACTGAACCACCATGCTTATCAATAACAAGAACATCATTTATAAACTGCATAGCAATAGTTGAAGCAGACACTGTCATAATAGAAATGAAAAATACACAAACACAGGCTATTAACACAGTTTTTACGAAGTTGTATCTCTTCTTAGCTTTTAATCTTACCTGTTGCTCCGGTGTGAGCACTCTCTTCTGAGGTGCATTTTTCTTTTCATTCACCCGATTGACTGACCGCTTCTCAGAAACAGCCTTTTTCTCCGATGATGCAACTTTTGTAGCCTTACCGACACCTGCAGCGGGTCTTGAAGACACCCCGGACTTAACAGGAGCATCAGTGCTGATCTTTTTCTGAGTAGTCGGTGCTACAGGTCTTCTTGAAGGTGTCTGAGGAATAGAAGCAGGAGCCTTTGGCGTAGCGGGAGGTTCGGGCATACCGACAAAATCATCAAAGTTATCTATATGAACTTCAAACTTTTTCTGAGGCTGAGTGTTACCTCTGTTTCCGTGATTGCTTGAGCTGATATTCTCACTGAAATCGCCTAAGCCTTTTGATGGAATTTTTGAATATGGGTTCACATTCTGAGGTCTCGGACTTCCGGCATTGGCGTTGCTTCCTGCAGCGCCATTATTTTTTGAACCTTCTGAATAGAATTTGTCAGCCATATTTATTCCTCCTTTATCTTAAATCATAAATTTTTGTATCTGTAATTATATAATCTACCTTTATATCATATTCATCTTTCGGCAAAAGCTCTGAAAGGCAAGCGTTATAGCAAAGTCCGATACTTATACCGCCGAATTCTTTCAGAAATCGGTCATAATAGCCCTTGCCGTATCCTAAGCGATATCCATACCTATCAAAGCTCAGACCTGGTACAAGACAAATTGCGCAATTACCGTAAGCTGTGGCTTCATCCTCGCCGCAAGGCTCCATTATGCCGTACATTCCAATCGATAAGTCATCTGCAGACGCAATATAATAAAACTTCATATTGCCGTTCTTATCGATACACTTCGGCAGAGCTACACGCTTATTATCGGAAAGAGCTCTGTCTATTATCATTCGCGTATCTGCTTCATCTTCAACAGACCAATACACCAATACCGTATCAGCCACTTTGTACATATCACTGTTTATTAGCAGTGAAAACATTCCTTCACCAAGAATCGACGTATTTTCGATTGAACTGCGTATTTTTTTATATTTAATCCTTAAATCACGTTTATTCATTTCATCTGAATTGCTTTACCGATTTCCTCGGCAAGAGACTTTCCTTTAAGTGCGGCAACAATTTCAAGACCGAATTCCGTAGCAACACCTGCGCCTTTTGCAGTTATAAAATTCCCATCACGAACAACATAATCCTCACTGATAACCGCTCCCTCAAGCTCACCTTCAAATCCCGGATAAGCAATAACATTCTTCCCCTTAAGAAGACACTTGTGGCCTAAAATCTGAGGTGCAGCACATATAGCACATACAAGTTTTTCTTCAGACACGGCAAAATCTATAGCTTTCTGAACATCGGCACTTTCCTCAAGGTTTGTAGCACCCGGCAGACCACCGGGAAGAATTACAGCTTCGAGGTTACTGTCAAGGACAATATCCTTAATATCAACATCGGGAATAACTTTGATTCCGTGTCTTCCGTCAATAACTTCACCTGATACACCAACAGTTTTAACCTCAACACCTGCGCGTCTGAGCATATCAATAGGTGCAATAGCCTCAACTTCTTCAAATCCGTCTGCTAAAAAACAATAAACCATAATTAATTCTCCTTAGTCCAAAGCAATATTCATATAAATTTCTTTATTTTTCAGTTCATAATTAAGGTAATAAATCATACCGTTTCTTATCTTTTCTGCCTTTTCAAGAGGACAGTTTGTATATATCACCGACTCACCCGAGAGATTATTAATGAAATTCATAGCCGATTCAACATCTGAGCAAAGAAGCTCTTCCCCCTCGGCGTAATATGAAGTATCATCGATATAAAACACTCTTACTTTGCTATAGTCAAGGCACTCAAAAGCATATTTACAGCCAATATCATTATAAATCAGCATATCACAGTCGGCTGTATTTCTTATTTTAGAGAATTCGTCACTGTCCGATATCTGACGGTAAGCTCTCATGGTTGCATAGTCATCAGTAATGCGGTATTTGTATTTATACATCGCCTCTTTAAAGCCAAATCTGCCGTAGTAATCATAAAGCCAATCATCAGCGGGCACAAGAGCGATAAAGTCAAGATTTTCATGCTTACAGTATCTCTGTGCTTCCTCGATAAGTTTTGGCATTAACCCCTTGCTCCTGTATTCGGATAAGGTTGCAGCTGCATAGAGGTATCTTCCGTTATAAACTCTGCCGCGGTATTTAATAATACACTTAAGAAGATATAAAGCACTTACCACTTTATCTCCAAGAGTCTCTGCAAAGCATTCGCCGTCAAAATAGGCTTCTTTAAAATAAAGTCTTATATAATCTTCATCATCACCGAAAACCTCTTGCCAGAGACTAACAAGTGAGTCAATATATTTTTCTTTATCAGTTATCAGCATTTTTAAGTTTCGCCTCATACTTTTCAGCGAGAATGGCAGGATAATAGCTGAGCTTTGCTTTTCTTAAGTTCTCAGCACCCGTATCATCCTCACGGTTTATATATTTATATCCGGACAGCTCATTTTTAACGAACTGCTGATTAATCATAGGATAGGCACCTCTTATATCTGAAAATGCTTTCTCAATATGAACACAGAAAACATCCTTTGAAGCAGGCTCACCCATTGTATAGGCAACAACTCTGCCGTCGACTCTGAGAACACCGCCGACATAATCCAGGCTATCATAATGATCAAAGACTCTCTTTATAATTTTCAGTTCTCCCTCAAGTTCTTCTCTGTATTCCGGGAGTGAACCCTCAAGCCACTGCTTACTCATTTCGTAACATTCGGGAATATTTTCCTTTGATAGTCTCTCATATAACCAATTGTTGTTTTTCATAAAGTAGGATATGTGATTTCTCTTAGGTTGATATTTTTTACCGCTGAGATTTATTAAGTCTTCACTGCTATAGATATAATCGAAAGTATCGCGTACAAGGAAAACATCAAGAACATCAGAGAATTCTTTACTGATTAACTCGGTGGAATCAGGGCTGATACCGAAAATTTCAAAATCTCTGCCATCAGCCTTAGCGTCACTGAGAATAAATTCAATTGCCTTTTTCATATTGCCGTTACCTATGGGACAGCAATACATCACATAGTTGTCATAAACACACTTTGTAACAAGACACCCTTCGATATCACCCACAAAGATGTCCATCTTAGCCCCGTAAGAAAATATATTGCCGAAGGGGTATTCACAGGTATAAAAGTCAACCTGTGAGAGTATTTCATTGATCCAGTTTTTATCTTCAAGACTTACAAGGTGTAAATCAGACATCTGAGAAAAGCATCCTTTCGGTTTCAAGCTCAACAAGCTTTGAAATTTCTTCAACAGTTAAAGGCTCGCCATCCTTACCGCAGATAATTCTACACCAACCGAGTTTTTTGGCGGCGTACACAGCAGCCTCGTGACAAGCTATAAGATAGTTCACATCTTTTTCGTGAACATCTTTTTTATTTTCGTCACCTTTATAGCGTTTTAATAATAATTTCTGAGAAATATCAGTGGGCATATCAAGAAAAATTACACCGTCAGGCTTTGGTATACCCATCTTTTCATATTCAAATTCAAAAAGCCAATCTAGATACTCATCCCATTTTTCTTTTGGAAGCTTCGTCATCTGATGGCAGGCATTGGAGGTTGTATATCTGTTGGCAACGATAATCTTATCGCTGAGATATTCCTTTTCCCAATGCTTCTTGAAGCTGGCGTATCTGTCAACAGCGTAGAACGTTGAAGCAGCATAGGCATTGACATCATTCGGGTTTTCGCCAAGCTCACCACCAAGATACATCTTTACAAGAGTACTTGACGGGTCGTTGTAAAAAGGTAGGTCAAGAGTATAAGTCTCATATCCTTTTCCCTTAAGAGTATTAGTAAGAATTTCAGCCTGGGTAGCCTTACCGCTTCCGTCAAGACCGTCAATAACAATCATTTTACTCATAACTTACCTCAATCAGTATGTAAGAATTACAGCGAAAACCTTAACAGTGCTGTCAGTTCTGTTAGCAATTGAATGCTTTTCGCCATCAAGGCAGATGCAGCTGTCACCCTCACCAAGTATAACAGTCTCTTCACCGTCAAGATATGTAGCAGTACCCTCCATAACATAGAAGATTTCCTCTTCATTCTCGTGAACGTGAGCACCGATTGAGCAGCCGGGCTCAAGAGTAATAACACCGATTAAACGGCTCTGTCCTTTATATTCACCTTTATCTAAAACGTGAGTAATCTTAACGCTGCCGTCACCACCGCGCATATTTTCGTTAACAACTGATTTCATATCTTCTGTTCTCTTAATCATTACATTATACCCCCATTATATATTCTCAGTAATTATATCAACTTTATTTTAAATTATCAACGTTTTTACGATAAAAACTTCTAACAATTTACTGAAGAAACGCAATTATTCCGATTATAATTGACAAATCAAGCTTTTTTTATTAGAATGTAGGAGAAAAACAATATATACGGAGAGAGAAAATATGAAATACGGAGCTTTTATCGTCGGCTGCAGTGACTGCAATGAAGAAGTATGCGCAGCAGCAGGCAGAATTTCAACCCAGAGCGGTACTGCCCTTGAAATCTTTGAAAGAAGCCATGATAAAGAAAAAAACAGAAATCTTATAAGCAAGGTAACAAAATCAGGTCATACTTCAACAATTGAGCATATATTTTTTAATGTTGCTTTTGAAAACGTCAGCGTTGTTGTCGAGCAGTTTATGATTGAATTCAGACTCGCTTCATTCACTGACAAATCAAGACGCTATGTTGACTTCTCAGACTGCGATTATCTTGTGCCTGAATTCAGAAATGATGATGATAAAGATAAGTACATTGCCACAATGGATAAGCTTTTCTCAGCTTACTCATATCTGACCGAAAAAGGTGTACCCAAAGAAGACGCACGTTTCCTACTGCCCTACTGCTTCTATTCAAATTTCCTTTGCTCATTAAACGGCAGAGAAATAGTAAACGTACTCACAGCTATGATTTACGGCAGAGGCAGAAAAATCAAAGAGATATATGAAATAGGCGTGTCACTTCTCAAACAGTGCAGAGAGTACGCTCCCGGTGTATTCACAGACTTTGAGCTCAGAGGCACAAAATATAACGACGATCCCGATTTTGATATTCCTGCTGATGAAAACATCACTCACTCTGCCGAATGTTGCGAGATTCTTTCTGTTACACCTGACGGTGAAAAGAATATCGCCAGATGTGCACTAATCGAAAAAGGTGACTATTCAACCGACAGCATAGAAAAGATTGTATCTTCAAAAGAAAATGTACAGAAAATACTCAATACACTTGTTAAGTCATCAAGACAAAGAGCGCTGGAAAGTTATAACTGTACTGTGAGATTCAACGGAGTATCACTCTCAACACTCACCCACTTTGCAAGACACAGAATGCAGAATATCTGCATCCCTAATCTCATTAAGGCAAACAGAAACAATTACGTTTTACCTGAAACAGTCAAGGCTGATGCAGAATTTGAAAAGATCTATAAAGATGCTTTTGAAAGTATGAAAATTCTTTACTCTTATCTCAAGGGTAAAGACTATGATGACAACGTACTCATCTACTGTGTACTCAGCGGTAATACAGTTGATATCGCAACAACAATGAATGCGAGAGAAATGATGCTCTTCTTCAGACTCAGAAGCTGTACAAGAGCTCAGTGGGAAATTCAGATTTACGCTAACGATTTCCTTAAAAAGCTCCGTGAAATATCCCCAGATTTATTCAAGCTTTACGGCCCGAGCTGTTATGTTTTAGG